>JAIBEY010000091.1 GCA_019459525.1 Prolixibacteraceae bacterium
ACTCGACGAAGCCCAGAATACCACCATTAACCAGATGAAGATGTTCCTGACCCGAATGGGGATGAATACCAAATTTGTGGTTACCGGCGACGAAACTCAGATTGACCTGCCAACTCAAAGTCCATCAGGATTAATTCTTGCAAAAAAAATCCTGAAGAACATTAAGGATATAACTTTCGTACAGTTCGATGTAAAAGACATTGTCAGGCACCGGCTGGTTCGTGATATTGTGATGGCCTACGAGAAACACCATGTGCACGAGTTGGCCAGACGAGAAAAGGAAAAAATAAAAACAGATAAAACCGAAGAAAAATGAGCGAAGCATTAACGCGTACCGATTTTAATTTTCCGGGACAAAAAAGTGTTTACCACGGAAAAGTAAGAGATGTTTACAACATCAGCAATGAATATTTAGTGATGGTTGTAAGTGACCGTATTTCAGCCTTTGATGTTGTTTTACCTAAGGGTATTCCATACAAAGGTCAGGTGCTGAACCAGATAGCTGCTAAATTTCTGGATGCCACCAGCGATATTGTTCCGAATTGGAAGGTTGCAACTCCCGATCCGAATGTTACCGTTGGATTGCACTGCGAGCCGTTTAAAGTTGAAATGGTCATTCGTGGTTACCTTACTGGTCATGCCTGGCGCGAATACCGTAGCGGAAAAAGAATGCTGTGTGGTGTTGCGTTGCCTGATGGAATGGTAGAAAACCAGAAATTTCCGGAACCAATTATTACTCCAACAACGAAAGCTTCGGAAGGACATGATGAAGATATTTCGAGGGAAGAAATTATTGCTCAGGGTATTGTAAGTAAAGACGACTATGAAGCTCTTGAAAGATATACCCGTGAAGTTTTCAGGCGTGGCACTGTAATCGCTGCTGAAATGGGCTTAATTTTGGTTGACACCAAATATGAATTTGGAAAAAAAGATGGTAAAATTTACCTGATTGATGAAATTCACACCCCGGATTCGTCACGCTATTTTTACGCTCAGGGTTACGAAGATCGTTTGGCTAAAGGCGAAGGCCAGAAGCAACTTTCGAAAGAATTCGTTCGTCAGTGGCTGATTGAGAATGGATTCCAGGGAAAAGAGGGTCAGGTGATTCCGGAAATGGACGAAGCTTTTGTGCTATCAGTTTCGGAGCGATACATCGAACTTTTCGAAAATATAACCGGCGACAAATTTGTCAAATCAGACTTAACCAATATTCAGGAGCGAATAGAAACCAATATTCAAAACTTCCTGAACAATTTATAAACGAAAGAGGCTGTCTTCAGAATTTGATGGCAGCCTCTTTCTTATATTGGTTTTGGCTATGCGTTTTTCTTAGCAGCCAGAAGTGTGTTCTGTAAGAGTGAAACTCTGGTCATTGGCCCTACACCACCCGGAACCGGTGTAATGTACGAGCATTTTGGCGCTACTTCGTCAAACTTAACATCACCTTTTAAACGAAAGCCCGATTTCGTTTCCGGGGCATTTACCCGGGTTGTTCCAACATCAATAACTACCGCTCCTTCTTTTACCATATCGGCCTTAATAAATTCTGGAGAACCAAGAGCCGCAATCAAAATATCAGCCTCGGCGCACACCTGGTTCAGATTTTTTGTCTGGCTATGCGCAACGGTAACAGTGGCATTTACTGCTTTTTGCGACATCAGAATGCTTAACGGACGCCCAACAATATTACTTCGGCCAACAATCACACAGTTTTTACCTGAAGTTGGGATTTGGTATCTTTTTAGCAATTCGACAATGCCAAACGGAGTTGCCGACAAAAATGCAGGTAAGCCAAGAACCAAACGGCCAATATTTTCCGGATGAAATCCATCAACATCCTTACGGGCATCAATAGCTTCAATTACTTTTTGTTCTGAAATGTGTTTCGGGAGCGGCAATTGAACGATAAAGCCATCCAAATCAGCATCATTATTCAGTTCATGAACTTTTGCAATAAGCTCCGATTCGGTCACATCATCCTCAAAACGAATGAGCGATGAACGAAACCCCACTTCAGCGCAATCTTTGATTTTAAAAGCAACATACGATTCGCTACCACCATCGTGACCAACCAGAACTGCTGCTAAATGAGGAGCACGTTTCCCTGTTGAAACAATCTGCTTAACTTCTTCTGCAATTTCCTTTTTGATTTCGTCGGCTGTTTTTTTGCCGTCAATTAATATCATAGCTGAATTTTTATACGATTATCGTCTTGGCCCCATATTTCCCATCATCCGTTTCATGTTGTTTCCCTGCGAAACAACTTTCATCATTTTACGGGTTTCGGTAAATTGTTTGATCAACCGGTTAACTTCCTGAATGTTGGTGCCAGATCCATCGGCAATACGTTTCCGGCGCGAGCCATTCAACAAGGCTGGATCTTCCCTTTCTGCAGGTGTCATAGAATAAATAATGGCTTCAATGTGCTTGAAAGCGTCATCTTCAATCTGAACATCTTTCAACGCCTTTCCCATTCCGGGAATCATCGCTGCCAGATCTTTCAGGTTACCCATTTTCTTGATCTGCTGAATCTGTTTCAGAAAGTCAGTAAAGCTAAACTGATTTTTAGCCAGCTTTTGCTGAAGTTTCCGGGCTTCTTCTTCATCAAACTGTTCCTGTGCTTTTTCAACCAAAGAAACAATGTCGCCCATCCCTAAAATACGGTCGGCCATACGTTCCGGATGGAAATTATCGAGAGCTTCCAGTTTTTCTCCGGTTCCTACAAATTTAATAGGTTTATCAACCACCGAACGGATCGAAATAGCCGCACCACCACGGGTATCACCATCCAGTTTGGTGAGCACAACCCCGTCGAAGTCAAGCCTGTCGTTAAATTCTTTTGCTGTATTTACGGCATCCTGCCCGGTCATGGCGTCCACCACAAAAAGGATTTCATGTGGTTTAACCGCGTCTTTAACCGCGCTGATTTCGTTCATCATTTCCTGATCGATAGCCAAACGACCGGCGGTATCAATAATGACGACATCATTTCCCTGCAATTTAGCCTGACGAATAGCTTCCAACGCAATCTTTACCGGATTTTTACTTCCTTCTTCAGTATAAACCGGAACGTTAATTTGTGCCCCGAGAACCTTTAACTGCTCGATAGCCGCAGGACGATACACGTCGCAAGCGACTAATAATGGATGACGGCCCTTTTTACTCTTCAGCAGTTTGGCCAGCTTTCCTGAGAATGTTGTTTTTCCAGACCCCTGAAGACCTGCAATAAGTATAACCGATGGATTTCCCTTTAGATTGATATCAACAAATTTTCCACCCATCAATTCAGCTAACTCGTCATGGACGATCTTAACCATTAATTGACTAGGTTTAAGGGCATTCAGCACATCCATACCCAACGCCTTTTTGCGGACATTCTCGGTGAAAGATTTGGCTATCTTGAAGTTAACATCGGCATCAAGCAACGCGCGACGGACTTCTTTTAAAGTCTCGGCAACATTAATTTCGGTAATTTTCCCCTGACCTTTCAGGAGTTTGAACGACCGTTCCAGCTTTTCATTCAGATTCTCAAACATATCTATTTACAGGATTTTGCATATTTTTTAAACTCATGCAAAAATATAAAAATATGCCAAAGTGCCCTTCAAACTTAAAATTTAAAAAAATAATTGGTTGGCAAGGGTTACCTTTTCCCTGTTTAGAGAATAAACAAACGTAATAAGTTTAGTATTGGAGTAAAATGTGGGAGAGATGGGATATAACTATGTAAACTTTTACGGTCTTTTATTCAGTTGTCCTTTTGATAGTGAATTAACAAGTTGCCGGCTAAGGAAAATCAGGCAACTGACCACTAAAGAAAGATTAACTTATTACTCGGCTCTGACAGAAAATGAAAAGAAGGTATTGTTGACCGAACATCAAAAATGCCTGTTAGTCAGAGATAAAAAGTCCCTTTTTCACGAATCGCAATAATGTAGATTGGTTGGGAGCCGCTCGGCTCCCTTCTACTTTTTATAGCATTTCGTAATTCAAATTTAGTTCAACTATACTGAGGATCAATCGGGAATGTTGTGGAGGAGGATAAAAGTTTTTTTCTTTGAAGGAAAAAACGAATGGGATCAGCAGCAGACAAGAATTTTTTGGATTTGATTTTACCCCAAGGGATATTAGAATATTTTTTGCTTACCGATTT
>JAIBEY010000025.1 GCA_019459525.1 Prolixibacteraceae bacterium
GCGATTGCAATCCAAAATATTATCTTTTTAGTTGTCTTTATCATAGTTGCTGTGTTCTCTTAAATGGGCTATAACGTAGGAAGCTACACGCAGGGGCGGATTGCGGGCGATTTCCTGTCAAGCCGAAAAGCAGCCAGAGCGGAAAGATGCACACCGAAAACCACTGCTGCCGCACTTGACGGGTAGCTGAAGTTATAGGCTGGGTTTGGTTATCACTTAAATTTATAGTCATGTCACAAAATATAGACGATAATACTAATTAAGAAACACTATGAAGACAAAACTAATCTTCAAAATAGTTAACTCTAACACCGTCTTTTGACAGCATTAGCGCACTTGTCCGATTATTTCTTTCGTTTAATGTTATGGTATAAAATAGTGTGTCAGTTTCTATTATCGCAATTATTCGTTCGTTGTTTTCGGCGTTTCTGTGTCCAACGGTGTCTGTCATAAGTTTACTAGATCTTGTATATGTGATGCTAAAAATATTTTTGTCAGATATACTTTTATGTCTCTCTTTTAGCCTTGATATTTCTTGTAGGGCTTCATTGTCCTCGTAATTTGGCATGAAAAATTTTGTCATAAGTCTTAAGATGATTTTAAAAATGATTTTCCTTTTTCTGTTAGTTTAAATAGGTTGCAATTGGGAATATTTTGTGAAGGCTCAAAATAATTCAGTTCTTTTAAATATCTTAAGATGACACCTGAATAAAAATCTGCATCGGTATCTAATTTTAGTTCAATTGCTCTGTTAACTCTCGTAATGTAGTTTCTTATTTCTTTCTTAAGATTTACTTCCATGTTTTCATACCCATATTGTATGATGTGATAAAAGAATGATTTTGCTAATTCATAATATTCAGTGTCTGTCATATTTTTAAGTTTTAGTCTTTATGTACAACGATTCGAGTTAGCGATGTCCAAATAACCTTGCCTATAACGTAGGAAGCTACACGCAGGGGCGGATTGCGGGCGATTTCCTGTCAAGCCGAAAAGCTGCCCGGGCGGAAAGATACCCACCGAAAACCACTGCTGCCGCACTTGACGGGTAGCTGAAGTTATAGCCCGTTTTCATTTGTTTGTCTGTCATGTATCTAATTCGATGGAAAATTAATGTCACCTTGTAAATTAGTCAACTCCCATTCGTTTTTGTTAATTGTCACAGTGTCAATTGGTGTCGGCAAAATCCAAAATTTTAGAACAGGTTTGATTTCAACAATCCTACGTCCGCCATATCCAAACGCTCCAATGTCATAGCGTTGTTCTTTTATTACTTTGTTTTCTGTTTTGTGTCTATAAAGTGTCGTTTCTGTTGTCCAAAAACCAAAGCCAAATGAGAAAATTAGAAACAATTCTCCAACAAAACATAGACCCGAGATCAAAACTGTAAAACCGAGAAAAATCCAATTCTTTCCCTTTGTATTTTCTCGTTTAATTGTCCATAAAAGTGTCAACAAAAAGGCAATTGGAAGTCCTTGAATTATTGTGTCATAGAATCCTTGTTGCAATTTATAGTCCGCAAATTCATAAGGCAACCGTTGTCCAATTGTCAAGCTGAAAACTGTCAACACAATAAATGCGATTGCAATCCAAAATATTATCTTTTTAGTTGTCTTTATCATAGTTGCTGTGTTCTCTTAAATGGGCTATAACGTAGGAAGCTACACGCAGGGGCGGACTGCGGGCGATTTCCTGTCAAGCCGAGAAACAGATTGAGCGGAAAGATACCCACCGGAAACCACCGCTGCCGAACTTGCCGGGTAGCTGATGTTAACGCCGAGTTGTTCATTTTTCTTTAATTTTTTCATTCTTTTTATTCAGTGTCGGAGATGATTCGCCACTTCAGTCCCATTCGAACGGTCAAGTCCGTTTTGTCAAGGCACAAAAGTGTCGATTCGAATATTTTTCTCCCAACTTTCATCTCCGTCTATATTATTAAAACCTCGAAACTGTCAATGTCGCTAACGGTTTTCTCACAAACTGATTCCGTGTCAAATGGTAAAATGTGTCTAGCCCAGTTGCCTTTTCATCCGGCAACTGCCGAATTCTGCAACGAAGCACCGAAACCCAGCTTGCGGGTATTTTTCTGTTGGTGCCAAGTTGTTTTTTATTTTCTATTAATTTGGGTTAATGCCTTTTCAATCATACTATCAACACCTTTATCTAAATCAGCTTTTCTAATCTGAATTGAGATGTAAGGTATAATACCACCTTTGATAGGTTTGTTATTAATATCACATTCCATTGCTCTTGACATTCTATAAGTCCAACCATTTGGCAAAGTTTTTACAATTGGACAGGTTGCAACACCCCCAAAAGTTGTATCACCAATATGTATAACATTGGGCAAACTCCTTAACATTAATGTAAAGTCCTCAGCTGAACTAAATGTATGACGATTAGTAAGTAAAACAATAGTCTTTAAATATTTATTTTCCCCTCCTGGTTCTAGAATTAATTCAGAATTTGACAAGTCAGAAGGTTTTGGTCCATTTCTAAATTTTGCATAACGATAAGTTACTGATTTATTAGTAAATCTACTTGCAACAATCTGAGCGAAATCTTCACTTCCGCCTCCATTTTGCCGAATATCTATGATGATTCCCTTTGTGTCTTTAAACTGCTTTATAAAACCATCAATAAAAAGAAAATCATTCTTTTTACCACCGAAACTTCCTATATAAATATATCCAACATTGGTATTTCTTACAAGACCATAAAAAATATCGTCATTTATTATGGTTTTAGCCGATAAAGACAAATACTTATATTTAATAAAATCTTTACCCGGAAAATTGTCAGGTTTCGATTGAATAAATGATGAATAATAATCAGTTTGACCATATTTAGATGAGATTATACCCGAATGAGCATCTTTTAAGGCAAGAAAACTCGAATTTAGTATTTTGAAAAATTCATAATCAGAAGTACTTGAATTAATCTTAGAGTAATTTACTGAATATACTGAATCCCAATTAATATTGTTAATTTGAAAAGCTGGATAATTGATTTTAAAATCATTCCAGAAGGCTTTATAATTATTCTGAAATGTATCATCTACCAGCCACTTTGTTGAATCACTGCGAAAAATCAATCCATTGTTTAGAACAGGCAATTTTAAATATAACTTTCTTAATTCATTTTCTGAAGATAAAATAAAATTCCAAGTGACTCCCTTATTTTCTGAAATAGCAATTATATTAAAAAAATATGCCATTTTAAGATCAGATGACAACACACTTAAAGAACATGTTAATGTTGTTTGCAATGTATCGCCTTTAAAAATTATTCTATTGGGCTTGCCAAAACTTACGGAATAAGGTTGTATTCCTTTCTCCTTTTGAGAATCAAATGAAGCTGTAATATCTTTAATCATTTTGTCTTCACCCGAGAGCTGAACAAACCCATGATATGTCTTACCAACAAGCCCTTGCACATCTTTATTTAAAAACATTTGCCCAAAAGCAGATGCTTGTTTTATTAATTCCCTTTCAGCTTTTTCAGAATTATTATCATTTCGGCCTTTGCATGAAAGAATTAATAGCAAAATCATAAACAGTAAAAAACATCTCATAACTAATCTTGAATATTCATATGTCGGCAATGTTTAAAAAACCTTGTCCGGTAATGCGTTTCTAAATGCAAAATGTGTCAGCCAGAAATTAAACGTTTTGGTCGAAAAAGTATCAAAACCGATTCCGTGTCAAATGGTGAAATTTTATCACCGCCAAAATCCTCAGCGAATTCCGTGTCAAACTACAAAATTCCCTCAAAAAGCGAGAATTTGTCTAATCTCGAAACTAAATCTCTAAAAACCTGTCAAACCCCGAAAATCGCTCAAGCTGGCAAACAGTCAGTCTTAAAATTTTATCGAAAACCGATACCATTTCAAGTTACGATTACAATTGGCGTTAACGTAGGAAGCTACACGCAGGTGCGGATTGCGGGCGATTTCCTGTCAAGCCGAAAGACGGCCTGAGCGGAAAGATGCACACCGAAAACCACTGCTGCCGCACTTGACGGGTAGCTGAAGTTAACGCCGAGTTGTTCTTTTATTTCGCTTGTTCTTTTTCCGCTTTTGAATCAACACTATTCCATCCTTTTTTGAAAGCATTTACTGTATTGTCCCAATCCAATACAGACTCTATCATTAGCATTGCGAATATCCCGATAAAAAAGAAAAACACTTCGCGTTTTGTAATCTTCTTCATAATTTCTGGTCAATGGTTTATAATCTTAAAATTGAATGTCTGAATCAAAAAATTGGTCTTTTCTGTCAGTTGTCGGAGACGTTTCGCCACTTCAGCCCTGTCGAACGGTCAAATCCGATTTGTCAAGGCGCAAAAGTGTCGATTCGAATATTTTTCTCCCAACTTTCCATCTCCGTCTATATTTTAAAATCTGATTCCGTGTCAAATGGTGAAAATGTGTCACCGCCCAAAGTCTCAATAAATTCAGTGTCAAGCCGCTAAATTCTCTCAAAAAGCGATAAGCTGTCAAACCCCGAAACCCTAAAACCCGTTTCTAAAAATCTTTCAAATAACTTCGGATCTGTCGAAACCCGAAGTCCTTTCAGACAACTACAAACCAATTTTTTGTCAAACTTGCACAACGTTTCGAAGCGCGATTACAATTGGCGTTAACGTAGGAAGCTACACGCAGGGGCGGATTGCGGGCGATTTCCTGTCAAGCCGATAAGCAGCCCGGGCGGAAAGATGCCCACCGAAAACCACTGCTGCCGCACTTGACGGGTAGCTGAAGTTGGCGGCTGGGCTTATTTTCTCAGCCAATATATCTGTCAATGAATACACTGTAATTGTCATAGCGTATATTTGAATATAACATTGTTGATAAGGTCTTCTATAAATTCTATTGCTTTGGATTCACTGATTTTTAGATTTGAAGGATGAGCATATGTATTTCTGATTCCAAGTTTTGTGTCAAGTATTTTTCGAACATCGTTGGAAATGATCTTCGAGATTCTACAAAACTCAATGAATTTATTCTCCGGTATTTCATTAAAATCATCTCTATCATTAACAGCAGAGATTTTAATTCGCTTGTCATTATTGAGAACGAGAGTCGCATTGAACTCATTTAGTTTGTGCTTTAGAATGTAGGTAAACAAATGGTCAACAGTCAAATTCCAAACCATTACAATAGCTGCTCGGTATGCAGAAATCTCATAACAATCAATAGCTTCTTTTAAAAATTCGTTTTCATCGGGATTCTGGATAAAAGTCAATAATTGTCTGAGATCCTTATTTACCTGAGTTTTTAGTGGTTTTTTATCGATCAAAGTCTCAATGGAATTTTTTAAGGCGCGATGAAGTTGATAACCATCTTTAATTCTTAGAAATTTTGGAGGTTGCTTACCTTTTCCTTTCAAATTCTGATTTAGATATTGCGAAATATTACTATATGGGGAAATGTCTAGATATAGAAAACAGTTTCTTATTGCAGTCGCCTGAGTCGTTGGAAGTTGTTTCTCAACAGTCAAAAAATAAACGAAACAATCAAGTTGTTCAGTTGATTTTAACTCAAAGAAGTTGTCGATAGTTGAAGTGAAATTTTCAATGTCCTCTTTAGTAAAACTATTTTCCATTTTAGTGTTTCATTATATCTTGTTCAATATGATTCATCCCAGGAATTGTATATTTAATGTCGTTCCAATCATCAACATCAATCCAGTTTTTATTGTTTTTTTGATTCGTAAGAGTCTGTTTGAAATGTTGTGGAATTTTAGTTCCTAGATCTTTCATACAAGAGTATATGTGATTTAGAGTAACGGTCTCTTTCAATTCTTCTTTTAAATAGTAAACAATTAGAAGTGAAAGTTCATCACCTGATTTGAATGGATACTTTGCCGCAAAGTCTTTCAATGAAATTTTATCTTTTGGTCGTAAATTAAGATCTGTAAGAACTTTTAAACTATTAGAAACTCTTGTTTTAGTTGCTTCACCACCTCCTGCCGATTTTTTTCTATTTACTCCTTTGGAATTGCCTTTTAATATTTCTACTACCTTTTCTATTCCTTTTGGCAGTAAAATGAAGTCATTCCCATTTGTTGATTTGATATATAATGCTTTTAAAATGGTTTTGAAATTTCGGAATAGATTTTTACTATTATTCAAAGTATTCCTTTTTGTTTCCTTATAAAGTTGATTTATATTTTCTTTGGTAAATACCTTTGTTCCCATTTGTGAAGCAAAATATGCATAAACCAAAATCCACTCAGTTTCACTTTTTGCTAAATCTCTAAGTTTAATATCCTCCAAAGTCGGAATTTCATTCTGCTGTAGCTTGGGATAAATATCAATTGGGGATTCATCAACATTTTCAACATCTTCTTCTGTTATTTCATTGTTCTGTTGGTTGCTATTTTGAAATGGAAGTGAAGCTGGAATATGTTTCCTTGAACCCATTTTATTGGTTAAAATCATTCCAAAAGAATCACTAATACTTTGGCCTACGGTGTCAGTAAATGAAGCTTTAAACTTCCGTTCAGTTTCTGTTTCGGAAAACTCAATAGTATTGAGATTTGTCACAGCAGTTTTTTGTCCAACAGCTTCACCACAGAAAACACAAATCTTTGCGTCTTTCAGTAGTAATTCACTGCAATGTTTACACTTAGTCTGTTTGAAACAGCTAGGGCAGAAGAAACCTCTGTCAGGTTGTTGAGCATCGCAATAAATACAATTCATAATGTCAAAGTTTAAGTTATTTTATTCTTCAGCTTATTGTCGCACTGACGCCATAGCCTTGCCGCCAACGGACGGAACTATATGCAGTTGGGGATTGCGGGTTGCTTTCCTGTCGAACCCCGATGCCGATGTTGCGGGCTGCGAACTTTGTTGTCTGCACCGAAACCCCAATTGACATATAGTTTTTGTTATTGGCTGCCCTTCTGTCCTGTATTAAATTACTCATTTTAAATATTTTGTCGAGTCGAATGAAATCATTGTCCTCGTAATTGTTTGTCGTGTAAAACTCTCCGCCGAAATGAAAAACAAAACTGTCGAGAACCGTTGAACTGTCAAGTTGCAGGCTCTGTCGAGCAGTTTTTGTTAAAGTCTCTGTCGAAATGAAAAACTCTCTGTCGAAACCCGAAAAACTGTCGACCAGCGTTTTTTTTCTCTAAATACCAAATTGTCAAACGAGGAAAAGTCCTCCGCGTAAAAATCTCCGCCCGAAATGAAAAACTAAACTGTCAAGCCCCGAAAACCTGTCGTAAAAGCTTGTTTGCGAAGCCCTCAGGGTTGCCAATAACGTAGGAAGCTACACGCAGGGGCGGACTGCGGGCGGTTTCCTGTCAAGCCGAAAAGCAGCTTGAGCGGAAAGATACCCACCGAAAACCACCGCTGCCGCACTTGACGGGTAGCTGAAGTTGGCGGTAGTTTTTCTTTCATTTATTGTTGTTAAATTGAATAAACTCTTGGGCCTAAATCACTTGCTTTACCAAGTTCTTCTGCCATAAATTCTATGCACTGAACTTTACCGTCATTGTCAACCCAACGACAAGAAATTTCATTAAGGTCATTGTGAATTTCAACAGCAACCATTTTCAATTTAGTATTGCTTAAATGGTAAACTTTGTCTCCTACGGAAAAATCTTTAATAGTGTATTTCTTCATAATAAATAGTTTTTATGTTAGCTGTGCTTTTAATTCTCTGCTTAATGCCCCAAATGTCGCTTCGACTGTGTCTTTTGGAAAAGGGATATAAACAAGTCCGTGTATATTACTTGGAATATTTACACCTTCCTCGTGAAGAAGAGTAACATTTTGCAAACCATATTTACCTTGGAAAAAGCCGACTTCGTGCATTACATTTTCTCTTGCTCTTACTTCTTCTCCAACGATATCGTCACCAGTCATTACAATAACTGCATAACCACATCGCCCTGCTTCGTCATTTAATTTTTGTAAAACTGTCCGACCAAGAATAGGCTCTTGTGCAAGTTCAAGTGATTCAAGTTTTATGTCCTTTTCGATGTACGCCTGAATCTTATACCATTCTTTGCTTCTTCCATGACTTATAAAAACTCTTTGTGGTCTTGCTTCGTTTTCAATCTTTTCACCAACTCTATAATTTGTTCTGACTTCTAAAATATAGTCAATGTTTTGAAGAATTGGAGTAACTTGATAAATTGTATAAATCGTTTCTCCTTTAATACCTCCTCTGCCGTATGGTTCAGGAATTTTCACATCAGGTAAGTCAGAAAATAACTCTGGCATTAGTTCTTTAAGTTCTATTCTACATTTGTCAAATTGGCTTAATAAATGTTCAACGATTGAACCACCAGTCCTGCCGCTAGACCATGCTATGTTATTGAAGTTTTTTTGAAGTCCAGCGAACTTTGCAAAGAGTATTGAGATTTTATCCATTTTTATCTGTAATTGTTTTTTGTTTAAAAATTGTCAAGTTGCGCGGTCATAAAATTACCGCCAACGTAGGAAGCTACACGCAGGGGCGGACTGCGGGCGATTTCCTGTCAAGCCGAAAAGCCGACCGAGCGGAAAGATACCCACCGAAAACCACTGCTGCCGCACTTGACGGGTAGCTGAAGTTATTGCCAGTTGTTTTCTCATCTCTTCCAAAATATTTCTAATAATTCGTGTGCTGTCTTCGGTATTTTCTGTCGGTCTTCTTTACTTTGTCCGCTTACAGATTGCATTTTCTCTTTAAGGTCAATGTAAATAGGGTGTTTTATACTCGAAAGTAAAAGTCCGCCTTTATTAAGTCCTTCTGTAATTTCCTTTTTTAGATTTTCCTTGTCGGTCTGCAAGTTGTCTATGTAGTCAAAACCACATTTGATAATTGAATTTGATTTTAGTTTTTCAAGTTGCGTGTCAAGGAATGAAAGTCCGTATTTTTTATAGTCTCCAAAAATTTCTTTTACAGTTTTTATTGTCGTTTCAACTTGTCCGTTATGAAAATAGTAAGCGTCTTGAATATTTAAAACACCCGTGTTATGTCTCAATACTTTTAAGTCTTTATGCGGATTTATTAGTCCTGTATTGTAATGGTTTACAAAAATGTATTCGGGATTTAATCTTGACGCAATTGAGCAAGCAAAATTTCTGTCTTTCAGTGCAAAAATGATGTGAAGTGTTTCATAAACAGTTAATTTGTTTGATTGCCTAAGTCTCTGAAAAGTATAGCACCCATTTTTATAAGCAAGAAATTCAAAGTCAGGCAAAATTTCATTTGCTGTCTGAACGAGAATTTGTTTAATCTCTCCCTTTTTTAGTTCAGATGATTTGTCCTGCATAGTTGTCAACTCTTTTATTTTGTCA
Organism: Prolixibacteraceae bacterium; assembly: GCA_019459525.1. Lineage (GTDB taxonomy): Bacteria > Bacteroidota > Bacteroidia > Bacteroidales > Prolixibacteraceae > Aquipluma. The sequence continues at coordinate 9,300 of JAIBEY010000025.1, forward strand.
AACCAGTTCAATTTGTCTCCTTGTTTGGTGTCGCACCTACAATTGGCAATAACGTAGGAAGCTACACGCAGGTGCGGACTGCGGGCGGTTTCCTGTCAAGCCGAAATACAGCTTGGGCGGAAAGATGCCCGCCGAAAACCACTGCTGCCGCACTTGACGGGTAGCTGAAGTTACCAGCAGTTTTCAATCCTTCTCAATCCTAAAATATTCTGTCATTAAAGCTTGATAATTCTCCATAAACCGTGATTGTCGAATATAATCATTTGGATAATTTATGCTATTAAAAAAAATCCTACCGTCAGGGAAGAAAATCAATGTAACAGTTTGGCAATCCTTGACAAATCCAAATTTTGTCACAAAGACGATATGCTTGTCTGATACAATATCTGCTCTCCAATTTAAGTTTTTTGCGGCTTCCAATAATTTTACTCTTGTATTGTCATTTTTTAGAGTGGTTACTATTTCTTTTAGTTTGTCCCTTGTTAATAGAATTTTACATACAAATATTGTCAGCGCTAATATTATTAATGGGAAAAACACAGCCACTAAATAATCTGTCAAAGACGGATTGTTTTCTAATTGTGATTTAAGAATAAAGTAACTGATTGTCAATCCAAAAGCAATAATTATAAATTGAAAAATATAACTAGTAATCTTTTGGAACCTCTGTCCTTTAAAAACTAATCTTTGTGTTTTTACAGTTCTATCGTAATCAAATCCGTTTTCAATCATTCGAGAGCATTTTAAAATTGCTGGTAACGTAGGAAGCTACACGCAGGGGCGGATTGCGGGCGATTTCCTGTCAAGCCAAAAAACTGCATGAACGGAAAGATGCCCACCGAAAACCACCGCTGCCGCGCTTGACGGGTAGCTGAAGTTGTAGCCTAGTTGTTCTTTTTTCCTTAATTTTTTCATTCTTTTTGTTCAATGCCGGAGACGCTTCGCCACTTCAGTCCCATTCAAACGGTAGCATGTCCGTTCAATCAAGGCACAAAAGTGTCGATTCGAATATTGTTTATTTTCCCTACTTTCCATCTCCGTCTATATTTAAAAAACCTCGAAACTGTCAATGTTTATGCTGGTTTTCTCTCAAACCGATTCCGTGTCAAATGGTGAAAATGTGTCACCTGTGGATTCTGTGTCAAGTTGAGCTTGTCTGTCAATGAAACGAAACTTGTAAACTCCAATGACTTGTCACTCCAACAACTCAACTCCAATAACTTAACAACTCCAAAAACTCATAAAAACCTCGTCAAATAACTCAATTCTGCCAAACCGCGAAACTGTATCAAGTAACCAGAACATTTATTTTTGCCTAAACCCGATGCCGTTTCAAGTTGCGATTACAATTGGCTACAACTAGTGAATAGCGGAAAGTTTATAGTACTTTTCAAAGGTTCGTTTGCGTTAAACCTCTTCTCCTCCATTCGTGTTGTTTTGTTTTTCAACGTTTTAAAAGTAGCGAGTTATGTTCATAAAACAAAACGATTTATACATTATTTTTCTATCTTTTGGGGAGTTATATTATTTCGTACCAAATTGTCGAGCGGACTAACAATTTTTCGCTCTGCTTTTGGCGTAATGTGCGTGTAAATCATCGTAGTTTTTATACTGCTGTGCCCCATAAGTTGTTGTATATACCTGATGTCGGTGCCACTTTCGAGCAAATGGGTTGCAAAACTGTGCCTCAGTGTATGTACTGTTGCTTTCTTTTCCAGTCCCGCTTTCACCACAGCATCGTGCATTACCTGCTGTACCGTTCTTGTACTTAATGCCTCACCTTTATATTGCCCCTCAAAGACCCAGTCGTCGCTCGGATAGAATTTTCGATAATCTTGCAAATAGGCTACTATCGAATAAGGCAACATCACCATCCGGTCTTTGTTTCCCTTGGCTTGTTTTACATGTATTTGGTACTCTTCAAAAAGTATATCGGCCCATCTTAGCGAAACAATCTCGCTGCGCCGTAAACCCGCGCCATAACCAATCAGTAACAACAATTTATGCTTCGGATTTTCAACATTTCTGAATATGCTAAAACACTCTTCTGCCGTTAAAACCGATGGTAAATGATGCTCTTTCCTCGGACGCGGTAGTTTAATTTCAAACGAATCCCTTTTCAGTACAGTCCTGAAGTAATACAACAGGGCGTTTACCAACATGGCCAGGCTCGAAGCCGATAGCCCTTTTTCGGTCATACCCGCCAAATGCCTCACTACCTGCATTTCAGTAAGCTCATCCGGATTCTTGTAGTTATTAATTCGCAGAAACAGGTTAAACGAATTGGTATAATTCTTAATCGTGTTCGCGCTGTAATTTTGAGCCATCAGGTAATCAATCATTGCCAGAGAATACGATCGGGCCATCTCCGGAACTTGTTGCAATAATCCCGATCTTAAATTCCTGAATTGCGATTCCTTTCTGTTTATCGCCTTATGTTTGCTCAGATATCTGGCGGGCAGCTTGTTGTAAACCGAAATATTCAGTTCGTCAGCAAGTTTTTTGACATTTTCGAGCATTGCCGGAGTCGCCGTGAGCAGGTATGCTTGGTTGATCTTGCAGTAGCGGCTTCCTTCCCAGCGTTTTACCTGTTCGAGTAAGTAAGGCACAGGCGGACAATTCAGTATCATCCATTTTTTATCAATGGCATATTCCTTCAACTCAATAAAAGTATTGGGGTGCGATACAACAGTCTCCAGATTGAAATATTCAGGCGGGAAAATCTCGCCGATACCCAACAATGCTTCTACTTTGATTTTTACATTCACATGCCTCAGCACACAAAAAGCTTTTTGCTGTTTGTTCCAGAAAACGCCTTTGATGTCCATCAATTTGGGCGTAAGCTCGGCTTTGTAAGGAACTTTTAATATCCAGTATTTGCCTGTAATTCCACGATAAACAATTTTGCTGGCAATTTCAGGGACAGTGCCCTTATGTTCGGCTTTTTCGTTGGTCCGAATTTCGCTGATCGTCTCAGCTATGTGAACAATTTCTTGCTGTATTTCAGCAGGTTCAGTGTGCCGCTCGTTGTTTTCGTCTTTTAGAATCTCAACATTGCCAAAATTACGAAGTATTTGATTGTAGTTTTTCTTGTTATACAACACATACCAGCATTTGTGTGTCTGGCTCCAAACAGCGCCGATACGTTTAGCCTTGATTTTTAACTCTTCATCAAATCCCAAAAAGAGTCCAATCTGAAACTCTCCACGGTGGAATATTTTTTTGAGTTGAATCATAGGGTGCCACTGGTTGTTGTTCGCAGGGTGAAAAACAATTTTATACTCCAGTCAAATATACAAAATTGGAATTAAAATCCAGCGGGGTGTTCGCGAACTCCTTGCTAACGAATGTGTCAGTGTGTAGTTGTTATCCGATTTCCAACAAACACGTCCGGATTGGGCAAGGAGAGAAGGGTATAAAAAAAGCCCTGCAAGCGTCACCATCTAACGAGGCAAAGCTGTGCAGGGCATTTGATGTGTTCGACGTATCTAAATTACAGTTCGCGAATCTTGATGTTGCGGAACCAAACATCGTAACCGTGATCCTGAAGGCCGATGTAACCCTCTTTCGAGATTCCTTCTGTAAATCCGGGGAAGCTTTTGAATTTACTTTTAGCAATAAGGGCATCCCATTCAGGAGTCCACAAGCTGTACGAAACAACCTGAACGCCGTTTTGAGTGTGGGTAACCTGGCCATCTTTAACTTTAACAACAATGGTATTCCATTCGCCAACCGGTTTTACCGTTTTGGGGTCGGCCGGCAACATGTCGTATAACGAACCGGCAAGGTGACTGTCGATTTTATTGTCCGAAGCATCCACATTGTCGAGTACCTGAATTTCAGGAGCCGCATAATAAATGGGTTTGCCCGGCACTTCGCGCACGTTGAAGAAAATACCGGAGTTGGCCGATTTGCTGGCTTTCCAGTCGATTGACAGTTCAAAATTCTTGAATTTTTTGCCTGGATAAAGGATGTCGCCATTGGCTCCCTGGCCTGGTTTTTTCCCCTCACCAATAACCACTTTCATGGCATCATCTTCAATTACCCAGTTGGCTGGCATGGCAGTACCGTTGCACTGTCTCCATCCGTCGAAGTTTTTACCATTAAACATCAGTACCCAACCCGCTTTTTTCTCTTTTTTCGAAAGTTTGTTTACCGATTGTGAAAATCCGGGCAGTGCGAGGAATAACGCAACTGCCAAAGAAAGCGTCATAAAAATGTTTTTCTTCATGATTAAATTTTTTTACAAGCCCGAAAGGGGGCCATTAATGATTTATTAGTGTTTAGAATTATTCATCAAAAATAAGGATTTGATGTTGGAATCCCAGTAAGTAAACAAAATAGATTTGGTTTATTTTAAACGCTGCCGTTTCCCGTTGGGCATATCCCCGTTTCTGGCATTCATAAAATAAATCGGAATTATCGGTTTATTGATTATAAATAGCCCAGACCTTTAGGTCGGGGGAAATGAGAAACAGACAAATCCCGGCTTTAGCCAAAATAATTTGATGTTTAGGCTAAAGCCGAAATAAGGATTATTCCATCTTCCAACGGCATTTATGCCGTTGCTAGTCAAATCAACCATATATCCGATAACTCCGAAACAAAAAGGAGAAGAAGACAACCATCTCCTTCTCCTTTTAAGTGTATTCAGTATCAACAACTGTTTAGTCAATCCGATATTCGTTTTGCACCATGATGTTGGGGTTGATGTCAATCTGCTTTTGTGGAATCGGGAAGATCAACTGTGTTTCGTTAACCTTGAACCCTTTAGACTTCATCAGGTCAACAGCACGACCGGTGCGGACCAAATCGAACCAGCGGTGGCATTCAAAAGCCAGCTCCACCCTTCGTTCATGCAGTACTTTATCATATTATTCCAGATCGGGTTCCGTTTAGTTCAAGCCACCTTGTCCGCGGTATAGTTTTAAGGGTTTATCGAGTTTTACTTTCAGTACGGTAACGTATTTGTCCGAAACAGCTTCGGGAACAGTGATGTAAACCAGCCCCGGAACAGGGCTCCACGAGATTTTACCAACCACTTTATGGGTCAGTTTGGCTCCGTTTCCAACTACTGAAATATCTTCAATTGTATTGACCAGGCCTTTAATCAGGATTTGTCCGTCCACCTTGCCATGTAAGAACAGATACACCGATGTGGAATCTTTCGATAGGGTAGTGGGGCCGTAAAAGTGGCCTTGGGGCAATCCGGCTACCGTATTAAAAATGGCCTCGCCATGTTTTTTGTTCCAGGCGCCCAATTCTTTCAGTACATGGATTTGTTCTTCCGGGATCGTCCCGTCTTCTTTTGGTCCCATGTCGAGCAACAGGTTGCCGCCATTCGAAACGGCATCCACAAAAATAGTGATCACCTCATAAGGAGTTTTCCAGTTGTTGTCGTGGTGGAAACCCCAGTTGTCGTTGGTGGTCATGCACAATTCCCACCAGTTGTACTTCGGTTTCGAAACCGGAAAGTTCTGCTCAGGCGTTTCGTAATCGCCGTAACCCTGCAACCGTCCGTTGATAATCGCATTGGGGTTTCCGGATAAAATAATCTGCCGCACTTTTTGCGATTCCCATTCTTCGGCGCTGTGTTCCCAGTCGCCGTCGAACCACCACAAATCGGGTTTAAACATGCTGTTGATTTCTTTGATCTGTCCCTGAAAAAAACTCCGGAAGCGGTTCCACCGCTCGTAATCGTCTGAGATTTTATATTTCGAACTGTCTTTCAGAAAGCCCGGATAATTCGCATCCGTCCAATCGATCAACGAATAATAGGCGCCGCATTTGATGTTGCGTTTGCGCAATTCGTCGAAGAAGGGTTTGACCATGTCGCGTTTGGCCGGAGTGGCTTTTACTGAACTCAGGTTATTCATCCGGGTGTCGTACATGGCCACACCATCGTGGTGTTTGGTCGTGATTACCGCATATCGGGCGCCGCTTTCTTCGATCAGCTCGGCCCAGGCAGCCGGGTCATATTTTTTCAGGGTAAATCCTTTCAATTGCTTCATGTAATCGGCATGGCTGATCTTTTTGTTGTAAAAACTCCACGATTCGTCAATACCGTCAACGGCATAAATTCCGGCGTGGATAAAAATACCCAGCTTGGCATCGCCAAACCACTGCATTTTGTCTCTTATATCTTTCGGATCGACTTTGGATTGGGCATTAACCTTAAAGGTTGTGGAAACGATAAGCATACAAAGAAGGAATATCGGCAGTTTTTTCATAGTCGGTTTTGTTTCGTGTTGATTAAGTAACTTTATTCTCAGTTTGTTTTGCAAATGTAATCGAACAGTCGGTTCGAAATGTGCCCGAACGCATGAATTTGACAGGAGTTATTTTTTGACTCAGAAAGAACGGCGTGGCAGGTGTTTTCCTTCCGGTTATACTTTTCCTGAAATTAGTGGTTCGCTTTGGCAAATCTTATTTGACATTTTGTATTCCTTTTTGTAGTTTTGCAGACCAGACCAGACCAGAATAAAAAATAAAGTTTATGAAACGAGCATGTAAAATACTAACATCCATGAATATGGAAATATCGACATGTGAGTTCCATACGACAATTAAAAAGCAAATTATTCACGTATGAAACACTATTTGTATTTGATTTTGTTGCTTGTGTGCCCTTTGCCAGGGATTTCACAACCCCGATTTCAATTTCAGAACACCAATCTATCAACACAGGAGCGGGTTGAAAGCTTACTTGCCGAAATGACACTTGAGGAAAAAATGGCTCAAATGCTTTATACTTCGCCAGCTATCCCGCGCCTCGGAATTCCGGAATATAACTGGTGGAACGAATGTTTGCACGGAGTTGCGCGTGCCGGTTATGCCACCGTTTTTCCTCAGTCTATCACCATCGCTGCATCCTGGGATACCGGGTTGATTAACCAGGTAGCCAGTGTAATTTCTGATGAGGCACGCGCCAAACATCACGAATTTGCACGTCGTGGACTTCGTAAAATTTACCAGGGGCTAACCTTTTGGTCTCCCAATATCAATATCTTTCGCGATCCGCGTTGGGGTCGTGGCCACGAAACCTATGGCGAAGATCCTTACCTGACCGGACAAATGGGTACCCAGTTCGTTAAAGGATTACAAGGCGACGATCCGAATTATCTGAAAGTGGTTGCCACGGCCAAACATTTCGCGGTTCATTCCGGACCTGAGCCATCGCGGCATGTTTTTGATGCCAGGGTTAGCGAACGCGATTTACGTGAAACGTATTTGCCCGCCTTCCGCAGCCTGATTGTTGATGGCGGAGTGTATTCCATCATGGGCGCATACAACCGTTTTCGCGGTGAAGCCTGTTGCGCCAGTCCCGAATTGTCCGGAATTCTTCGCAACGAGTGGGGATTCAAAGGGTACATTGTGAGCGATTGCTGGGCCATTGCCGACATCTGGCAATACCACAAAATTGCCAAAGATGAAGCCGAAGCAGCTGCAATGGCAGTAAAAACAGGCACCGACCTGGAATGCGGCAACACATACAAAGCTTTGCCTGAAGCCTATAAACGTGGATTAATTACTGAAAAAGACCTTGACGTGTGCGTTGGCCGCTTATTGACCGCGCGTATGAAATTGGGTATGTTCGACCCGGACGAGAAAGTCGCTTATGCGCAGATTCCTTTTTCGGTGAACGACAATCCGGCTCACGACCAACTGGCTCGTGTAGCGGCACAAAAAAGTATCGTTTTGTTGAAAAACACCAACAACACTTTACCGTTGAAGAAGAACCTTGCCAGGATTGCTGTTATCGGCCCAAATGCTGATGAAATCGAATCCTTGTGGGGTAATTACAACGGAATACCTTCGCATCCGGTAACGGTACTTCAGGGTATTAAAAATAAAGTAGCCCCTCAAACCGAAGTCATTTATGCGCTGGGTAGCGAACTGGCCGACGGTGTTTCAAAATTAGTTCCGATTCCTTCCATTTACCTGGAAACTGAAGACGGAAAACAGGGCGCTTTGGGTGAGTATTTTGCCAACAACAAACTGGAAGGTAAACCATTATTCACTCGTGTTGACGACAATGTTGATTTTTACTGGGAATCCGGATCGCCTGATTTGCGTTTACCTGTCGATAATTTTAGTATTCGTTGGACAACGTACTTAAAAGTACCGCAAACGGGCGATTACGAAATAGGAATATGGAGCATGCCCAATTTTAAAATCTATTGCGACGACAAAGAAATTATAGGTGGAGACAATGAACATCACGCTTTTCATAGCCAAAAGAAACTGACTCTTGAAGCCGGAAAGCGTTACAAACTGGTTTTCGATTATAAAAATTACCACGGCGACGGTACAGCTTCATTGCTTTGGGCAACTCCTCAACCCAACATGCTGGAACAGGCAGTTGAAACAGCCCAAAAAGCTGATGCCGTTGTTCTTGTCCTGGGATTGAATCAACGTCTGGAAGGTGAAGAAATGCCGATTCAGGTTGATGGTTTTAAAGGTGGCGACCGCACGCATCTGAACTTGCCCAAAACGCAGGAAAAACTGATGGAAGCCATTAAATCTACCGGCAAACCGGTGGTGCTGGTTCTGCTTAACGGAAGCGCACTTTCAATTAATTACGCAGCCGAAAACATGGACGCTATCCTTACTGCGGGTTATCCGGGGCAACAAGGTGGAAATGCTGTGGCCGACGTTCTGTTTGGCGATTACAATCCGGCCGGACGTTTACCGGTGACCTACTACAAATCTGTCGATCAGTTGCCAGCCTTCGAAAATTACGATATGGAAGGCCGTACGTATCGCTATTTCCGCCAAACGCCCATTTATCCATTCGGATTTGGCTTAAGTTATACCCGTTTCGGTTATGCTGACCTGAATATTCCGGCTGAGGCTAAGGTTGGTGATCCGATTACCGTATCGGTAACGGTTACCAATAAAGGTGAACGCGACGGCGAAGAGGTGGTGCAGTTGTACATTACGGATGAGAAGGCTTCAAGTCCGCGTCCAATCCGCCAGCTGGAAGGGTTTAAACGTATTGCCCTGAAAAAGGGGGAATCGAAAAAGGTGGAATTTACGCTTGAGCCACGCCAGCTTTCGATGATCAACGATAAGGATAAACAAGTGATTGAACCCGGATATTTCACCATTTCGGTGGGTGGTGAACAACCCGGATTTACCGGAACAAATAAGGCAGAAACGACTGAGACTTTGACAAAAAGATTAAAACTTTCAGGAAAAATTCTTGAAATAAAATAGTTGGTTTAGGTTTATTATTGTTTGTGTGTGGTCCCTTCCGAAAGTAATTTCGGAGGGGATTTTTTTTGAAATTAACAATTGGAATATTACTAATCAGCTTAAACCAAATGCAAGTAATTTAGTCAAATAGCAGAATTTAAATTTATGATTATGAAACGAGCATGTTCGTTAAACACAAACACGGATGAAAATCTCACATGCGGGTTCCATCCGGCAACTAAAAAACAAATTATTTTCAGATGAAAAAGATTGTAATGATTGTTTTAGTAGTTATTTTAACCGTTGGTTCAGGTTTTGCCCAGCCGGGCGGTGATCCTGCTGAACGACTTCAACGGGAAATCACAGGCATTACGACAGCTTTGAACTTAAACAAAGACGAGGTTGCCAAAATTACTCCGATTGTGACCGAGGCGCAGAAAAAGCAATCGGAAGCATTTGCCAAAATGCGCGAAAGCGGAAATATGGATCGCGATAAAATGCGCGAAGAAATGACCAAAATTAGGACAGAAACCGATAAGGCGCTAAAAGCTGTTTTAACAGCAGAACAAGGCGTAAAATTGGACGAATTCCGCAAGAAACAAGCGGAAGAACGGGCTAAGAGGATGCAGGGACAATAATCTGAATGAATATCTAATACAGATAGTGTACCTAATTTGAAAAACCGTTTGTCAATTGTCCGAGCGGCCTTGTTCGGTGAGCCGAAAAACAAGTGAAGACGGCGCTAAAAAATCTTTTCTGTTTGAGCCGTAGGCGAGTTTAAAAGATTTTAGCCGTCGAACGCTAGTTTTTCGTGCGAAGCGAACGCAGCCTTGACCTTTTTTGATTCCTTTTTGGTGTTAAGACAAAAAAGGAATTGGGGTCACAGGGGCAAAGCCCCTCATTGATTCACTTAGGCGAATCGGAATTGTTGGCTTTATGCGGGCATCAGAAGTTAAATTTCAGCTTTTGATGCCCGTATTTTTGCTTTTAACCCAAATCTCAAATCTTCTGATCCACACATAAACAATGGAAAGAAGGATTCTTGGCAAGACCAGAATACCCATGTTGTACCCGATGGCAACAAATAAAAGCGGATCTTCGAGCTGCGAGTGCGAAATGGCAATGTGGTGATTTAGTAAATCCGCATCCTCCCGGCTTAGTTTTCCTTCTTCCGATTCGCTGATCATGATGGCACCGCCATAGGAAAGGCCAAGTGTATAGGCGACCATCCAGAGGAAACCCGTATTGGCGGGCAATCCCATCATTCGAAGCAATGGAGTGAATGGTTTAAGTATCCATTGGATAAGTCCAAATTCGTTGAGTATTTTCTGAAGAATCAGCAATAAATTAACGAGGATAATAATTTTAACGGTGGTAATCGACATGTCGGTAATCCACTTCAGGAGAGCCGGAGAAAAGGATTTGGTTTCGCCGATCAGGTTTTTAGCGACGGACACTGTTTCTGCAGGAAGTACCAGGTTGAGTCCCCAGGCGGCAATAAAACTGGCAGACAGGCGGATGACGACGATTCTCCAAGGCGTTGATCCTGTTCTTTTCTGGATGGCTGTTTCTACAATCAGGGCATGTGAAATCAGGCACATCACGGCCAGTATGGTTCCTTCACGGTAGCCAATTCCGAGCGTAGTCATTACTGCAATTACGGAATAAATGTTGGTAAAAAAGCTGGTGATTAGCACGACGGAAGCTTGTCCGGATAAGCCAATCAGTTTAAAAAGCGGGGCAACCCAGCCTGCAATTACATTCAGGATTCCGAAAAAGTCGAGCAGAAATACGCCAAACGAAACAGGAATAGTCAGCTTCAGCAACCAAAAGGCAGTTTTAGTACCTTGCGGAAGTGCTGTTCTGACACACCGGATAAGTCTTTCTCTAAATGTTTGAATTTCCATATTTGCCTTTTCTTCTGAAAGTAAAAAAGCAGCTTAACAGAAAGCTGCTTGTATTTTTATAGATTTTTTCTGACAACCACTAATATCCAATCCTGAATATCCAATAACAAATTTTCAAGTGGGTTTGGCAATGACCACCAGTGACGTGAAACAAATGACAATAAATGACCTGTTTCGAGATGATCAGTCCTTACACTAGTCCGGCAAAACCCATAAATGCCAGAGCCAGAATTCCGGCAGTTACAAGGGCAATCGGGATTCCTTTCATACCCTTGGGTACATCGGCAATAGCTAGCTGCTCGCGGATTCCGGAGAAGATAACCAGCGCCAGCGCAAAACCAATAGCTGTGGCAACGGTAAATACAACCGATTCAGTCAGATTGAAATCTTTCTTAATCACCAAAATGGCAACCCCCAAAACGGCACAGTTGGTGGTAATCAGCGGAAGGTAAATCCCCAGAGCCTGGTACAGCGACGGGCTTACTTTTTTCAGGATGATTTCCAGCATTTGAACCAGGGCGGCAATAATCAGGATAAAACTGATAGTTTGCAGAAAGGCCAGATTAAGCGGGACCAATACGTACATCTGAACCAGATAGGTTACTATGGTGGCCAGTGTCATCACAAAAAGCACTGAAGCACCCATGCCAATAGCCGTTTCAGTCTTGGTGCTTACACCCAAAAACGGACAGATTCCGAGAAACTGTGCCAATACAATATTGTTGACGAATATGGCCGATATGATAATGATAATGTATTCCATGATCCGAAATTATTAAGATGATTTATTTATTTTTTTCAGAATGGCAATCAGGAACCCGAGTGTTATAAATGCTCCCGGTGCAAGAATGAAGACCAGAATTCCGTCGGCTCCTTCAGCAATAAATTTGTAACCGAAAATTGATCCGGCACCCAGCATTTCGCGAATTCCTCCAATAATGACCAGTGCCATCGTAAATCCCAGTCCCATTCCCAATCCATCGATAAATGATGAAAAAACATTGTTTTTGGCCGCGAAAGCTTCGGCACGGCCAAGTACGATACAGTTTACCACTATCAGCGGAATAAAAATACCCAATTGATTGGATAGCGCTGGTGTGTAGGCCTGCATCAGCAAATCGACGATAGTTACAAAACTGGCAATTACAACAACAAATGCCGGAATACGCACTTTGTCGGGAACAAAGTTTTTAACCACCGAAATAAAAACGTTCGACATAAACAGTACAAACGTAGTTGCCAATCCCATCCCAAGTCCGTTCATCGCCGATGAGGTTACCGCAAGGGTAGGGCAGGTGCCTAAGAGCAATACTAAAATCGGATTTTCCCGAAGGAATCCTTTGCTGAAATTATTGAGCTGATTCATTGGTTTCCTCCTTTTTTGTTGGTTTCATAGGCGCGGTTTACGGCATCACAGAAAGCCCGGCTGCTGATGGTTGCTGCGGTAATGGCATCAACCGAACCACCGTCTTTTTTTACTTTAAGTTTTTCGCCCGGAAGTTCCGAAAGTTTCAGCCCTTTGAACTGATCTTTGAAAGCCGGTAAAGCCATTTTGGTTCCCAGTCCGGGAGTTTCCTTGTGTTCCAAAACTTCAATATTACTGATGGAACCATCGGGAGCAAAGCCGACCATCAGGGTAAACCGTCCGCTAAAACCTTTATCCGTATATGTTTCTACGGCTATTCCTGAATTTTCGGTGCCTTTCAGCAAACGGTGTATGCGGATGCTGTCTTTGCCATCTTGCGGCATCAAAACCGTGTCGGCAATGGTTTCAAATTCGGGGATAACCATTTTTATGGCATTATTTATTTTTGCTTTCTGCGAAATGGCGATGGGTTCTTTGGTGACTGAATAAACAGCCGAGAGGGCCAGTCCGGCAACTGCGGTAATGACGAAAAGTGCAATCGTCATATTTTTAAAGCTTGATTCTTTCTTAGCCATAACTTACCCTTTTATCGTTTGAGTTTTTACTTCGCCAAATCGTTTCGGCTTTACAAACCGGTTGAATAGCGGAACCAGTGCATTCATAATCAGAATGGCAAACGAAACGCCTTCCGGATAAGCTCCCCAAACCCTGATCAGGATGGTCAGTACACCGATTCCGGCACCAAAAATGAGTTGCGCTTTCGCATTCATGGGCGAAGTAACCATGTCGGTTGCCATAAAAAATGCGCCAAGTATCAGTCCGCCTGTCATCAGGTGAAATATCGGATCGGCATTTTTTGCGGGATCAATCAGCCAGAAAATTCCGGAGAAAACCACTGCGGAAACCAGTACCGAAACCGGAATGTGCCAGGTAATAATTTTCCGGACCAGCATAAAAATTCCTCCGATTAACAGGGCTGCCACCGATATTTCGCCAAGCGATCCCGACATATTCCCGAGGAACAAATCCATATTGGTGGGTAAATTTTTGAAAATCTCAACCACGGGCTGACCATTTTTTACTCCTTCTTTCAGGATGGCCAAAGGCGTAGCGGTGGTTACGGCATCAACACCCGATGTGCCAATTGCGGGCCACGAAGTCATTTGCACCGGAAACGATATTAGCATAAATACACGACCCACCAACGCCGGATTAAACGGGTTGTTTCCCAGTCCGCCATAAGGCATTTTGGCAATTCCGATAGCCACCAAGGCTCCCACAATCAACATCCACGAAGGAATGGATGCCGGAACATTAAAGGCAAGCAAAACCCCGGTCAATGCAGCCGATCCGTCAGCGATCTGCGGTTTTACGTTCAGTATAAATTTCTGGATCAGAAGCTCGAAAACCATGCAGGCCGCAACTGCCACAAGGGTAACCCGAACCGAATCGAGCCCGAACATCATCACCGACCAGGCAAATGCAGGTGCCAGCGCCAGAATAACGCCGTACATGATTTTATTCACCGAATCGCCGGAATGGATGTGCGGCGAGGGAGATATCGTAAATAGTTTATTCATTTTATTCTTATATCAAATTTTATAGTTTTTCATATCCCTGTCGGAGTTGCTCCCTTCGACTGCTTCGAGCTCAGGGAGCGCCGCTCCGAGTGACGGAGCCTGTCGAAGGCTGATTCTCAAGCTAATTCTTTCTAGTCCGTATCAACGCGCCAACTTTGCCTTTTCCGAGCCGGATGTAATCGAGTAGCGGACGGTTGGCCGGACAGGTGTAACTGCACGAACCACATTCAATACAATCCATTACGCGTTCGTATTCGGCGCGATCCCAGATTTGCTTTTCCGATACCGTCATTAACAGGAAGGGTTCCAGACCCATCGGGCACACCGAAACACAACGCGAACAGCGGATGCAAGGCATGGTTTCGCCCCGTTTTGCTTCGGTTTCGGGCATCATTACTATTCCTGAAGTTCCTTTGGTAACAGGTATTTCGGTATTGGTTACGGCTTTTCCCATCATCGGGCCACCGTTAATTATTTTTCCGCAATTTTCAGGGAGTCCACCGGCAGCGTTAATCAGCTCGCCAATAGATGTGCCGATCCGAACCTTAAAATTGGATGGATTGGCCAGTGATTTTCCGGTAACTGTAACCACCCGTTCGAACAGCGGTTTATTTTTCTGAACCGCTTCGTAAACTGCAAAAGTGGTGGCGATATTGGTGACCACCGCGCCCACCGAAATAGGTAAAGCGCCGGAGGCAATTTCACGTCCGGTTACGGCTTTTATCAGTTGCTTTTCGCCACCCTGCGGGTATTTCACTTTCAACGGAACCACCGATATGTTGGTGTGCCTGTAGGCTGTTTTGATTATTTTCGATATCGCATCGCGTTTGTTGTTTTCAATGCCAATGGCGGCCCTGTTTACATTCAAAGCCTTCATTAGTAATTGCACGCCAACGATTAATTCTTCGGTGTGTTCCAGCATCATGCGGTGATCCGAAGTCAGGTATGGTTCGCATTCCACGCCGTTAATCAGTAGCACATCAGCTTTCATCCCTTTCGGTGGAACCAGTTTAACATGTGTGGGGAATGTGGCGCCACCCAAACCTACGATTCCGGCATCCTGAATTTTAGCCAGAATAGCGGTAGCATCCAGCGTGATTTCAGCATTTAGTTCCGGACTGCGGTCAATTTTTTCGTCCCAGACGTCGTCTTCCACATCAATGTAAACGCCTTTCTTCGGGTAGCCCGAGGTGTCGGGGCCGGTTTCCACTTTGGTTACTTTGCCTGAAACCGAAGAATGGATATTGGCTGAAACAAAGCCCGAAGATTTAGCGATGAGTTGGCCGACTTTTACCTGATCGCCTTTTTGAACGATGGATTCGGCAGGCGCACCAATATGCTGGCCAACAGGTATAAATACAGTTTTAGGCAAAGGAAGCACTTCTATTGCTTTTTGGGCCGAAAGTTTATTTTCAGCCGGATGAACTCCTCCTATTTGGAATGATTTTAACACGTTTTTCCTCCTCGTTGATTAATTTTCAGAAGATTCAGCTTTTGCTTCTGCGGTGGGTTGCTCCGTTGTTTTGGCAACTGGCTTGGCTGGTGCCGCAGTAGTTTCGTCAGAAACAGTGATTTTCCGTGGTGGAAAATTCAGTTCGATAATGGCATTGGTCGGGCAAACCGAAACGCATTTGCGGCACAATTTGCACTTGTCAGAATCGATATAGGCCAGGTTGTTGGCGATGGTAATGGCATCGTATTTACATTCCTTTTCGCACTTGCTGCACCCGATACACGCCACGCTGCACGATTTGCGGGCGACTCCACCTTTATCCATGTTACGGCACGACACAAATATTTTGCGGTCTTTCGGTCCTTTTTTGCGCAGTTCAATCAGCGTTTTGGGGCAGGCTTTTACACAGGCACCGCAAGCTACGCATTTTTCGTCATCCACTTCGGGCAATCCGGTTACCGGATTCATGTGGATCGCATCGAAATCGCAGGCAGTTACGCAGTCGCCACAACCCAGGCAGCCATACTGGCAACCCGTATCACCGGCATACAACGAAGCTGCCACTGCGCACGACATGGCTCCATCGAAAATGTTGGTTTTTGGCCGGTGCTCGCAGGTTCCGTTACACCTGACTACAGCTACGCGCGGGTCTTTTTTTATTGCTTCGATGCCTAAAATACCGGCAACACCACTCATGGTTTCGTTTCCGCCAACCGGGCAAAAAAGGTCAGCCAGTTCGCCCTTGCCCACACAGGCATCGGCAAAAGCCCGGCAACCCGCATATCCGCAGCCGCCACAATTGGCGCCGGGCAAGGCCGCTTCTACCAAATCGATCCGTGGATCTTCATATACTTTGAATTTCTGCGCGACAAAATACAGGATGATTGCCGACAAAACTCCAATAATACTGAGGGTTAGAATAGTATAAATGATGATTGTACTCATACAGTTTTATGAATTAATTGCAGAGATTTCGAATTGAAATGATTGTTTTAGTTTATCCCGGAAGAAATAGAGGGCGGCATAATAGGGAAGTAGTATGCCAAGTGACAACAGTCCGGCTAAACCATCGCTGTGCGTAATTGAAATGGTAAGAAGAAGGGTAACAAAAACCAGAACAAAGGGTAGAATATAGCCATAAAAGGCGGCTCTATAGCCCTGCTCGGCATGACCCACAATATTTACGTGCTGCCCGGGGTGGTAATCGCCTGAATAACGGTAAATCTCGATTTCCTTTTCCTTCATGTCCGATGCCAGACAAGCCCCTTTGGCGTGGCATGACGAACAGGCCGATGCGTTTACAATAATTACGGTAAGTTTATTCGCTGAAACCTCCTGAATTATCCCCGCGTGTAACACCTTTTCTTCCATCTGTTTGATACCTGGGTTTCTTAAAAAAAACATGCAAATCTAAAGATGTTTGATTAACTAAACCGAAGGGGTATTTCATTTTTAAAACACACTTTGCTATTTGAAATCATTCTAAATAGGGAAATTAATTTTGGCTTTTCATCTTGCTGGTAGTTAGCGTGTTGTTGGCCTTCCTGATAAATATCATTGTTTTGGTAAACTCACCAAAATGCTCATTTCATGAAACTCTCGAACTTCGTTTTCAATAGTTGGAAAAATCGAAAACAAGGCCGTGATCTGAGGATTTGACAGGAAAAAGCCGACTGAAATTTCAGATCAACAAGGATATATTGTATTTGATGTTGAATCGAATACAATTAGCCTTAAAATTTGTTAATATGAAATTCCGTGTCCGATAACGGAAAACGTGGATTGAAAAATTCAATAAAAAAAGATTACCGTAAATCGAGGCCTCTTAGCGGCTATTTCTGAAATTTTTTCAGGATATCTTTAACGGCATCTTTGTGAACCGTGAAGCCCATCATCTTCAGTTTAATGTAGTCTTCGTGAAAGAAGTAGTAGCCAAAATTGGGATTGTTTTGGTCAACATTTCGTGAGCCGGAACTCGAATCTTTAATCAGGTACCAGTCTTTACCCATGCCTTTGTAGTTTTCCAGGTAACCAATCAACTGCATACCGTGGTCGTCGGTGGTGGTTTCGTTCGAAAAGCGGAACTGGCGTGCATCTTCGTTGATGTAAGCCGATGGGATATCGTAATCGGGCACCAGGGCACAATTGGTTTCGCGGCTGAAACCTGTTTCGGAAACATCGCCTCCAATGCTTAACGTATAACCGCCTTTAGCTGCCTGTTTTACTGCGCCCATAAACACATCGAGCGGCACGTTGTAGTAATCTTTGTTGTGCCACCAGTTGTCCGGAACCTTATATTCCACCTGCTGCCAGTACGGTTCCTGTTTGTACGAAAGAATTTCCACAAAATCGTCGGGATTAATTTTCAGGTAATCTTTCAGGTATGTTTGCGGCGTGTAGGTTTTGCCTTCTACCACAAATTCTGTTGGCGGAACCCCAATGTAATGGTTCATAATCGATTTAATGGTTTCCAGTCCGTATGCCACATTCCAGGCACTCGAAGTTTTCATCGAATTCAGGAAAGCAGTCATTTCGTCCACCATTTTGGCGTGACTGTGAAATTTTCTGCCGTCAATCAATCCGGTGTAGGCCGCTTCCGGAACAGCGCCGTACATTTTCATGATACGGGCAAGCGCGTTGCCTTCCGATCCTTCCGAGAAATGAGAATCTCCGCGTTTTTCTATAAACCTGCGGGCTTTTTCAACATACTCCCAGTAGGCTGAGTAAATTTCCGAAATCTCCACTTTCTTGCCGTGTTGACGCAAGACTTCCGATTCGTAAAACGAGGTAGTCGAAAAACTCCAGCAGGTTCCGGCATTGCCCTGCGACTCGGTGGCATTACTCCAAACAGATTGGTACAGCGACGGATTGTTCGGAAGATCCATGCCCGATTGGTCCATCACAAAGCGTTTGTATGGCTCTTTTTCGGCCAGCTTTTCTTCCACGGCTGATACATCTTTCAGTATCGACTCGTAATAAAAACCCTTGCCCTTTTCTTCGGTAATTACTTTGCCTTTATTTACATTCTGTGCCTGGATGGCGAACGCACAAATAGCTATCAGACCTGTTGTTGCAATTATTCTTTTCATGTGTACGATTTTTTCCTTTTATTGTATGATTAAATTCAGCTTCGAAATATAGAGCAATAATTGGTTGGCTTAACTGAAAAATATCAGTTTTTTTGCAACGGCTAAGAGGTGTTGGTACAAGAAGCAAAACCGTCAAATCTGTAAAGTAAAAACCACTATGGAACGAACATTTTTTGAGCGATTAAAACGGATTCAGGCGCTGGCCGAAATTGGGCTGGCCTATTGCGACAGTCATTACGACCGGGAACGTTACGAAGAAATTGAGGCCATTTGCCTGGACATGATGCAACAACTCACCGATGTTCCGGTAACCAAAATTGAGGCGGTTATCCGCGAAAACAATGGCTATAAAACGCCTAAAGTGGATGTACGTGCCGTAGTTTTTAACGACGATGACCAGATTTTGCTCGTTCAGGAAAAGGCCGACGGATGCTGGGCCCTGCCCGGTGGTTGGGCCGATGTGGGTTACACGCCGCGCCAGATTGCCGAAAAAGAATGTTTCGAGGAGGCCGGACTGACCGTGAAAGCGGGCCGGTTACTGGCTGTTGTGGATAAAACGGCGCAGCAGATGCCACCCGAATTCGAATATGTGTATAAACTGTTTATCGGTTGCGAGCCGCTGGGTAGCCAGATTTCGGTAGGTTCGGAAACCGATAGTGTAGGCTGGTTTAGCGAACACGAATTGCCCGAATTGTCGAAACCCCGGAATATCGAATCGCAGATAAAAATGATGTTCGAATACCACCGTAGCGGCAACCCCGAGGTTTTTATGGACTAAACGATTTACTTTCTTTTTCAGAATTATCGATTTATAGGCTATGAATAGCCCCGACCTTTAGGTCAGGGGAAAATGAGAAACAGACAAATCCCGGCTTTAGCCGAAATAATAGAATGTTTAGGCTAAAGCCGAAATACGGAGATCTGACATGTGTCAGATAAAAGGTTATAGCGCCAAATTTGAACTACTTGCTTAAACTCCGAAGCGGGTTGTAGAATTACGGGGAAAAATTAATTTCAGTTCAACCCACTTCGGGGTTGTGGACAGGAGACTGAGTATTTCCCCCAATTTTATTGGGGGTGACTAACATTGAATCCTCCGGATTCGGCGAAAACCGCTACCTTTACTACCATGACTGATGTGCACAGTAGCGAAATACGGAGTTCCAACATGAGCCGAATTTTATTAAGCTTTTTTTGCATATTTGCTTAACCATAAAACTAATCAATGAACCGCGCTTATTACTCCAATTCAATTTCCAATTTTTTAGATAGTTCTGTCAATGAAATTATTGGTATCCTCTCCAGTGCAAGCGAATTTCCAGTGGAATTAACTCAACTAAAAGCTTGGGAGGATGAAATAAAAATTTTAAAGGAGATACTTACTATTCACGACGGTTCCATTTATTTTGAATATTCCATTCCAAGAATGGGAAAGCGAATCGATGTCCTGTTAGTAATTCAATCTGTGATTTTTGTTCTAGAATTTAAAGTTGGCGAAAAAGAGTTTCATTCCTATTCAATCGATCAGGTTTGGGATTATGCTCTGGATTTGAAAAATTTTCATGAAACCAGTCATGATAAATTGATTGCTCCAGTTTTAATTGCAACTCTAGCTAAAATACCATTTTCAACAATTTCTATAACACCTCAAAATGATCATTTACTTATCCCGATCCTAAGTAATTCGGAATCACTTTTAAATACGATTCAAAGCGTATTAGATTTCTGCCAAGATGGCGAATCCATAGACATCAAAAATTGGGAACAGGGCCGATATCATCCCACTCCAACAATTATTGAAGCTGCAATGGCTTTATATAACAACCATTCGGTTGCCAACATTTCGCGTAGTGATGCCAGTGCAATAAACCTCAGCCAAACTTCTGAAGCTGTTTCTGAGATCATCCGCTATTCGAAAGAAAATTCGGAAAAAGCAATCTGCTTTGTGACAGGCGTTCCCGGTGCTGGTAAAACTTTGGTTGGATTAAATATTGCAACAACTCACATAAACAAAGAGGATGAACTTTATAGTGTTTTCTTATCTGGGAATGGACCTTTAGTTTCCATTTTGCAGGAAGCTTTAGCTCGGGATAAGGTTAAAAGAGCTCAAGATAAAGGCGAAAAGATAAAAAAAGGTACAGCTCGAAGTGATGTAAAAGCTTTTATTCAGATTGTGCATCATTTTCGTGATGAAGGATTAAAAGACGGTTCTCCACCAGTTGAACATGTTGCTCTTTTTGATGAAGCTCAACGAGCATGGACATTGGACCAGACTGCCAAATTTATGAGAGAGAAAAAAGGAAGGTCTGATTTCCAAATGTCGGAACCTGAATTCCTAATCTCGTGTTTAGATCGTCATCCAGATTGGGCAGTTGTGGTTTGCTTGGTTGGTGGTGGACAAGAAATCAATACAGGTGAGGCCGGTATAAGCGAATGGATTGAAGCACTTGAGCGTTCTTTCCCTGATTGGAAGATTTATATATCTGATCGTTTAACTGATAGTGAATACAATGCGGAAGATATTCTCCAAAAGATCAAACATCGTCCTAACGTTGACTATTCTGAATCGTTACATCTAGCTGTTTCAATGCGTTCCTTTCGCGCTGAAAATGTCTCATTGCTAGTAAAACAAATCTTAGATTTAGATAAAGAAAATGCTAGGAATACACTTCAAGAATTGAAAGAAAAATATCCAATTGTGATCACTCGTAATTTGACGAAAGCAAAACAGTGGTTGAAAGCCAAGGCTCGTGGCACTGAACGCTATGGAATTGTAGTTTCGTCACAAGCACAACGTTTAAAACCTTATGCAATTGATGTCAAATCACCAATTGACCCAATTCATTGGTTTTTAGATGACAAAGAAGATGTCCGTTCTTCTTATTATTTAGAAGATGTTGCAACTGAATTTCATGTTCAAGGGTTAGAACTCGATTGGGCTTGTGTGGCATGGGACGGCGACTTTAGATATTCAACAAGTGGATGGGAACAATATTCTTTTGTCGGTTCAAAATGGAATCATATACATAAATCCGAAAGGAAACTCTATTTAAAGAATGCTTATCGAGTATTGCTCACCCGAGCCAGACAAGGTATGGTAATTGTCGTTCCTTCTGGCGATATTGAAGATCCAACAAGAAATCCAGACTATTACAATTCAACATTTGACTATTTAAAAGAGATTGGATTTGATATATTAGAGTAAAATCACACTAAATTTTAAATCATAATGGATATAAAAGTTAGCTTTGGTTTGAGAGTTCGAGAATTACGAAAAGCAAAAGGAATAAGTCAGGAAGGTTTAGCTTTCGACGCTGATATTGATCGTACTTATATGAATAGCGTCGAAAATGGACATCGAAATATTTCGATCAGAAATATTGAGAAAATCCTAAAAGCATTGGATATTCCATTTTCAGACTTCTTTAATTCAAGTCAATTTCAATAATAAGGAGTAAGAGAACTGATTGATTTCAGTTAAAACCCTACTAGTCTTATGTCTTATATCAATTCAAAAATGAAGAATAGAGCGAATAATTTTAAAATCATCCGCTCTCTTTTTACCAATTAGCTTTGTATTTTCAGACTTCAGTACCTTACAAAAATTTCTTCAAAGCAAGCGTCAGTTCTTCGTAGCTGATGGTTCCGTTGTGGCTCCATACTTTTTTGCCGTCTTTAAAAATCAGGAATCCGGGTACCGACTGCACCTGGTAAGCTGCCGTAATTTCCTTGTTGGCTTCCACATCCACTTTTTCGACCCGGGCTTTACCTTTAAAATTAGCCGATACCTTGTCGATAACCGGACTCATTTCCTTGCAGGGAGCGCACCACACCGCATGAAAATCGACCAGCACCACTTTGTTGTCTTTGAGCAACTTGCCGAAACTCTGCCCCGTGTAAGTGGTGGCATTGCTGGCAACCGTCTGGCTGCTTTGTTCAAGGGCATAACCACGTTGGTTCCAGTCCATAATTCCCTGTTGGAGGTTAACAATTTTCTTAAATCCGTTTTTGCTCATGTAGTTGGCCGCGGCATAACTGCGGCTTCCGGTGAGGCAGTAAATCAGAATGGTTTTATCTTTTTGCAGCAAATTAATTTTCGAAACAAAAGCAGGGTCGGCAATATTTATGGCGATAGAACCGGCAATGTGTCCCCTCGAATATTCCTGAGGTGTGCGCACATCGAGCAAAATGGCATCGCCTTTGGTTATTAGTTCTTTAAACTTAACGGCATCCACGTGCTGCGGAATTTGCGCATGTACTAAAACACCAGCAAAAAGGAAAAGAGTTAAAATTATTGGCTTCATATTTATAAATCTATATATGTTACTATGAAGGTGCGAAGATAAAAAAAGTTCAATTCATCAGGCACAAAATAGCAACGACTATTAATTTCCGTTGAAAATGGCTGGGCTTGTTTAGTGCGGTATAGGGTATTCTGGTATGGTCACGACATGTCGTGACCGTACGGAGGCGATTTGGATTAGCAACATTGCGGTTGCCGTAGATGAAGTATGGTCACGATACATCGTGACTACCAAGCCACCAACCCTGCCTCCTGCTTGAAGCAAAGCTTTATTTGCAATTTGTGTGGTTTCCTTGCAAATTTTCAATGGTGAGAGCATGTTTGGTGTCAGGGATTCAATTTAAGCATGGTCACGACATGTCGTGACCGTACGGAGTCGATCTGGATTAGCAACACTGCGGTTGCCGTAGATGAAGTATGGTCACGATACATCGTGACCAACAAACTACTAACCCCGCCACCTGTTTGAAGCAAAGCTTTATATTCAAATTTGT
>JAIBEY010000045.1 GCA_019459525.1 Prolixibacteraceae bacterium
TGCCGTAATCTGCGAAATTTCCACATCTTTGCTTTGCAGCGTATCCATAAATTCGATGGTGTATTTCTGATTTTCAGGCGGCAATCCCATCAGCATAAAAAGTGAATAGCGGGCCTGATGGAGTTGACTGCGGGCAGCGTCGATGTCGTTGTTGGATTCGGCCACCTGCAATTCGGCTTTGGTTAAATCCATGCCATTTCCCATACCGGTTTCGAACTGGGTATAAACCGCATTGTACAATTCGGTGGCCAGTTTTAATTGCTGGTCGCGTAGTTTCTGGAGATGAAGTGCATAAATCACTTCGATGTACCGCGATTTTACGCCAACTTTTACTTTTCGCTCTTCTTCTTGAATGTTGAATTCCAGAGCCTTTTCTTCCTCTTTCAAGGCTTTCAAACGGTAGGAAGTAGTCAGCGGGAAATCAACTGATTGCGAAATACTGAGGCGTTGTTCCTGAAAAGGATCAGCAGCTTTGTTGTTGATCCCCTCTTTCATGTAGCTGATTTCAGGAGAAGAAATACCGGTTTGAGTCCGCCATTCTTCTTTTTTCTGGGTCAACTGTGAGCGCATTTGGTTGATCTGTGCATTGTTTTGGATAGCCTGATCAACCGCATCTTTGATGGTGAGCAATTGGGCTTTGGCAGGGTAGAAAAAAGTAAGAAGAACTGCCCAAAGCATTATTTTTGGTAAGCTGCCCATTATTTTTGGTTTTTTAAATTGATCCACAAAAGTTAGTGAAAATTAATATGAAAACTCATTTGCAAATCCACAAACATATCAGAAACCAAAAAGATTATTTCGCAACCCGTTCAACGCATGATTTAAGCCAATTTTAAGAAATGAAAAAGCCTCCGGAAATAACTCCGAAGGCAATTCTAATCCAACATCCGTAACCGGCTGAATCGGCTAACTGATACGGTGGTTCAGACTTATTTCCAAATAATCAAAATAGCGGACTAAAACAGAAGCAACACAACAGTAAATACAATTCCGGCACCCACCAAAATCATTCCCCTGCGAAAGGTTTTTGTATTTGGTTTAAACATCCAAAGCGATGAAATAGCCAGAAACAGAAAAACTGCACCGAAAACAAGATTAAACCAATGGGTAGCCTTGCTGCTTATTGCTTTATGAAAATTGATAAACTTATTGAGTGGAAATATGATATCTTTTGATGTATATACCGTTAAGCCTGAGGTTTTGTTGTAAGTTCCATTCTGAAAAAAAATGACTTCGCCTTCGGTCTTAGTCACTTTGAAATCGCGCAGTTTAAGTTCTTTGCCAATAGCTTCGGTTTCCATATTGGGTTTTAACTGCCGTTCTATCTTGACTTCACGTTTCAGGAAATCGGTATTGCGATAAATAAGCACAACTCCACTTAAGGCATAAATAACAACCAGTCCAAAGGCAAAATAGCCGATGTCGCGGTGCAAACTGCGCATGTAATAGTTGAATGATTTGCTTTTCTTGGGTTCCATAAAGTAAAATTTAATGAATGATAAGTGTCAAAATTAATATGTTTTCTGAAGTTGTGCTAAAAATTACCTGTTGGATTATATTGAATATAAAAGGTTTAATATGGTATAACGTTTTAAATTTTCTTTAACCATTGCGCAAAAGTTTGATTCTTATCGATCCCCATATCGCTTTCCATCAACTGAGAATTAATTCTTATCGTATTAAACGGCAACTAAATAACATTCCAACTTTCTTTCAGTAAAACGTATATCTTTGCGCCTTCAAAAAAAACAGGATAGAATGATTTCAGTTGATGGACTTACGGTGGAGTTTGGCGGATCGGCGCTTTTTTCGGATATCTCATTTGTGATTAACGAAAAGGACCGCATTGCCTTGATGGGAAAAAACGGAGCAGGAAAATCAACACTGCTGAAGGTAATTGCCGGGGAAAGAAATCCGAACAAAGGCCGGATTTCGGCGCCCAAAGATGCTGTAATTGCCTATTTGCCACAACATTTGTTAACCGAAGACAACCGTACTGTATTTGAAGAAGCGGCTCAGGCTTTTTCGCGCATCTATGAAATGGAACGCGAAATTGCTGCCATGAACGAAGAATTGGCCACCCGTACCGACTACGAATCAGACTATTATACCGACCTGATTGAGCGGGTTTCGACTTTAAGCGAGAAATATTATTCGATTGAAGAAATCAATTTCGACGCCGAAGTGGAGAAGATTCTGCTCGGACTGGGCTTTCTGCGCGAAGATTTTACCCGACCAACCAGCGAATTCAGCGGTGGATGGCGCATGCGCATCGAACTGGCTAAAATTCTGTTGCAAAAACCCGACCTGATTCTTCTGGATGAGCCGACCAATCACATGGATATCGAATCCATTCAGTGGCTGGAAGACTTCCTGATCAACAGCGCCAAAGCGGTGATTGTTATTTCGCACGACCGGGCTTTTGTCGATAACATTACCACACGTACTGTTGAAGTGACGATGGGTCGCATTTACGATTATAAAGTAAACTACTCGCATTACCTTGAGCTCCGCAAAGAGCGCAGGGAGCAGCAGCAAAAAGCATTCGACGAGCAACAAAGATTTATTGCCGATACCACCGAGTTTATTGAACGTTTCAAAGGAACCTATTCAAAGACCCTGCAAGTTCAGTCGCGTGTTAAAATGCTGGAAAAACTGGAAATCGTGGAAGTTGACGAAGTTGATACTTCCGCGCTCCGCCTGAAATTCCCACCCTCGCCCCGCTCCGGAAATTACCCGGTAATTGTAGAAGAGCTGAGTAAAAGTTACGGCGATCACCTGGTATTTAAAAATGCTTCGCTAACCATATCACGAGGCGAAAAAGTAGCTTTTGTGGGCAAAAATGGAGAGGGAAAATCGACTTTGGTAAAAGCCATCATGAGCGAAATCGATTACGACGGAAAAATGACTTTGGGGCACAACACCATGATTGGTTATTTTGCTCAAAATCAGGCTTCGTTGCTCGACGAAGAATTGACCGTTTTCCAGACCATAGACGATGTGGCAGTAGGTGATATCCGGACCAAGATTAAAGACCTTCTCGGCGCCTTTATGTTCGGTGGCGACAGCATCACCAAAAAAGTGAAAGTGCTTTCGGGAGGCGAGCGAACCCGACTGGCAATGGTTAAACTGCTGTTGGAACCCGTGAACCTGCTGATTTTAGATGAGCCTACCAATCACCTGGATATGCGGACCAAAGACATCCTGAAAAGTGCACTGAAAGACTTTGACGGCACGTTGATCCTGGTTTCTCACGACCGTGATTTTCTTGACGGATTGGCAGAAAAGGTATTTGAATTCGGCAACAAGCAGGTAAAAGAACACCTTTACGACATCAAAGGCTTCCTGGAGAAGAAAAAACTGGACAACCTGCGCGAGATTGAGCGCAAAAACGTGAAATAATTTCAGATTCATTTTTTTTAGCCTGGGTTGCTTAATCAGTGGATTCTGAAAACCCCTTTCACTGGGTAAGTGGCAAGACCACCTACCTGTGATTTCATTATCTAATTGCATCTTTCAGTCATTTGCATCTCTGCAATGATCAGACCATTACAATCCCCGACAATAAATCCACCCCTCTTTTTATTTTTAATCTTTAAAAATTCGTTTTTACCGGTAAAAAAAGGTCATTCACTGAAAAAAATGATCTTTTGCGATTACTGCACCCTAATTTTGGTAACGAATTTAATTTTCATGCGTCTATTCAACTAAAACAATCAAACTATGAAACGGAATCACTTTCAACTTATCGGAGTTTTTGCGCTACTAAGCATATTACTTTCATCTTGTTGGTTTATGGGTCCATCGGTAAAAGGAAATGGCAGGGTAACCGAAGAAACCCGGGAGGTTGATGAATTCGACCAGATTAAAGTAAGCCGCGGGATGAATGTGTATATTACTCAGGGCAGTCCGGCCAAGGTTGTCGTAATTGCCGACAACAACCTGCACGAAATTATCCGTACCGATGTGGAAGGCGATGTGCTGAAAATATATACTGAAGAAAATATCCGTTGGGCCAAAGAAAAAAAAGTGATGGTAACCGTCGAGAAACTCTCCGGAGTTGATGCCAGTTCAGGAGCAAACGGTTATTCGCAAGCACAAATCATGTCGGAAAATCTGGAACTGAAAGCCACATCAGGAGCCAACCTGACAATGGATGTTAATACCACATATCTGAAAGCCAATTGTTCTTCGGGCGCGAATATCAAACTTTCGGGTCTGGCCAAAGAAGCAGAACTGGAAACATCGTCGGGTGCAAACCTGAAAGGTGCCGACTTAAAGGCAGATTATTGCAAAATGCGGGCATCCAGTGGTGGGAATGTGTCCTCAACCGTGGTCGAAAAACTTGAGGCCAAAGCATCAAGCGGGGGAAATATTATTTATTACGGCGAACCAACCTCAACAGATGTCGATACCTCATCAGGTGGTAACATCCATCGCAAATAAACACAACAAAAAAATAGAAAACAGGAAACATTAAACAATTAAAACACATGAAAACAGTCAAATTCTTTACACTTATTCTCTTTGCGGCAGCTTTATTTCAGGCCACATCTTTACAGGCCGCCCAGTCAGGCGGAAATCGCCAAACCCGCCAGATTTCCGGATTCCACGGTATTTCGGTAAGCAGTGGAATTGATCTTTACCTGGCTCAGAAAAACACGGAAGAGGTAGTCGTTGAGGCTAATTCCGACGATTTGGATAAAATAATTACTAAAGTTGAAGCCGGAATTCTTAAAATTTATGTGAAGGAAAAATCCTGGTTAAACATGAATTGGGATAAAAATCCACGTAAGGTTTACGTTTCGTTTAAAACGCTGGATAAGCTGGACGCTTCAGCAGGTTCTGATGTAAATGCCGAAGGAGTTCTAAAATTAGACAACCTCGATTTGGATGCCAGCAGCGGATCAGATGTCAGGCTGGAACTGGAAGCCAACGAGCTGAGCGCAGAATCGAGCAGCGGATCGGATATTACCCTGAAAGGCAATGCCAATGTGATGCAAACAAGTGCTTCGAGCGGAAGCGACATCAATGCCAGCGAGCTTCACGCGAAGAAATGTACGGCCAGTGTTTCAAGTGGTGCCGATATCCGGGTTTATGTGATCGACGAACTCGATGCCAATGCCAGTAGCGGCGGCGATATTACTTACTACGGAAATCCAAAGACCAAAGACATTAACGAGTCGAGCGGCGGCGACGTCAGCGGAAGATAACCAACTTCAAAGTACCGTATTTAATCAAGATTAGTATTATTTAATCAGTCACCTACCGGCTGACGTGATTTGTATTGCCTAAAAGAAACGTACCAAAAAGGAGAAAGCTATAACGGGCAACTTATAAATAGTGTAAAAAATAGAATGCCAAAGTGTAAAATAATTACACACCACTTTTTGCATTTTCACATTAACGTGCTGATAATTAACCATTTTTAATTCTGGCACAAAACTGGTATTTACAGAAACAGGCCTGACGCCATGCAGGCTAAACAATTTCAATAAACAAAAACAATTTTAAAAACAGAAAACCATGAAAACAATTTTGAAAGTGACTTTAGCGTTCGCTTTTGTAGCATTTGCGAACACCTTATTTGCAATCGGAAATCTGAAAGTTAACATCCAGCCGATTTCAGCAGAAAAAGCTTTGGTGGCCATTTCGAGCCTTACCGACAGCAACCTGAAAATTACAGTAGAAGACAGCAGTGGGCGCATTGTTTATTACAAAGAAGTTGCAGAACCAACGGGCGATTACCAAAAAATTTATGATTTCTCCGACCTTGAAGCAGGTAATTATAAACTTTCGGTGGAAAGCGACAGACTTACTGCTGAACGTTCGTTCGAAATTAAAAATTGGAAAATTGAAGTTGGTAAAGAAACAACTTCCCTTGAGCCATTTTTCGGATACAATGATGGATTATTAAGATGCAGCTACCTGAACTTCCAGAAAGAAAACCTGACCTTGTATTTCTACGATAAGCAACAATTGATTTTTACCAAAGAAATTGGTCGCAATTTTAATGTTAGCGAGGCCTTAAACCTTTCGAAACTAGATAAGGGAACTTATACGGCTGTTCTTTCGACCAACAAAAAAGACTACTCCTATAATCTTGATATTAAATAAATTGAGTCTCTTAGTGTTATTAAGTTGGTTTATAATTAGTTTGAACCTTTCAGGATGCCCTGAAAGGTTTTTTTTTCATCAGATTCTGTCCAACATTTTTACTGAATAAACTTCGGTGTTACCGAAATCATCACATAGGCCCAGTTGTTAAATGCTCCATTTGAGCCACCTTTCAGGATTTGTAGGCTTTCTGTTCCAAACATCTGAGAATAACCGAATGCTATTTTAGTTACCGGATTAAGCGTTTGCGTCAAAGTTAAATCCAGTTCGGTGCCAAGATAATTGTCGGCGGTTGCCGAAATTTTGGCTGCGCTGGAAAAGAAATGTACATCGGCATTGAAAGCTGTTTTGTTTTTGCTGGTAGCGAATTTCACATAGCCATCCGACAATCCGACATTATTCAGGTGGTTTCCCACATAAAAATAATCCATGAACCCATTGAATTTGTGGTTGGTGCCATACAGAGGAGTAAACGAGCTGTTCTTCTCTGTTTCGTTGTAATCGGTCCCCGACAGGATTTCGTACCCAATCAAAAACTGGCTTTTTTCAGAAGCCTGGTAAGTAGCCTCAGCCATTAAATTATAGGCATTCATCGAATAATTGGAGCCATCTTCCCCCGTCTGAAAATACAGGTTTCCTGAAAATGCTACTTTATCAACCGGAACTTCCACATGCGTTCCAAAAGTCTGGCTGTATTTCGATTTCTGTTCGGTCCCTTCCAACACAGGTTTTCCGTTATTCAGGAACAATAAGCTAAAATTGAAGTTGTCGGTTTTGCGGTTAAGCCATATAAATTGCAAATCTTTATAGGCATCTGGCCCCTCGTACAGATTGTTTTTGCGGTTGCCTGTTTCGTGGTGTGCAATCCCGAAATGAACATTCAGCTTTTTGGCATATTTAAACAGCGCCACATCGTGCGAGCGCCCCTGTTGCGCCCAACCAACATTTCCCAGGATGCGTTGGTCATCGTAATTCAATTCCTGACGGCCGACTTTCAGAGTCAGTGTTTTGGACAGGTTCATCTCGGCCCACGCCTGGTGAATGGACGTGGCTTTTTCTTCGTTGGCAACTTGCTGCGCCTGATTTCCCCAAATGCGAACATCCTGCAAAACCAAACCAACTTTCAGTAAATCCATTTTGTAATCAAAATTCAGGCGGGTGCGTTGCGAAGTAAACAACGATGGATCCTGATCCTCAGCGGCCAATGCTCCATAACCGTGACTATACTCTGTTCTTGGCCGTAATTCTCCGGAAAGGCTGAATTGCGCTTTCACCTGGCTGCTTATAAAAAGGCTGCAAATCCCTATGAATATTGATTTTCTCATGTGTATAAACTTTACATTTTTATTGAATAACAGGTAACATTTAAACTCGGTTTTGTCCGTCAGGACATGAATGTCAATAGAATTATTAATAAGGGGCAATCATTGTCCGTTAGGACATTAACTAACTGGATTGTATTAATTCCCTACGGGAAATAGGTCATGTCAATCTGATATTTCTATTGTCATATATCTCCTACGGAGAAGTTGTAAACCTTCTATTTATACTACATTTCCACCTTTTTACCGTATCCGGCCTCACGTTTCTCGGCGGCTTCAATCCATTTGGGTAACAGGTTTTGTTTGAATGTCTGCTTCTCTTCGCGCAGTTTTTTCACATCCAAGCCGATAAATTCCTGAGCTTTATCTTTGGTGGCAATATCCGGATAAGGCACTTCCTGGGTGAACCCTTTGCTAGCCAATAACCGCGCAAGCTTAACACGTGTTTCTCCGGCAATAGCAATTCCTGTCGAAATGATACGGCCTATTTCAACCGGGGCATGGAATGAAGCTCCGTGACTAGCCGCAGCAAAATCCCAGCGCCATTGTGCATGACGGATTCCCATCAAAATATCTTTCATTTCGGCTTCGGTAGCTCCCAAATCCCAGGCTTTTTTAGCTTCAACATGAGCAAAAACCAGCAATTCTTCCAGCTTGTCGCGGTTCTCAATAATTTTATCCTGACGGTCGTACACATTCTGAACCAGCTTGGCCGTTTCCTCGCGGTGACAAACCTGGCACGAATTGGCCACATTATTCAATGGCGACTGAATGTGGTGATCTGTGAATTTCTGTCCGCCTTCACTTTTGTAAGGCATGTGGCAGTCGGCACACGAAACGCCGCGCTCGGCATGAATTCCCATCGAATGGGTTTCGTATTCTGGATGCTGGGCTTTCAGCATGGGCGCTTTGCTCAGGTCGTGAGTCCAGTCGGAAAACTCGATTTCGTCATAATATTTTTCAATATTTTCGGCGCTCATTCCTTTATCCCAAGGGAAAGTCAGGTAATTGGCGCCTTCCACTTTGTGTTTGTCGAAATAATATTCCACATGGCACTGAGCACAAACCAGTGTGCGCATTTCCTGATGAGTAGCTTTGGTAATGTCTTTCCCCTGACGTTCGAAAGCTTCGATCAATCCGGGGCGCGAAATGTGCAGGTTCATGGTTTTCGAGTCGTGGCAATCGGCGCAGCCAATCGGATTCACTACTTCGGAACCTAAAGCCGACCATTTGCCTTTGTAGAATTCTGTCACACCCTTTTCCTGCATCAGGCGCGGAACATCAGGGCTTTTGCAGGTCCAGCAGGTTGAAGGTTGCGGTCCATCGGTATCATTGGTTGGTCCTCCGGTGCGTAAGGTATTTCGGATATCTTCAATGGCATAAAAATGTCCGCGTCCCTGGCTGTAATCTCTCGAAAAACCATATCCGGCCCAAAGAACCACCAACCGCGGATCAACTTCCAGCATGTCGATCATCCGGCTTCCGTTGTATTTACTGGCAAAAGCGGTATCAGCAGTTTGGTAATACGACTGAAACTCACGCGGATAATTTTCGCCCCAAACTTCATTCCGGGGTTCGAATTGCGAAATTTCCGTCTTCGGAACATTTACGAAAACAGCTTCGGCACGGCGCTCGATAACCGACGAGGCCAGTAATCCGACTAAAAAAACGACAACGATGGTAACAAAGAAAATAAGCCAGGCCATCCATGGGCGCTTTTCAATAATTTGTGTGATAGGTTTCATAAGAGATATTTTTTGTTGTTATTATTTCTGAATAAATTGAAAATAGGTTCGGGGTTTTAGTCGGCCATCGCTTCTTTTAGCCAGTCCGGAACCGGACTTTCGGGCAGCGGAACCCGGGCATTAGGTGTGCTACTCAAACTATTAACCCGTCCGTGTGGAACTTCGCGGTGACATTCCCAGCAAACGCGATCGGTGCGTTGGGCGTGCAAATCTTTTACCGAAGCACTCAACTTCGGATCGACCAATAATTTGGAATGACAGCGGACACAATTCTGATGAACCACATCACGCCCAGCCTCGTGAATAAAAATAACCTGCGGCTCCAGCCGGAGAGCAAACATGGAGGCATGGCGCATTCCGTCTTTGGCCTTAAAAAAGTATTTGTTGAAAACGTTGTTGTGCGGTACATGGCAGTCGTTGCAATTGGTGTATTCGCGGTGAGAACTGTGCCCCCAGGTGGCATACTGCGGCGCCATAATGTGGCAATTGACACAGGTTTCAGGCTCATCCGATAAATACGAATAGGCTTTGCTCACATAAAACAGGAAGAAAAACAGTCCAATGAAGATTCCAAATAATAACAACACTGGAAACCTCCATTGTTTTGGCGGAAGAAAATGCAATATAAATTTCATAGCTGTAAGGTTATGGCAGAAATCAGTTTTTTATCTGATTTTCAATCTGCAACATAAAAATACAGCTATTAAATGGAATAATTTGTAACGTATGTTACAAAAGGGAATTGTTATTGAACATGAATTGCAACACGCGATAAAATATGGCTTACTTCTTCAGCTCCCAGCTCACTCCGTCTTTGCCATCTTTGATGTCGAAGCCAATGTCGGCAAGTTCGTTGCGGATTTTATCCGAAGTTGCCCAGTCTTTGTTGGTTTTGGCTTCTGCACGAAGTTTCATCAGCAAAGAAACTACGTCGTTCAGCACTTCGCTATTTCCGGCTTCGGCCTGAGTATCGGCTTTTAAACCGAAAATATCGAACACAAAAGCGTTGAAAAGCGATTTTAAAGCCTCGCGGTCTTCAGTGGTGATGGTTGATTTTCCGTCGGCTACCGAATTGATCATCTTCACGCCTTCGAACAGGTAGGCAATGGCAATCGGGCTGTTCAGGTCGTCGGCCATGGCGGCGTAGCAATTGTCAGATAATTCAGCAATATTTACAGAAGATGTTCCGGAAACGGGCAAGGTTTCAATTTTAGCCGTGGCTTTCATCAAACGTTCCAGTCCTTTTTCTGAAGCCTGAAGCGCTTCGTTCGAGAAATCGAGCGTACTGCGATAGTGTGCCTGCAACATGAAAAAGCGGATGGTCATTGGGCTGTATGCCTTTTCGAGCAGCGGATGATTCCCATTGAAAAATTGTTCCAGCGAAATGGCATTTCCGAGCGATTTGCCCATTTTTTGGCCGTTCAGGGTAATCATGTTGTTGTGCATCCAATAGCGAACGGCAGGTTTTCCGTGAGCAGCCTGTGCCTGCGCCATTTCGGCTTCGTGGTGCGGAAATGTCAAGTCCATTCCACCACCGTGAATATCAAATGTTTCGCCCAGATACTTGCAGCTCATAGCCGTACATTCCATATGCCAGCCCGGAAATCCGTCGCTCCAGGGCGAAGGCCAGCGCATGATATGTTCGGGCGAAGCTTTTTTCCAGATAGCAAAATCCAGTCCGGAGCGTTTTTCATCCTGCCCATCCAAGGTGCGGGTATTGCAAAGCAAATCTTCAATCTTCCGGCCCGAAAGTTTTCCGTAGTCATTTCCAGAAGCAAATTTTTCCACATCAAAATACACCGAGCCATTGCTTTCATAAGCATATCCGGAACTCAATATTTTTTTCACTTCCTCAATCTGCTCAATGATATGGCCCGAAGCGCGAGGTTCAATACTGGGTGATTCGAGGTTCAGTAGCGCCATAGCTTCGTGGTACATATTGGTGTATTTTTGTACCACTTCCATCGGTTCCAATTCGTCGAGCTTCGCCTGCTGGGCAATTTTATCCTCACCTTCGTCGGCATCGGCCACCAAATGTCCTACATCAGTGATGTTGCGCACATAACGCACTTTGTAGCCAATCTGTTTCAGGAAACGGAACAGCAAATCGAAACTGATAGCCGAGCGTGCATGACCTAAATGTGGCGGCCCATAAACGGTTGGTCCACAAACGTACAACCCAACCTTGCCGGGAACCAGCGGTTCAAAAACTTCTTTTTTGCGGGTAAGTGTGTTGTAAATTTGTATTTCCGGGATCATAACTTTTGATTTTTTTGATGCTGCAAATGTAAAAATTATTGATGAAAGGACAGACAATGCCGGATTACCTTCATTTATATGTAATAATAAGTAAAGATAGATTGCTATTCGTAATTAAAACATCAACTTTTGCTAAAACGACTCACTCAAAATGAGGTTTTGTTTGCCAAATCGGTTTTTTGAACTTATTTTTGTCTCATTATCAAATAATCCTCGCACAAACTGATTGTTTGATTATAAAGAAGAGCGGAGAGATCGGGCTCAGCGAAACTCTGGCAACCAGCTGAAACAGAAAAGGTGCCAATACCCGGCCGGAAACGGAATTATAATTTAAACAAAACAAATGAAACCACTTTCTATTTTACATCTCCTGAGTTTCATGTACTTCTCTAACGGGTGCATGTGCTAAATCCAATCTTAAGTCACGTAAAAATTTCAATACAAAGACTCAAAGACACGAAAGAAATAAAACTTAGTGCCTTCGTGGCTTTGTGTTTAAGCATAAAATATTCAAACTATGAGCATTCAAAAAACATACGAAGAAATTAACGAGAAAATCCGGCGGGGTGAAGCGGTAGTTTTGACCGCTGAGGAAGTTTCGCAAATGGCACTCACCGCCTCTCCGGAAGAAATCGCGGAAAAGGTGGACGTGGTGACTACTGCCACTTTTGGAGCCATGTGCTCTTCCGGTGCAATTATAAACTTTGGACACGCCAATCCACCCATCCGGATGGAAAAAATACGGCTGAACGGAGTGCCTGCCTACGAGGGTCTGGCTGCTGTTGACACGTACATCGGCGCAACTGCCTGCGATCCGGAGAATCCGAAATACGGTGGCGCACATGTCATTCAGGATTTGATCGACGGCAAAGATATTGAACTTGAAGCCTGGGGAAAAGGCACCGATTGTTACCCCCGAAAACACATCAAAACCATCATCAATAAGGAAACGGTGAACGAAATGATCCTGTTCAACCCGCGCAATGCCTACCAGAATTATCCCGTGGCGGTGAATTCCACCTCGCAAATGAAATACACGTACATGGGAAATTTGCTTCCTAACATGCGCAATGCCACCTATTCCACTTCCGGCGAACTGAGTCCGTTGCTGAACGACCCGGAAATGAAAACCATTGGCATCGGAACCCGCATTTTTCTGGGCGGAACACAAGGTTTTGTGGTTTGGCCTGGAACGCAGTTCAACACCTCGAAACCGAAAAACGAGCATGGCGTTCCGGTTGGTAATTCGGCTACGCTGGCCGTGATGGGCAATTTGAAAGAAATGTCGTCGGAATTTTTGCAGGCGGCTTATTACGAAAAATACGGCGTGAGTTTATTTGTGGGGATCGGAATCCCGATTCCGGTGCTGAATGCCGATATCGCAAAAAATGTCTCCATCAGGAACGAGCAAATTGAAACCACTGTTTGCGATTACGGAGTAGAAGGTAGCCCTGCCCTTGGCCGGGTAACTTATGCAGAATTACGTTCCGGAGAAATTGAAGTTCAGGGGAAAAAGATACGGACCGCACCGGTTTCGAGCCTGAGCAAAGCACGCAAAATCGCTGAAATCCTGAAACAATCGATTCTGGCTGGCGAATTTGAGATCAGCAAACCGGTTCAGATGTTTCCGACAAATACCTCATTGAAATCACTAAAAGAAATTAAGGGAGGAAACGAATCATGAAAATGCAGAAAAAAAGATATGTCCTGAAGTTTCCACCACAAAGTGGAGATCAGCCGTTTAGCTACCATTTGGTAAAAGATTTCGACATTCGGATTAATATTCTTCGGGCTGAAGTTTGGCCGGGGAAAACCGGAAGTTTGGTGCTGGAACTGGAAGGAACAACCACCAACCTGAAAAATGGAATCGCTTATTTGCAGGAAAATCAGGTGAGCTGCGAGCCGCTGAACAAAAAAATTACCTGGAATCAGGAGCGATGCATCAGTTGCGGAAATTGCACGGCTGTGTGTTTCGCCGGAGCCTTGCAACTGGATCCGGAAAAATGGGAACTTCAGTTCGATCCGGAAAAATGTATTGTTTGCGAACTTTGCGTTCCGGCGTGCCCGCTGAATTTGTTTAAGATCGATTTTAGGGAATAGTTTTTTTACCACAGAGAACACGGAGGAAACACAGAGTTCACAAAGAAAAATTTAGATTTTGAGTACTCTGTTTTCTCTTTAAGACTCTGCGATCTCTGTGGTTTATTATATTGATGTAGCAATAATTTATGATCGAACAACGCACATACCGCAATCAGTTTTCGAAGCAACGATTTCGGTCGTTCGGGATTAATTACAAGGAAACTGACTTGTGGATTGGCGTTGATCCGGACTCTTATCACGACGAAATGCGCGAAGTTGCACTGGCAAAAGTGATTGCCCTGCGCACTGAAATGGAAGCGTATTTGTTGACTGATCCGGTGTTTGGCAAATCCTTCGAACCACATCAGGTAGAACCGAATGCCCCCGAGATTGTTAAGATCATGGCTGAAGCTGCCAATCGTGCCGGAGTTGGACCAATGGCTTCCGTGGCCGGTGTCTTTGCAGAAATGGTTGGCCAGCATATGATGCAACAGTTTTCTATTCAGGAAATTGCAGTGGAAAATGGAGGAGACATCTTTCTTAAAATTAACCGAAATTTGCTGATGTCGGTTTATGCCGGAAGTTCACCTTTGTCGGAAAAGATTGGCATTGAAATTCCGGCGTCAGAGTCACCGCTGGGAGTTTGTACTTCCGCCGGAACAGTTGGCCCATCGGTAAGTTTTGGAAAAGCGGATGCGGCCATGATTATTTGCCGGAATACGCCTTTGGCTGATGCTTTTGCCACTGGATTTGGCAACCTGGTGAAGACGTCGGAAGATGTTCAGCGTGTAACGCAGCAAACGGAGCAGTTTCCGGAGATACTTTCAGCTGTGATTATTTGCCATGACAAGATCGGAATCCGTGGGCAGTTTGAAATGAAACTATTGCGATAATATGAATCCTGTTCTGGTGATTATTGTATCTTTTTTATTGTTATGGATTATTCTAACAATAGTTGAATTAATTCAACTTCACAGGTTTAATTTGATATTTTTCAACTATGGGTTTAATTTATATAAGCGAGAGGTTGATTTTCAGCGCTGTATGTGGAGTAACCTTGATGGGATTTATAATGAAAAAGAAGGAAAGTATGTATTTATTCCAGAGCAAAAGGTAGGATATTTCGTTACAAATTTTGAGTTATATAGACATTATAATATATTTTTTAATGGGCCGGTTTTGCCGTTGACAATCTTTGGTTGTTTTTATGAAGAAGAGAGTAGGCTAAAAATCCAGTATAAAATTTCATATAGGCATCTGGCATTGATTGTAATTGGGATGGTTCCTTGGGTTATTCTCCCATTTTTTATTGGTAGCCTATTGGCATTTGGAATTGGATTGGGAGGAGTACTTTTTTCTCTTTTCTTTTTATCCTTGATATATTTTTATCAAAAAGGGAAGATGTTAATAATCTCAGATGAGATTGAAAAACTTTTAAGAATTAAAAAATAAACTGGTGAGCGGATGACTCGAAGTCACCTGCTCACTAAGGCATAAAATTGATGACAACGAAAAAAAATATACAACACGAACTCGAATCGCGGGTTTTGGTGCTCGACGGGGCTATGGGAACGATGATCCAAAAACACCGGCTGTCGGAAGAAGATTTTCGGGGAACGATTTTTACGGATTTTCAGTACGATTTGAAAGGCAACAACGATTTACTTTCGATTACCAAACCGGAAGTCATCCGCGAAATTCATGCACAGTTTCTGGATGCTGGTGCCGATATCATCGAAACCAATACCTTCAATTCGACCAGTATTTCGCAGGCCGATTACCATTTGGAAGAATGGGTATATCAGCTTAACCTTCAGGCTGCTCAACTGGCTGTTAAAATTGCGGAGGAGTTTACCGCTAAAAATCCAGAGAAACCGCGCTATGTGGCTGGAGCTATTGGCCCGATGAACAAAACCTTGTCGTTGTCGCCGGACGTGAATGATCCGGGATTCCGGTCGGTAAATTTTGACGAGGTAAAGGCTTCGTACCGCGAACAGATCAAAGGCTTGCTCGATGGCGGCGTTGATTTGTTGTTAGTCGAAACCATTTTCGATACGCTGAATGCCAAAGCTGCTTTGTTTGCCATTGAAGACGAGCTGGAAGAACGCGGAATTCGTTTGCCAGTGATGGTTTCAGGAACAATTACCGATGCCAGCGGACGCACCCTTTCAGGCCAAACAGTGGAAGCTTTTTTGACTTCGGTTTCGCACATCGACTTACTTTCCATCGGACTGAATTGCTCATTGGGAGCCCGTGATTTACGCCCGTATCTGGAAGAATTGTCGAAGAAATCATCCTTCTTTATCAGCGCTTATCCGAATGCCGGGCTACCCAACCAATTTGGCGAATACGACGAAACTCCGGCGGAAATGGCGCATCAGGTAGGCGATTTTCTCGACAATAAATTCGTGAACATCATTGGCGGGTGCTGCGGAACAACTCCCGATCACATCCGGGAACTGGCTAAAATTGCGGCCAAATCGGAACCACATCTCCGGAGGAAAAAAGATAAACATACCATCCTAAGCGGCCTTGAACCTGTAATACTGACTCATGAGTCGGTGTTTATGAACATTGGCGAACGTTGTAATGTGGCCGGATCACGCAAATTTGCCCGGCTGATCCGCGAGGAAAAATACGAAGAAGCGTTGGCCATTGCCCGAAATCAGGTTGACGAAGGCGCACAAGTGATTGACGTGAACTTCGACGATGCCATGCTCGATGCCAAAAAGGAAATGGTCACCTTCCTGAACCTCCTGATGGGTGAACCCGATATTGCCCGGCTTCCAATCATGATCGACTCGTCGAAATGGGAAGTGATTGAGGAAGGGCTGAAATGCCTGCAAGGCAAAGCCATTGTGAATTCCATCAGTATGAAGGAAGGCGAGGACGTTTTCCGGAAACAGGCGCAACGACTGAAACGCTACGGCGCTGCTGTGGTTGTTATGGCTTTCGACGAAAAAGGCCAGGCCGATTCGTTTGAACGGCGTATTGAAATTTGCCAGAGGGCTTACAACATCCTGGTCAATGAGATTAACTTCCCGGCTCAGGATATCATTTTCGACACCAACGTACTCACCATCGGCACCGGAATCGAAGAACACAACAATTACGCGGTCGATTTCATTGAATCGGTCCGCTGGATCAAACAGCATTTGAAACACGCCAAAACGAGCGGTGGAATCAGCAATGTGTCGTTTTCGTTCCGCGGAAACGATCAGGTTCGGGAGGCCATTCACTCGGTTTTCCTGTTCCATGCCATCCGCGCCGGACTCGACATGGGAATTGTGAATCCTGGGATGTTGCAGATTTACGACGAAATTCCGAAAGATTTTCTGGAAAAAGTAGAGAATTTGGTTCTGAACAAAAAGCCGGAAGCAACCGAAGAATTGCTCGAATTTTCGCTGACTTTAAAAGCGCAGGATGCAAAAGAAGAGCGCAAAGACGAATGGCGCGACCTGCCTGTTGAAAAACGGCTGGAACATGCACTGGTAAAAGGCCTTCCCGATTTTATCGAGATTGATCTGGCCGAAGCTTTGCCACATTACTCGCCCGTTCTGAATATTATTGAAGGTCCGCTGATGGATGGCATGAACGTGGTTGGCGACTTGTTTGGCGCCGGAAAAATGTTTCTTCCACAGGTGATTAAATCGGCCCGGGTGATGAAAAAAGCAGTGGCCTATTTGCTGCCATATATTGAAGCTGATAAAGATAAACTGGACACGACCGACAACCGCAAAACAGTACTAATGGCTACGGTGAAAGGCGATGTGCACGACATCGGGAAAAACATCGTGGGTGTGGTTTTGGGCTGTAACAACTACCGGGTGATCGATTTGGGGGTTATGGT
The DNA here is from genome assembly GCA_019459525.1 of Prolixibacteraceae bacterium. Classification (GTDB taxonomy): domain Bacteria; phylum Bacteroidota; class Bacteroidia; order Bacteroidales; family Prolixibacteraceae; genus Aquipluma. The sequence continues at coordinate 17,376 of JAIBEY010000045.1, forward strand.
GCCGACCGAAAAAATTCTGGAAACAGCCATTCAGGAAAAGGTGGATATTATTGGACTGAGCGGTTTAATTACGCCATCGCTCGAAATTATGGTGGACGTTGCTACCGAAATGGAGCGCAGGGGCATGAACCTGCCGTTGCTGGTTGGCGGGGCTACCACTTCCAAAATACACACGGCCGTGAAAATTGCACCACAGTATAAAAATCCGGTGATCTATGTGAAAGACGCATCACGCGCGGTGGGTGTGGTTTCTAATCTGGTTTCAGGAAACGAAGAATTCCTGAAAGAACTTCGTGAAGATTATCGGCAGGTGCGCGAACTTCACGGCCAGAAAAAGGCAAAAAAATACTTGCCAATTGAAGAAGCCCGCGCCAACAAACTGAAAATTGACTGGAAAAATACGCCCATTTACAAACCGAATTTCATTGGGGTAAAACAACTGATTGATTTCCCGATTTCGGAACTCCGGAAATACATCGACTGGACGTTCTTCTTCTTTGTTTGGGAGCTGAAAGGCAAATTCCCGGATATCCTGAACGACGAACTTCAGGGTGAAGAAGCGCGCAAATTGTACGCCGATGCCAACCGGATGCTCGATCGGATGGAAGCCGAAAAGATGGTTCAGGCCAATGGTGTTTTCGGTATCTGGCCAGCCAATGCCGATGGCGACGATATTGTAGTTTACGAAGACGAAACCCGTGCGAAAGAGGCCGGGCGTTTTTATCACCTCCGTCAGCAGGAAGCCAAAAAACCGGGTTCGCCGAACTATTGTTTGGCTGATTTTATTGCACCAGTTGAAAGTGGCAGAACCGATTATTTTGGCGCCTTTGCGGTAACCGGTGGCGTGGGCATCGAGAAATGGATGAAGCATTTCCATGACGACCACGACGATTACAACGCCATTCTGCTCGAATCGCTGGCTGATCGATTGTCGGAAGCATTTGCAGAATTGTTGCATCTTCAGGTCCGTAAGGAGTATTGGGGCTATGTTCCGGAAGAAAACCTTTCGCTTGAAGAAATGTTCCATGTCGATTATCAGGGAATCCGCCCGGCCATTGGCTATCCGGCCTGTCCGGAGCATCACGAAAAGGGCAACCTGTTTAACATGCTGAAAGCCGATGAAATTGGAATGACTTTGACCGAACACTTTATGATGCGCCCAACCGCTTCGGTGAGCGGAGAATTTTTTGTGCATCCGGAATCGAAATATTTTAGTCTTGAAAAAGTTGGCAAAGACCAGGTTGAAGATTACGCCCGCCGCAAAGGGGTGAGCGTTGAGGTAATCGAGCAGTTTATGCCTTCGAATCTGAATTATAAAGGGATATAAAAGTGTTCAGTCGCAGTTGAAAGCCTCAAAAGCTATCGTTGGTTGCATTTTCACAACTCCGGAGGAGCGAAATAGTTGTAGCCCGGGGGCGTTCCCTTGTCACTTTACCCCGGGTAAAAAAGGACGACCAGAAAACCGTCGGCGCAAAAACCAAATACGAAGCTGATTGTTTCTTTCGGACGAAAAGGAGTTCACTCTCCAAAGTTGGCCTTTTAAAATTGTTGCTAAAGTTCAAGATATAAACGGCAAACATTGATGCCTGATAAAGATAAAATATACAGCCTCGAACTGATGTATCGCAATAGCCCAATGCCTTTTGTAATAAAAAGCATGGAGGAGATTGACCGCGCGTTGGGTGGAATTGCAGACCAGCCGCACAGGCACAATTATTATACAATCGTTTGGCCGGTAACAGCGACAGGCAGGCACATTGTCGATTTCAAGGAATACGCCATACAACCGAATCATATTTTTTTTGTGAGCCCCGGGCAGGTTCATCAGATTATTACTGATCCGAATCCGACCGGATATGTTTTACTTTTTACACCCGAATTTCTCGAAAAGAACAGCATCCGGAACGATTTTATTACCAACCTGAAACTGTTCAAAAAAAGTGATGAAACGCCGCCTCTTCCGGTTACGGATAAAATGGCCGATCAGCTCAGAATATTTGCAGATCAGATGGTTTCGGCTTTTCAGCTACAGAACGATATGTTTCTCGAAATAATTGGCGCCTACCTGAAACTGTTTCTGATCGAATGCAACAACCATTGTTCATTATCGCCCGGCTCGAATCTACAGAACATTGAGGTAAGCAAAACGCTGGTTAAAAATTTCAAAGAGGCAGTTGAAATCAATTACGCGCAAAATCACCAGGTTCAATATTATGCCGAAGCTTTAAATGTGACGCCCAACTACCTGAATAACGTAATCAAAACGTCCATGAATATTTCGGCCAAGGAATTTATTCAGAACAAGCTCATTCTCGAAGCCAAACGGATGGTTGTTTTTACTGAAAAGAGCGCTAAAGAAATCGGATTCGAGATCGGATTCGACGATCCTTCGCATTTCAGTAAATTCTTTAAAAGCAATACAGGCCAATCACTTCAGGAATTTAAAGATAGCCTTACACTTTAAGCCCGGAGAAATACCAACCAATCTTATTTTTCTCATCGGCATTGATTTATACCATCGATGCCCTGATTTTTCCATTTACCGGCTCTTCCTTTCAGCCTACCTTTGTTTCATCAAAAACAATTTAAAAACAGGATACAATGAAAGATTTAGTAAAAACAAAATGGGGAATCGACCCAACCCACAGTGAAATTGCATTCAAGGTAAAACACCTGATGATAACCAATGTAAAAGGGGTGTTTAAAGAATTCGATGCCAGTATTTATACAACCGGCGAAGATTTTATGACTTCGGAAATCGATTTCTGGATGAATCCGGCCTCGATTGAAACCGGCGTTGCCGATCGGGATGCTCACCTGAAAAGTGCAGATTTTTTCGATGTGGAAAATCACAAACAGATTCATTTTCTTGGTAATACCTACGAAAAAGTCGATAACGACGGAAGTTATACTTTGTGGGGCGACCTGACTATTAAAGGCATTACCCGGCAGGTAAAACTGGATGTTGAATTTGGCGGTGTTATGAAAGATCCCTGGGGAAACGAAAAAGCCGGTTTTACAATTAACGGAAAAATTAACCGTAAAGACTGGGGTTTGAACTGGAATGCCGCGTTGGAATCGGGCGGAGTGCTGATAAGCGAAGATGTAAGAATAAGTTGTGAAATACAACTAGTAAAACAATCCTGAAAAAATTAGCCATGACAAATACAATTATTCATAAAGCAGAAACACGTGGACATGCAAATCACGAATGGTTAAATAGCATGCATACTTTTAGTTTTGCAAACTACCACAATCCGGAACGGATGCATTTTGGAGCATTGCGGGTTTTGAACGACGACACGGTTGAAGCCGGAATGGGATTTGGTAAACACCCTCACGACAATATGGAAATCATTTCCATTCCACTTGAAGGCGATCTGGAACACAAAGACAGCATGGGAAATGTGTCGGTTATCAGGCATGGCGACATTCAGGTGATGAGCGCCGGCACAGGGATATTCCACAGCGAATACAACAAGAATAAGGATAGCCGGGTGAAGTTCCTGCAAATCTGGGTGTTTCCGAACAAAAAGAATGTGACACCGCGTTACGACCAGATTACCTTAAATATTGCCGACAGGCACAACAAGCTACAGCAAATTCTGTCTCCTAATCCTGAAGACGAAGGCGTTTGGATTCATCAGAATGCGTGGTTCTACATGGGAACTTTCGACAAGGGAATCGGTACAGAATACAAAATTAAAGCCAAAGGGAATGGCATTTATGCCTTTATCCTGAAAGGCGATGTAACCATCAACGGGCAGGTTTTATCAACCCGCGACGGATTCGGAATCTGGGACGTTGATTCGTTTTCGATTAAAGCTGACTCGGATGCCGAGATCCTGTTGATGGAAGTCCCTATGGAATTTTAATTGGTGCATATCCGGAAAAAATGAATTGCCGTGACGATTGTGTTACGGCAATTTTATTTTTTGCAAATCCTGATTTTTACCGATATTTAAACTTCTGATCAGCCGAACAGCCCTTGTCAATCAATTGAACGAATGTTTTATGGATGAGAAAACACAAATCGCCTATTTTCAGGATATAACGACTTTTTTAAAAGCACTAAAAACGTTTACGCCCCAATCCAACCTTTTTCACATCCACCGGCACGAAGATGTTCCGGAAACGCATTCAGAAGAAACACAATTGTTCCGGACGAACACGTTTTCAGTATCGTTATTAACTGATGGCGAGGCGGTTTATAAAATCGGAATGCGCGAATACCTGATGAAACCCGGATCGTTCTATTTTATGTCGCCGCAACAACTGCGTTACTACAAAAAAATTAAACCGTGGAAAGGCTACGTGTTTGTTTTCTCCGAAGAATTTATTCACAAGTTCTCGCCCATTCCCATTTACACAGAGTATCCGTTCTTCGGGCTCGACGCCAACGTTCAACTCAATCTGGATGAAAATCAATTGAAGCAACTTCTGGCTTTGTTGGATAAAATGCAGGAATACTATACCGGGACAGAACCCGAAAAACTAAAATTCATTTTCCATTACCTGACTTTGGTTTTACTGAACGCCAAGAAATGGCATGCTGAACAGAATCTATTGGAAACCAATACTTCCAGATCCATAGCCCTATCCAAAACGTTTGGCTACCTGCTCGAACGTCATTTTTTTGAAATAGCCACCCAAAATGCCGAAAAAATCCTTGCAGTATCCGATTTTGCTGAAAAACTAAACGTAAGCCCCAACTATTTAAGCGACACCGTAAAAAAAGAAACCGGGAAAACACCGACTCAAATCATCAAAGAACGAACGATTCTTGAAGCCAAATCATTACTTCGAAATACAGAGCTGACCGTTTCAGAAGTGGCGTACTTCCTCACATTTGACGATCCTTCCTATTTTGCCAAATATTTTAAAAGCGCAACCGGAATTTCGCCTTCCGACTTTAAAACCGCAAAATAAGCCTTCAGTAAATTTTACCTGGTTTGAAGTAAATACTGCCCGAAGTCCGGCTGTGGTCGGGTGTATTTTTGTTTCATCAAATCATTTAAAAACTCCATGTCATGGAAATACTATTCAAATATTACGGGCTCGACTGGATTTCAATATTCCTGAACCTTATGGCAGTCATTCAATTGGGGAACAAATCGAAATGGGGATTTGTAATTTTTGTAGCCGCAAACCTACTCTGGATCATTATTGGCATTACCCTGCTGCAAAGCTACGCCATTGCTTTTGGCAACAGTATTTTTCTGGTAACCAACATCAGGGGATTCATTAAATGGCAACGTCAGGAAGAATTAAACCTAACTGAAGAAAATTCTGTTAATGTATCCTGTTAACCAACAACACCTCCTGAAAGATAATTCAAGTAACAAAAATCATTAAAGCAGAACGATATGAAAACTTTAAATTTATTTTCGCCATTAACCCTCCGCAACCTGGCACTTAAAAACAGGATTGCCGTTTCGCCCATGCAAATGTATAGCGCAACCGATGGCAAACCGGGCAACTGGCATTTGGTACATTTAGGCAGCCGTGCTGTTGGCGGCGCCGGGTTAATTATTACGGAATGTACAGCGGTTTCACCTGAAGGAATGAACACCTTGTCAGACACCGGGCTGTGGAATGCCGAACAAACCGAAGCGTGGAAACCCATAGTAAAATTTGTTCAGGAACAGGGAGTAGCCATTGCCGTTCAATTGTGGCATTCCGGAGGAAAAGGAAGCCACACGCATCCAAACGAAGGCTTTAAACCCATGCCGGTTGAGCACGGTGGCTGGGTTACAAAAAGCTCTTCGGCAACAACCATGAGCGGAGTTACTCCGGTAGAATTAACCATTGCTGAAATTCAGACAATCAAAAATGATTTTGTGGAAGCGGCCAAAAGAGCCGTTGAAGCAGGTTTTGATTCGATTGAAATGCATGCCGGGCATGGTTATCTGTTCCATCAATTTTACTCGGCAGTTATAAATAAACGGAACGACATTTATGGCGGAAGTTTCGAAAACCGGATCCGGTTTCTGGTTGAAACAGTTCAGGAAGTGAGAAAGGTAATTCCTGATGGAATGCCATTACTGGTGCGAATTTCGGCTGTCGATTATTTGGAGACCGAAGAAGCCTGGACATTGGACGAAAGTGTAAGGCTTTCCCAAATCTTAGCTGACAATGGAGTTGACTTCATTACTGCATCGGGCGGAGGATTTGCCTTTGTCGATAAATCGAAAGTGCATCCGGGCTATCAACTACCATTTGCTATAGCAATCAAACAACAAACCAATGTTTTAACCGGAACTGTTGGCATGATCACCGATGCGGCGCAGGCCAATCAAATCATCTCCACCGGGCAAGCCGATCTGGTGGTAATTGCCCGCGAATTTTTGCGTAATCCGTATTTTGCGCTGAATGCCTCCAAAGAACTGAACATCGAAACAGAAATTCCGTGGCAATACAAAAGAGGCTTTTGAAAGGTTAATAGAAAAGCAGAAAAACGTGTACGCAAAAATGAAAAACAAAGCGGATGACTTTTTTGGACGGAATAGAACAAATCAACATCAATTTAAAAAAGCAGGATTAAAATTCTGCTTTTTTTGTTGAAAGATATTTTACAAACATATTGTATTTGAAGGTGAGAAAGGGTAACTTGCAGTGTTATATATCAGATTATTATATAGTTAAAACTAGATTACGATGGAAAATCATACTATATTTGAAGAAATCAAACATACGAATGAAATTGGCCAGGAATATTGGAGTGCCAGGGAACTTTTCTCCATTTTAGATTATATAAAATGGGATAAGTTTTTAAATGTAATCGAAAGAGCAAAACAAGCTTGTAAAAACTCTGGTCAAGAGCATGATGACCATTTTCCCCGGGTGGAGAAATTGGTCGAAATTGGTTCAGGTGCCCAAAGAGATATTGGTGATATTCACTTATCAAGATATGCCTGTTATTTGATTGTGCAGAATGCAGATCCATCAAAAGAAGTTGTCGCTTTAGGACAGACCTATTTTGCTGTTCAAACCCGCAAGCAAGAAATACTGGAGCAAAGTTTCGGTTCTCTTCAAAACGATGAAGAAAAGAGACTTTTTCTGAGAAAGGAAATGGCTGAACACAATAAACAACTTGCCGATGCAGCCAAGAAGGCGGGAGTTATTCAACCTTGGGAATATGCAGTCTTTCAAAATCATGGTTATATGGGGCTTTATAATGGGTTAGGAGCCAAAGAGATTCATAAGAAGAAAGGATTAAAGCAAAATCAAAATATACTCGACCACATGGGAAGTACAGAACTAGCCGCTAACCTTTTTCGTGCAACCCAGACTGAAGACAAATTAAGGAGAGAAAACATTAAAGGAAAGCAAAAAGCAAATCAAACGCATTTTGAAGTAGGACAAAAGGTTCGTCAAACAATAAGAGAATTAGGAGGCACTATGCCTGAAAATTTACCAACGGAAGATAGCATTAAAAAAATTGAAATTAAGAAGGGTAAAGAACTCGATACGTAAATACTCTCAACGCCACAACTTCCATAAAATTGGATACCATCATTCATTAAACTGACGGATACACAAAAAAGGCAGGATTAAAATTCTGTTTTTTTTGTTTGGAAGAATCATTTACCTTGAAAATCTAAAATCAAACTTTAGGATTTCAAGGTAATTGTCCGATATTGCGAATAAAAATATGATCTAAAAATTAATAACTCATGAATAAAAACACAAAAACTGCAATTATCTTTTTCATTCTAGGTTTGGCTGTTATGTTTGTAGCCGATATGATTTTTCATTTTAACAATTCGGTGGAAACCCAACTGAAACGCGAAATGGACAAAGCAGAAAAGAAAATCGAGAACATTTTTAAATAGTATTTCGTTCAACTTTTGAAAATCAGATCAGCTTTTGAATCTTTAAATACCCCTGAAATGAAAGTTATTGACATTATCAATCAAAGCAATAAAACTGTTTTTTCTTTTGAGTTGCTGCCACCGCTCAAAGGAAACGACGCGAGCAAAATATATAAAACCATTGAAACTCTGGTCGATTTCGATCCGAAGTACATCAACATCACCACGCACCGCGACGAGATGATGTACATTGAGTTGCCCGATGGCCGCATCGAAAAGCGAACGGTCCGCAAACGCCCCGGAACGGTTGCCATTGCAGCCAGTATTCAGCACCAATACGGTATTCCGGTGATTCCGCATATTCTGTGCGGTGGCTTTTCGAAAAGCGAAACCGAACATGTTTTGATCGACCTGAATTTTATGGGAATCAAAAATGTGCTGGCATTACGCGGCGACGGCAACAAAGGCGAACATGTTTTCAGGCCCGATCCGAATGGACATTCGAATGCCAATCAATTGGTTGAACAGATTGTAAATCTCCGCAATGGTAAATACCTGGAAGCCGATCTTAAAAATACCGCTCCAATGGATTTTTGCATCGGGGTAGCCGGCTATCCGGAGAAACATTTTGAAGCGCCCAATGCTGAAATTGATCTGCAATATTTGAAACAAAAGGTGGACGCAGGCGCCGATTACATTGTGACACAGATGTTTTTTGACAACCGGAAATATTACGATTTTGTTGACAAATGCCGTGCTATCGGAATCAATGTTCCGATTATTCCGGGAATCAAGCCAATCAATTTAAAGAATCAACTGACCGTTTTACCGAAACTGTTTAGTATCGATATTCCACAGGAGCTAGCCACCGAATTGGGCAAATGCAAAACTGACGACGATGCCAAAGTGGTGGGTACGGAATGGGCCATCCATCAATCGAAAGACCTTGTTGAACACCAGGTTCCGAGTTTACACATTTACACCTACGGCGTTTCGGACAATACCCGGAAAATTGTGGAGGCCGTGTTTTAACTCCTGAACCGATATTAAAAGATAGCGGATTTAAAATGATAAACCCCGAAGCAGTAGAATCTGTTTCGGGGTTTATTCTTGGTCTTCGCTCAGCATCGACCACCAGTACACCACCTCAAAAATCAAACTAAAGCGGCACCAGAACACTTAGTTCGTTCGATTGCTCAATAAACATGAAATTGCATGTCTTACTTTTCGCTGATTTAGCTATTTTTACCAGTTATTCTGGTTATGTTGAAGTAATTAATTCCAAATTAGTACGTTATAGAAGCTAAACACATATGGAAAAGGTAGGACGGATGAGAATGTGGTTTTTTCTGATCGTGTTGTTTTTGTTTCAACTCACAGCACAGGCGCAAAGCAAAAAATATTTTGTAATTACGGGGAAGATTGGCCCCGAATCGGCAGATGCTGGAAATGGAACGATAGAGATAACCCGGGACGGAAAAGAGACGAAAATTGTTGAAATTCCCAAAAACCTTCGGTTCCGGCTCGAACTTGAGTTTTTCAGTGAATACTCCCTCAATTTTAAATACCCCGGACACTTTAACAAAATCATCCATGTTTCTACCGAAATTCCGCAGGAAGTGTGGGCCCGCGATAACGACTTCCCCGTATTCCCAATGGTTGTTACCCTTCTGAAAGAATTTGAAGGAATTGATAAAAGTTTCACGCTCAAACCGGCGGGCAGAATCTTCTACGGAAAAGAAATCGACAACTTCGAGAAAGAAGCATACATTTCAGACATTCAATTCCTTGAACAAATAGAAACGGCTAAGACCCAGGCCAACCAGGTTAAGAAAGAAGCAGAATCTATTTCGAAGATTGATGCACAGGATTTAGCCGCGAAACAAAAGGACTTCGATTTGCTTGTTAAAGAAGCGGATACCCATTATCAGCGCGGCGAATATCAACTGGCTTTAGTGAAATACCTGGAAGCCAGAAAATTATTCCCTGACAAGGCTTATCCGAATGATCGGGTAGCCGAACTCCAGGATTTGGTAAAAGCCCTCGAAATTACCGAAAAACAAAAAGCCGATTTGGAGCAGAAATATAATGCAGCCATTGCCAAAGCCAACGGCTTTTTCGATCAGAAAAGTTATATCAGTGCCCGTTCGGTTTACGAAGATGCCATTCAATACAAACCTGGTGATGTGTTTGCCAGCGGGCGAATCAAGGACATTGACCAATTGCTGGCATTGCTCGAAAAGCAAAAAAAATACAACGAAACCATTGCCCAGGCCGACAACAATTTCAAGTCTAAAAATTACGACCAGGCCATCGCCTTGTACAATCAAGCCAGCCAACTTGTTCCTGAAGATCAGTATCCGAAAAATCAGATCGCACTGATAAATACAACCAGGCAGCAACAAGCCCAGCTCGAACAAACCGAGAAGGAATTCAATCAGGCCTTGGCAACAGCCAATACACAGGTACAGCAAAAAGACTATTTACAAGCGATACAATCGTATAAAAAAGCACTCGGACTTAAACCTGACAACCAGTTAGCCAAAGATAAGCTGGCTGAAGCCGAACATGCCCTAATCGCTATTGAAACGGACAAAAAATACCAGCAAATTATTCTGCTGGCTGATCAGGCATGGGCCGCCAACGACCTCCCCAAAGCAAAAATAAACTACCAGGAGGCTCTGAAAATAAAGTCAGCAGAAATATACCCCAAGGATAAACTGACTGAAATTGCCGAATCAGAAGGAAAAGAAACGCGATTTAACGAACTGGTTTCCAATGCAGAAAAAGCCTTTTCAGCAACAAACTACGACGAATCGCTGAAGTTATTTGCGCAAGCACTCGAATTAAAACCGAAGAATGCCGCTATACAAAAGCGAATAGACGACATTCAGGTGATCCGACAGCAGCAACTCGCTGATAAAGAATATACAAACCTGATTGCGCAGGCGGATCAATCATTCCTGAAAGATGAGCTGGATGCCGCACTCGCAGCTTACAACAAGGCCATCCTGATTCGTAGATCAGAAACCTATCCAAAAGATCAGATCAAAAAAATAGGAACCTATCAGGATTTGGTCAGGAAAGCCAATAAATTGTTTGATTCGGCTGATTTGACAGGTTCATTGAACGCTTTTACTGAAGCTTTGGCCGTAAAACCCAACGATAGCTTTGCACAACAAAAAACGGCTGAAATACAGAAGCTGTTGTTGGAAAAGAAAACGCTTGAAGAACAGGCTATTGCCCAGCAAAAAGCTTATGACGATGCCATAAAAAAAGCTGACCAACTCCTTACTGCACAAAATTATACGGAATCGTTAGCCAAATACAGGGAAGCCTCTGAGCTAAAAACTACAGAAACTTACCCGCAAAAAAAGATAAAGGAAATTGAGACCATCCTGGATCAACTGGCAAAAGACAAGGAACGGAAAGAAAAAGAATATCAGGCTGTTATTGCACAGGCGGATAAACTCTTCGGGGAAAACAATTTCGCCAATGCGAAAACCGAATACCAGAAAGCCCTGGCAATAAAATCAGAAGAAGCTTACCCCAAAGAACAGATCGGAAAAATTGACAACGCCATTGTGGAAAATAATCGGCTCGAAGCAGAAAAACAGCGGCTCCTGAAAGAAAAAACAGATTCGGAATACAACATGGCCATGGCAAATGCCGATAAGGCATTCAATGCAAACGATTTCAGTACAGCGCGAACAGGCTACGAAACGGCTTTGGCAGTAAAACCCAATGATGCAAAAGCCAAGGAAAAACTCGGGCAAACTGACGCCCAACTGGCACAGTTAGCTAAAATGACCCGGGCATACGATACCGCAATTAATGAAGCCAATAAACTGCTAACGGACAAACGTTATACACAGGCACGAGATAAATATCAGGAATCGTTGCAGTATAAGCCAGATTCGGAATATCCCAAAGAACAGATTACCAAAATTACCGAATTGCTTACCCGGCAAGAGGCTGAAGCAAAAACCAGACAAGAATACAATCTGGCTTTTACCGAAGCTGAAACTCATTTCAAAAATAAAGACCTGCCCAAAGCCAAGGAAGCTTTTATGAAGGCTTACAACCTTATTCCTACAGAAACAGTCCCTCCAAAAAGAATCAGCGAAATCAATACCTTACTGGCTGAGCAGGAACAAAAAGAATCCGCATTAAAGGCAACCATGCAAGCCTATCAGGACGTTGTTGCAAGAGCCGATCAACATTTCAGCAACAAAGAGTACAGCGCTGCGCAACAGGCTTACAACGAGGCATTACTGACTAAGTCGGACGAAAAATACCCGGCTGATCAATTGGCCCTGATTGATAAACTTTTGAAAGAACAAACCGAACAACAATATAAAACAGCAATTTCAATTGGTGACAAAGCATTCAATTCAAATCAATTGGATCAGGCGACAACAGCCTATCAGGAAGCACTGACCTACAAAAAAGAAGACAAATACGCTGTTGTTAAACTAAAAGAAATCGATCAGAAGAAAGCGGCAACTGAAGCAGAAAATAATCGTTTAAAAAATCTTCAGGAACAATACACAGCTCTGATTGACGAGGCAAATACCTTTTTTGGAAACGCAGAATACTCGAAATCGAAAGACAAGTACCAAAGAGCGCTGGCATTAAAACCGGCGGAAGTACTTCCTAAAGAGCAGATTGCAAAAATCGAGCAGCTATTGAATGAGGTAAAAAAAGAAGCTGAGACCAACCGCCAATATATTCAACATGTAAAACTGGCACAGGAAGCTTACAATCAGAATAATTTAAAAGTCGCTCGCGATGAATACCTAAAAGCTTCTGTACTTAAGCCTTCAGAACCGATGCCACCAACCAAAATTGCTGAAATCGACGAAAAAATGACCCAGCTTGACGAGGCTGAGAAACTGGCTGCAATGGAGCAAGCACAAAAACTGGCCAAAGAAAAAGCAGATAAAGAACTTTATGCCAAAGCAATTGCAGCCGGCGACAAAGCATTTGCCGAAAAAGAGTATAAGGGCGCACGAACTCAATACATTTCAGCGCTCACTGCACTCCCGAACGAAAAATACCCCAAAAGCCAGATCGCTAAAATTGATGAGATTGAAGTACAGCTCGGACTAGATCAAATTGCGATGAAACAAAAAGCGGAAGAAGATTCGATCAGAGCTGTTAAATACAACGCATACGAACAGTCAATGGCTATGGCTAAAGACCTGAAGCAAAAAAAAGAATACCTGGCTGCCATTGCCAAGTATGAGGAAGCCATTCTGAACAACCCGTCGCAAAAGGCTGCAATACAAAAATTGATCGCTGACATTGAAGATCAGATTCAGCTGCTGGCCAGGCAAGATGCAGAATACAAAAGAGTGATAAAGATTGCTGACGACCTTTTCGCCAAATCGAATATGGAACAGGCGTTAGCTCAATACCGAACTGCAGCAACGATCAAATCTGACGAAGAATATCCAAAAAATCAAATCAAGGAAATTCAATCGGTTATCGCCGCACAAGCCGATAATTACAACAATGCCATAAAAAAGTCAAACGCAGCATTCGAAGCTTCGGACTGGATAAATGCCCGAACAGGTTATACCGAAGCGCTGGCCATTCTGCCCAACGAGGTTTTTCCGAATAAACGACTAAAAGAAGTTAACCAGAAAATTGCGGAGGCTAACACTGCTGAATTAAAAAAGCCCGCCTTAAACGATGCCTATTCCGAAGCCGTTGAAAAAGCTGAGAAAGCGGTTAAAGAAGGTCAGCTCGCTACTGCAAAAATGCAATTTGAGGTCGCCAAATCGCTCAAGCCGGAAGAAAAAGTACCGGCAGAACGGATTAAGGAAATTGAAGCATTATTGGATCAACGCGATAAAGATAGGCTGGCTCAGTCGCAACGGGAAATCGACGAGAAATACCGGCAAGCCATTTCAGTAGCCGATAATTCGTTCCGCGAAAAAACCTATAGCATTGCCAAACTTCAGTACAAACAGGCATTGGTCATCAAGCCCGAAGAATCGTATCCAAAAAACCAAATGGCCCTGATTGACAAGTTGATGAACGAAGATCAGCCTGTTGAAACGTACACTTCCAATTTGCCCGAAACGGAAACGGTGAAAACGACCAGCAAGCCTATTTTTAACCCGGCAGAATCGGCTCAGGATACCGAAGCACGCGCTAAAAACTACACCATCACCAACACGTACGAGGAGGCAATTAAAAAGGCCGACGATTCGTTCGGCATCAAAGATTATTCGGTTGCGCGTTTCTATTACTTAAAAGCCAACGAATTAAAACCAACCGATGAATACCCGAAAAATCAAATCGAATTAATTCGAAAACTCATCGATTCTCAATTGTCGGCAAACGATGTTTCGGGTTACGAAAATGCCATTGCACAGGCTGATGCCGCTTTCGCAAAAGCAAGCTACAATGTTGCTAAATTCTTTTATTACAAAGCGCTGGAGATCAAATCCTGGGAAAAATACCCCAAAGACCGGATCAATGAAATTCTGGCACTTACCCATTCTTTGCTTTCTGAAAAAGAAGAAAAAGAATACCGCGATATGATTGCCAAAGCCGACGAAGCTTATTTCAATAAGGACATTGCCATTGCCCGCTTCTATTACAACAGGGCAATCAGTATAAAAAGAGATGAAAATTATCCGAAAATCAAGCTGAGGGACATTCAGCAGGTGATTGACCAGGAGAACCAGGATCAGCAAAATATCGAATACAACAGGCTGATCGAATTGGCAGATCAGGCCCTACAGCTTGAAAACTACAGCATTGCGCGCTTTAACTACAACAAAGCACTTAACCTCAAACAGGATGAAAAATATCCAAAAGATCAGTTAAAACGTATAAAAGAAGCGCTGGAAAAACCAAAGAACTAATTTTAAAATCGCTGATTGCTTGTGTTGAATAGCAACTGCGATATGGAAATCATCACTCGAAATATCTAAAAACAAGTAACCTTGGAACTAAAAATAAAAGATCAGTTAATCAGCTTGTTCGAATTGCATTTTAAAGAAGAAGTTATTTTTTTCGAACAACTGCCGGGTTCGGGCTCGTACCGCGAATATGCCCGCATGAAAAGCGCCAGCCATCAGGTTATTGGCGCCTACAATAGCGACATCAAAGAAAATCAGGCTTTTCTCGAATTTTCGGCTCACTTCCGAAATAAAAATATACCTGTCCCTCAAATCTATGCCGTTAGCGGCGATCAGAAAACCTACCTTCAGGAAGATCTCGGAAACACAACCCTGTTCGATTTTCTGACACAAACACGCGAAACGGAGGGCTTTTCAGTAAAAATTGTGGATGTTTATAAAAAGGTACTGAAAGAACTTCCCCGCATTCAACTGGTTGCCGGGAAAGACGTTGATTACAGCTTTTGCTACCCCCGCGATGCCTTCGACAAACAGTCGATGATGTGGGATTTGAATTATTTCAAGTACTATTTTCTGAAGCTGGCCAAAATCGCTTTCGACGAGCAAGCCCTGGAAGACGATTTTCAGGCCTTCAGCGATTACCTTTTGGCCGTAGATAACCATGCTTTTCTGTACCGCGATTTCCAGAGCAGAAATGTGATGCTGAAAGACGAACAAGTCTATTTTATCGACTATCAGGGCGGACGAAAAGGCGCATTGCAATACGATTTGGCTTCGCTGTTGTACGATGCCAAAGCCAACATTCCGGAAGCCGAACGCGAAGAATTGCTGGAATTTTACCTCGACGAACTCAGTCAATACAAACACACCGACCGTGAAAAATTCAAATCCCTGTTTGGTGGATATGTGCTCATCCGTATCATGCAAGCCATGGGGGCATACGGCTTCCGTGGGTTCTACGAGAAAAAGGAACATTTTCTGAAAAGTATCCCGTTTGCACTGAAGAATCTGGAAACTCTGTTGGCAAAAAATACGATCCAGGTTCCCCTTCCCGAACTATTTAAAGTACTGAAAGCGGTTACCGAATCATCGTTCCTGAAATCAATCAGCCCGGTAAACGACAGATTGACCGTGAGAGTCAGCAGTTTCTCCTATAAAAAAGGCATTCCCAAAGATCCATCCGGGAATGGTGGCGGTTTTGTATTCGATTGCCGGGCCATTCACAACCCCGGCAGGTACGAAGAATATAAACATCTGACCGGAAAAGATCCACAAGTTCAGCAATTTCTGGAAACAAAATCGACAATGGCCGATTTTCTGGCGCCCGTATTTAGTTTGGTGTCGCATTCGGTTGAAGTTTATTCGTTACGGGGGTTTTCGCACTTGTGTGTAAGTTTCGGATGTACAGGTGGGCAGCACCGTTCGGTTTATGCTGCGGAAAAATTGGCGGAGTATTTGAAAAACAATTATCCGGTTGAGGTTGTTTTACAGCACGTGGAACAGGATAAGAAATAAAACAATGTCGAAAACACAGTGCAAAAACGAGGATTATAAGGAAAAAGAAGACGCTAAATATGTTTGCAAACGTTGCGAACGAAAGGCAAAAAAAGAAGATAAACTCTGTAAACCGAAAAAAATAAAAGACTGATACGCTCATGATCAAATCAGTCGTAAGCAAATGCAGTTACCGTTATTTCATCCCGGCCCTTCTTTTTCTGTCCTCCTTTTCGTTACAGGCACAGAATCGTTTCGAAGGGCGTGTTTCGGATGCTGAAACTGATTTACCTCTAAGCAAGTTTACGGTGCTGGTTAACTCTACTGAATATCAGTTTACTGATGGCAATTTCAGCTTCGAAACCGCCGAAGTTCCGTCTTTGATTATTTTCACAGCCGAAGGGTATTTTTCGTTTAGCTTTCCGGTATCTACCGGACCAACTCCAATAAATATCCGCCTGATTCCTGAAAATGTAAATATTCAGGAGGTTGTTATTAAGGCGTTTCAATCAGAAAAACGACTCCTCGATACGCCGGGCTCCATTGGATTAATCACCAACCAGCAGTTACTTCGTGAGCCCAGCTTTACACTGGCACCTTCTGTTAATAAGTTAGCAGGAGTATGGATGCAAAGTGGTTCCATCAATACCAATCGACTTACTATTCGGGGGATAGGTGCACGATCTCCTTACGGAAGTAATAAAATCAGAGCCTATTACGGCGATATTCCACTTACAAACGGGGTTGGCGAAACAACATTGGAAGATTTGGATTTGGAACAAATCGCCCACATCGAAATTGTTAAAGGTCCTTCTTCCGGATTTTATGGATCGGGGTTGGGAGGCGTTTTGCTGTTTAACCCGACTAAGCCGACCCAAAACCATATTACTCAACAGGTTTCAGTGGGTTCATTTCAAACCATTAAATACACCGGTAAGCTGGCAATCGTTCAACCTCATGCGGCTCATTCCTTGGCCTATAACCGCATTCATTCCGATGGCTACCGGGAAAATAACGAAACAAACCGGCACAATGTAACCTGGACAAGTACATTGACGCGGAACCGGACACAAGTTAATTTGTTGGCGGCATTTATTCAGATGGATGCGTATATCCCAAGTTCAATTGACCTGAAGACCTTTCAGGAAACACCGGAGAAGGCTGCCGCAAACTGGGCCTCCGCGAAAGGTTATGAAGTTTACCGGAAAGCTTTCGGAGGAATCTCCGTTCAGCATACATTGAATCGAAACTGGCAAGCAAAATTCAGCACTTTCGGACAAACCAATCGAAATAACGAATTACGTCCTTTCAACATCCTTCAGGAAAAAAACAACTATCTGGGGTTTCGGTCGGTTTTGGAGAAGAAATACGCTTCTGAAAATACCACAAGCAGATTTATACTGGGCAACGAATTTTTTACCGAAAACTACCAATGGCAAACGCTTCAGAATAAGGACCGGGCAGCCGGTAACCTGCTAACTGACAACGAGGAATTTCGCCGGTACAACAACATTTTTTTTCTGACCGACCTGAATTTTCAGGAGCAATTTCTGATATCTGCCAGCCTGAACTGGAACCAAACCAACTACCGCTACCAGGATCTTTTTCTGACCGATGGCGATCAGGGCGGAAGACATCAGTTCAATCCAGTAGTTTCTCCACGCCTGGCTGCCAGTTGGGTTATGTCCAAACAAACCCGGTTATTCTCGGTCGTCAGCCATGGCTTCTCTCCTCCTACGCTTGAAGAAACGCTGATGCCAGGCGGATTACGCAACACATCAATTAAGCCCGAAACCGGTTGGAATTTTGAATTAGGGACAAAAGGGACGATTGGCAAATCCTTCTTTTTTGAACTCTCGGCCTATTACATGAGAATAAAAAATTTACTGGTGGCCCAACGTACCGGTGACGACGAATATATTGGAGTTAATGCCGGAAGAACGAATCACCCCGGACTGGAAATAAAACTAGATTATCAGCTAATTGACCGTCCCATGTGGTCCAGTTTCGTCCGAATGAACGCAAACCTTACCCGATACCGATTTGATGATTTTACAGACCAGGAGAATGACTATTCAGGAAATAAGCTAACAGGAGTTCCAGCGTCAGTCACCAACTGGATGTTGGAAACCAATTACATCAACGGTCTTTTTGCAAACCTGCATTTTCAGACTATTGGATCGATGCCTATGCGCGACGACAATACTATATTTACCAAAGCCCATGAATTGACAAATATAATGGCCGGATACCAAAGATCATTTGGAAACCTCTCCATCAGCCTTTCTTCAGGCATTCAGAACTTGTTCAACACCACTTACGCGTCTATGATTTTGATTAATGCAACTGGTGTTGGAAGCCAATCTCCCCGCTATTATTACCCCGGATTACCCCGTAATTACAAAACGACTGCAAGTTTAAAATACTCATTTTAAAAAAGATCAAGTATTATAGCCCTAAAAGCTAAACGAATACGGTCAAATATGCTCAAAATAAACAAATATGACCAGGCTCTTAGGGAATATACACAACTACAAGATCACATTTTAAAGGATTTGAAAGGGGTTCAGGGGAAGAAACGAAGAAACCAAGGGAGACTGTTTAAATCACTGCAGGGCGGCCGTTACAGGCCAAAGAAAGCCCGGGAAAACAGGAAACAGAGCTGTGTTACAACCACTCGGTATGGAGTGTTTCCCACTTTTGTTTTACACCCATTTTGGGGGGTTACCGGTGTGTTTTGCAGTGGGTGTGTAGGTGAGTGAAGGTAGCAGTGTTTTTTTTGCAAGCTGGTTGTAACCAAAAAACCTCCATCCCAATAAAGGAATGGAGGTAATTAAAGAATGGCGACGACCTACTCTCCCACAACAATGTGCAGTACCATCGGCGCTGGCGGTCTTAACTTCTCTGTTCGGAATGGGAAGAGGTGGAACCCCGCCGCAATAGTCACCTAAAGCTTTCATGGTGGCTTACGTATTAAACACCAAATATTTTAAACATATCGGGAATAAACAGAAGTATTCAATTGACCTGTAAACATTAGCGAAAGTCTTCGGGCAATTAGTACTACTCGGCTTTGACGTCACCGCCTTTACACCTGTAGCCTATCAACGTAGTAGTCTACTACGACCCTCAAAGGAAATCTCATCTTGAGGTAAGCTTCGCGCTTAGATGCTTTCAGCGCTTATCTCGTCCATACTTAGCTACTCTGCAATGCAGCTGGCGCCACAACAGATTCACCAGGGGTATGTCCACCGCGGTCCTCTCGTACTAGCAGCAGGTCCTCTCAAATTTCCAACGCCCACAACAGATAGGGACCGAACTGTCTCACGACGTTCTGAACCCAGCTCGCGTGCCACTTTAATGGGCGAACAGCCCAACCCTTGGGACCTTCTCCAGCCCCAGGATGTGACGAGCCGACATCGAGGTGCCAAACCGCTCCGTCGATATGAGCTCTTGGGAGCGATCAGCCTGTTATCCCCGGCGTACCTTTTATCCTTTGAGCGATGGCCCTTCCATGCGGAACCACCGGATCACTATGCCCTACTTTCGTACCTGATCGACTTGTCGGTCTCACAGTCAAGCTCCCTTGTGTCATTGCACTCTACAGACGGTTACCAATCGTCTTGAGGGAACCTTTGGAAGCCTCCGTTACTCTTTTGGAGGCGACCACCCCAGTCAAACTACCCACCACGCATTGTCCCCTCTTGCGAGGGTTAGGTCCCAGATAAGCAAAGGGACGTATTTCAAGGATGGCTCCACGAGTCCTGGCGAACCCGCTTCATAGCCTCCGTCCTATCCTACACATTACTTACCCAGGATCAATACGAAGTTGCAGTAAAGGTGCACGGGGTCTTTCCGTCCCGTTGCGGGTACTCGGCATCTTCACCGAGACTACAATTTCACCGAGCTCATGGCTGAGACAGTGCCCAGATCGTTACACCATTCGTGCAGGTCGGAACTTACCCGACAAGGAATTTCGCTACCTTAGGACCGTTATAGTTACGGCCGCCGTTTACTGGGGCTTCAATTCAATGCTTCTCTTGCGATGACATCCCCTCTTAACCTTCCAGCACCGGGCAGGTGTCAGGCCATATACATCATCTTGCGATTTAGCATAGCCATGTGTTTGTGATAAACAGTCGCCTGGGCCTTTTCACTGCGGCCCCGGTTATTCACCGGGGCGCCCCTTCTCCCGAAGTTACGGGGCGATTTTGCCTAGTTCCTTAGCCATGGATCACTCGAGCGCCTTAGGATTCTCTCCTTGACTACCTGTGTCGGTTTGTGGTACGGGTCTTTAATACCTGAAGCTTAGAGGTTTTTCTTGGAAGCCTTTAGGATCACTATCCGATTGCCCGAAGGCTCTCGGTACTGTCAGGTTTCGGCTCAAACGGCGGATTTACCTACCATTCTCAACACCTACGCCCTTTAACGTACTATTCCGTCAGTACGCGGATCTTTCATCACTCCGTCACCCCATCGCAGTATTAAAAAGTATTGGAATATTAACCAATTGTCCATCGAATACACCTTTCGGCTTTTCCTTAGGTCCCGACTAACCCTGATCCGATTAGCGTTGATCAGGAAACCTTAGTCTATCGGCGAGGGGGTTTCTCACCCCCTTTATCGTTACTTATGCCTACATTTGCTTTTCCAAACGCTCCACCGCCTCTTACGATGGCGGCTTCGACGCGGTTTGGAATGCTCCCCTACCAGTGTACAATTTAATGTACAATCCAAAGCTTCGGTGATATACTTAATGCCCGATTATTATCCATGCCCGATCGCTCGACTAGTGAGCTGTTACGCACTCTTTAAATGAATGGCTGCTTCCAAGCCAACATCCTAGCTGTCTATGCAATCAGACCTCGTTAGTTCAACTTAGTATATACTTGGGGACCTTAGCTGATGATCTGGGTTCTTTCCCTTTTGGACACGGACCTTAGCACCCGCGCCCTCACTCCTGGTGAGCATCTTGCAGCATTCGGAGTTTGTCTGGATTTGATAGGCGGTGAAGCCCTCGCATC
>JAIBEY010000105.1 GCA_019459525.1 Prolixibacteraceae bacterium
ATGGAACTCCAGTTGTTCAGTTTGAAGTCAACCTGAAGCCTTGAAGTCAATTTTTCGTTGTAAGTATTGATAAGAGTTCCTTCCGTATTGTCGTAACTCACCGAAGCAAGTGCTTTCAAATCTTTGGTTCCTCCGTTTAAGGTAACGTCGTAATGCTGCATCCTGCCCATCCTGAATATTTCATCAACCCAGTCGGTACGGGTTACATTTCCGTAGGGAAATACAGACGGGTCATACACCGATGGTACTGTTTTTCCGGCGGCTACAGCAGCATCTTTTCGTACCTTATTGTATTGTTCTGATGTCAACACTTCAGGTAGCTTCCAGGCTTTCTGAACCCCATTCCAACCGTTAACGCTTATGCTTGTTTTGCCTTCCTTTGCCTGTTTGGTGGTAATCAGAATTACACCGCCCGAACCGGCATACGCTCCATAAATTGCGGCTGATGATGCGTCTTTTAAAACGGTAACCGTTTCGATATCGGCTGAGTTAAATGGTGCACCGGGAACTCCGTCAACCACATACAAAACGGCATCGCCATCTTTATTCCCTTTTCCACGAATGCTGATTTTAGAAGACTCATTAGGGTCACCACTTTGAGTAACCGAAACACCGGTCATTTGCCCCTGAAGAATTGCGCCCAGAGTTGTTGGTCTTCCTTTATTGCTATCGCCGACTTTTACTGTTGTAACTGCAACCGAAAGGTCTTGTTTTCTGGCATTGGTATAGCCTATTGCAATAACTTCATCTATACCAACAGTTTCCTGTTCAAGCGAAACATCAAGCGTACTTTTTCCATCAAAAACCACTTCCCTGGTCTTCATGCCGATGAATGAGAATACCAGAACCGAATTCTTTTCGGCACTAATGGTATATTTTCCATCGGCATCAGTAATAACACCCAAAGCGGTTCCTTTAATTGATATAGACACTCCAGGCAGTGGTTCTCCGGTTTCGTCGGTAACTTTTCCGGAAACGGAAGATTGTTGCATAACGCTACCGGCCAGAGTTGCTGAACCTGCTTCCGGGGTTTCATCCGGATAAACAATAACATGACGGTCAACAATGCGGTATTCCAGTTTCGCATTGTCCAGAATGTTATCCAGGATCATCTCAATCTTGACATTCTTTGCTTTCACGCTGACATGAATATCGTCATTTACCTCATTGTTGTTGTAGATGAAACGATACTCGCTTTGTTCACTAATCCGCTCAAACAATTGTTTGAGTTGGATGTCGGAATAATCAAGACTCAGTTTGGTGTTTTGTGAATAGGTACTCGCGTACACGTTCACTACCAAAGAAATTGTAAGTAACAGTGTTAGACGCATAATTAGTCCTGCTTTTTTGAGCTTTCTTTTAGGCAAAGAAAGCCAGTCAATACAACATTTTTTCATAGATTTGCATTGTTTACAAGTTAAACTCTTTTATTTGCATTAATTCTAAACGGGGAATGTTGGCGCATTTCCCGTTGTTTTTTTATTTTGCCATCCGATGTATTTTATATTATAAAGATATGATATAGCGGCGTCCTGTTTTCTTCAGTTTAAACGTATGCGCTTTATTTAATAGCAACAGAATCTCGTCTAAGCTTTCGTTTTCGAAATCGCCTGTAAATCTTAGCGACTCGGCGGCTTCATCCAGAAACACAAAATCACAGTCGAATTTTCGCTCCAACTGATGGGTAATTGTTACCAATTCGTGATCGTGAAACCGGAAACGTCCTTCGCGCCAGGGAGCAATCAGGCCATGCGGTTGTTGACTAACCGTAAGTTCGCCATTCGACTTAATGAGTAAAGCTTCTTCTGACGGATTCAGAATAACGGAATTGCGTGGATTAACCTTGTTTAATAGCTGAACGCTACCTTCAACCAGACAGGTACTTATATCCGGATCGTTTTGGTAATTGCGAACGCCGAATGAAGTACCTAAAACTTTTACAACTACCGAAGAGGTATTGACAAGGAAAGGCTTCTCCGGATTTTTGCTGACTTTAAAATACGCTTCACCAATTAAATAAACATTTCTCGACTTGCCACCAAAATGTTCCTGAAGGATTAAGGTTGATTCAGCGTTGAGCCAAACGGAACTTCCGTCGGGCAAATCGATTTTTTTCACCTCACCGGTTTTAGCCGAATATTCTATAATATCGTTGGTTCCGCCTGTTTTCCCGTCTATTAACAAATACGAGTTCAGGGCAACAGACAACACGATGACTGCTGCCGCCGCAACCTGCCACCAGCCACGAAGCTTCGTTTTTGGGGGTGCAACCTCTTGCCTGAAACCCAGTTTACCGGAGGTTAGCTGCCAAATTCGTTCGGCAGAGTGCTGTTCAGACGAAGAACTGTGCCATATTTTTTCCAGTTGCTCAAATCGGGCCTTTTCTTCCGGATCATTTTCCAGTCGATCTAGTAATTCCTTCTTTTCAGCCAGTGTACATTCTCCTGAAAGGACTTTGGCATATGCTTCAAATATTGAATCGGTATCTTTCACTTGGGCTTTCTGCTGGTTATTCTATAGTTATCCGAAAATATCGGCATTCAGAACTAAAGACGCAGAACCAAATAAAATCTCCCAGTCGGGCAGAAAAAAAAATTAAAAAAAGTTTGGGGGAACGGGTTAAATATTCCAAAATCAAAAGAAAAGCACAGAAGCAATTTTGCCTAAATCTGTTCCTGAAGTCTTTTTATTTCCATTTAAAGATTGGGAAATATGAACCAGCGCGTTGGCGATATGATTGTTGATTGTTTTTACAGAGATATCCAAAATCGTTGAAATCTCCTTGTATTTTACACCCTGAACCTTAGCCAGGGTAAACACCATTTTGCATTTGGGCGGAAGTTGCTCAATGGCTTTGTTGATCTGCTCAAGAATGTCATCAGAAATTTCATCATTCTCGGGGCTGGTTAGTGGAAGTGTATAAAAATCGCGTAGATTTTCGAGGCTGATTTCTTTACGCCCACTGGCTTTCCGGAGGTAGGAAATACTGCCGTTACGCACCAATATATAAAGGTAGGATTTCAAATCCCTGATTTCCGCAATCCGGCTCCGCTGATTCCAAAGTGCGACAAAAGCATCACTAACGATCTCCTCAGCGATTTCGCGCTTTCGCACAAAACCCATCGAAAAAATAAGCAAAGGATCGGAATATGTATATACAATCGACTGAAATACCCTTTGATTTCCTTCACCTATTAGAGATATATGATCCGTTTCCAACCTCATGCCTGAATAAACCGAAATTTTTATTCAAAAGTAGAAGAATATTTTCAGAAGAAATGGGCAACTCTTCTTTTTATTCAAAGTTTAATTGTTGAAAGTTTTGGACCGTTGTTGGGCTAATACCTTTTTGAAACTTAAGCGACGTATTTGTTCTCGCCGGAAAAATCTAAACCGCATAAAAAAGGGGCGATTTGTCGTCGCCCCGTTTTCTGTAATTGTTATTTTTTCTCCAGTTTTTGTTCGAGCATTTTTATGAAGTAACCTCCAACTACCGAACGGGCCTGGAAGCCCACCTGTTTGGCATCCGGGGTTTCGTACCAGTCGGTCATCGGGACGCGGCTGGTTGTTTCGTTAAAGGTTTTGTGCAACGGATCGATGAACTTTTCGAAAGTGGCCTGATCGTTGGCCAATGTGGCTGTCCAGATAATCCAGTCCGATTTGGTATAAGTACGTCGGTTGTCCAATGGCAAGCCATACGTGTTTTGTTTGGTCAGGTAGTAGGCAATTTCCTTTTGAGCTACGGCAGGATCAAAAATATTCAGGTCCAATAATTTGTCCCACACCAGGTTGTATTTCTGGCTCCAGGTCCCGGGCTGATCGAATGTCAAACGGAAATGATCACCATCATTGGCCATTTCAACCCATTTCGTTGCCATTTCTTTGGCCTGGGCAGTGTATTTTTCAGCGATATCGGTTTTACCCAACATGCCAGCCAGTTTTCCATATCCGGCAATACCCATAATGGCTTTAACCGAAAGATTGGTATTGTGGGCAAAGTGACCGGCAAAATCATCGGTACAAAGCTGGTTTTCAGGGTCGAGTCCATTCTGTAAAAGGTAATCTGCCCAAACAGTCAGCACGTCCCAGTGTTTTTCGGCATAGGCTGCATTTCCTTCAGCCTGCGCAATAGCTGCTGTAAGGATGAGCATGTTTCCGCATTCTTCAACCGGCATATCACCACCGTAAGTCTGCCCGTTAGCCAATGGGTAAGTACCTACATCGTGGGCGGCAAAAGGTTTGTTCCACAATCCGCTTTCCGAATAATAGAAAATCGGAGTCATCATGCCTTTCAGCAAATCAGGATTATAAAGCAGGAACAATGGCGCTGAAGGATAAGTTACGTCAACTGTCCCGATAGAACCGTTGCTGAAGTTTTCTTTGGAAAGGAAAATGGTATTGCCTTCTTTGTCTTTGATAAGTTTATGTGCAGCAATTGCCTGACGGAAGCCCAGAACACAAAGTTCAGCGTAATTTTCGCCTCCGGCATTTACCGCATCGGCCCACAGCTTGTTGTCAAACTGTGCGCAGGTTTCGCGCAACTGACCGAACTCGGTATGAGCGGCTTTCAAGGCATCGTCCATGGTTACCTGTCCGTCTTTTTTCCACCAGGCCATCCGGTCTTCGTTGAAATACTGAATGGCATACAGATCATCATACCCAATCATTATTTTTCCGGAGGTAGAATTTTCGGAAACCTTACCCAGTTGTTGGGCACACGCCATAACCATCATTCCATTGGCCATATTGGCAATCACTTTTTGCTCGCCGGCAGATTCGAGGATACCGGTAGCTGCAAAACCTTGTTTAATGGTTTCGAAACTTCCCAAAGCGTAACTCATGTCAGGAGTATTTTCGCCACAGAGGAAGAAATAGCCCCAGTCGATACGCACATCATCACCTTTCCGAGCCAAAACCGGCTGTTCTGTTGTTCCAGCCTTGAAATAAGTCAGTCCTTCGGTTTGTCCTTTTTCGACCGAAACTTCCTGCGAAACGCTGTTGACAGCCCATTCCGGAGTGGCTTCAAAATAAATCTGCACATCATGGTCCTGCTTGTCGGTTGATTGTACATCGTAACTGATGTAATTGACCGGGCGCGAAAGCACATCCGGATTCTCGGGTAAAAGCGGCGAGATAAATGTCAGGTTCAAATCAACCGGTCCGCAGCTAAACACATAATGCGTTTGTGTAGCCGACAATGAAACCGATTTTTGTACCGCAGTTTGCGCAAAAGCATCCACTTTTTCAGTATCCTGGTAAATGCCAAAATCGACCAGCCCGCCGCCGGTTTTGTTGTGACAATGCGCAGCGATCACATTTTTACCGCCTTTAACCAACAAGGTGCGCAACTCACCATCCAATGGAAGTACCACATTGTTTTTCCAGGCATAACCGGTGTCAACCAGTTTCTGTCCGTTGAGGTAAAGCTCAAAATTATCGTCGTGCGAATAAATGAGGTAAAGCGGAGCTTCAGCTAACGTGGAATCGATGGTGAACTCGCGACGTACCCAGATGTCCGGAGTTTCCCACGGAGTTACCAGATCGGGCATTCCGGAAGTACCGAAAGCGCCTTTCCCGGCAGCCCATTTCGATGAGTTAAAATCGGGTTTCTCCCAGCCGCTGGCGGGTTTGTCGAGTGAATAACTACAATCCCATGCACCCTGACTGGCCATTGGGACAATAGCTTTGCGAGGTAATTCCTCTTTGCCCATAAAACGGTAAACTTGTCCGTCAACACGTATCGCACCAATCAGACCGTGGCGTTTGCCAGTCCAATGACGCACAGCGTCATCATACAAATGATCGGCTTCCGACCATGCACTGGTGTATGGGTCAATCGTGATCAGCGGATAAGCCGGGGCACGCATGTTTTTGGTTGTAACAACCGGAGTTGTTTTTTTTGTTTCGGCGCACGAAGCAAGCAGAAACAAACTGAACAGAACGACATAAAACGGGAATCTTCTTCTGAAGATTTGTCCCCAATGATTTTTACTCATGGTTAATTATTTGGTTTAAAGTTATCTCCTTGCACGAACAAAATACGACTTAAAAAAGCCATCCTGACATTCGGGAATATCAGGATGGCCAAATATATGAAAGTACTACCGAATGTTATAAATTAACTTTTATAACCGGCGAGAAAATCATGTCTTCAACACCGGCGATTTTTAAGCCGATGCGGGCGAAAACATAATTCTGGGTTGGCGTAATCGCCGGAACAGTTGCTTTCAGTGTTACGGTAGTTCCTTCGGTTACCGAAGATCCCGCCAGTTCTGTAGAAACCACATTGGCACGAAAGTCAACAAACTGCGTTTTATTCACATACAGGTTAACCCGCTCGATGTTTTTGGCATTAGCTCCTGTAATGATTTTTTCAACTTTGAATGTACCGGTAACGTCGCGCCCAGAAACGGTAAACTGAGGTGTACGAATCATAAAATAAGGTTCAACCTCTATGTCCATAACTTTATTTCCAGCAAGTTTTACCAGAATGGTATCCGATCCGGTTTCGGCGTTGGTGATACTTCTGAACGGGCCCTGATTGGAAGGGATAATCAGTTTGTAATTCGCATCAAAAAGCATGGCACCATAAGAACCATCCTGATTAACCGATACGTTAATTTCACCTTTCTTTTGCCATCCTGGTTCCCACAACTGGAAAGTCACATCGTTATAACTCACGTTAATAGCTTCGCCTTTGTAAACCAGTTTACCTTCGAGTTTCGAACCAGGTTCGTCGTAATTGTCGTACCCGCATGATGCCAGGAAACCACTTATGACGCCTAATACTATAATTAATCTTAATTTCATATTCTTACTCATTATTGAATTTGAAAATTTGTGTTGTTCGGTTATTCCTGATTTGGGTTCCGGACGATTAACGGGTTATTATTCCGGATTGTACTGTTAATCTCTGAATAATAATTTCCTAAACGGAAGCGGTGAGCATTGGTAACCTGTGCCGGAATTACTTTCTTAAACACATATTTGCCATCGTTAGCGCCACCTGGATTGTAATATTTATACGGCCACATTCCGAAAACACGGGTGCTAACTTCATTGGCTTTTCCGGGATTGGTTGTCAGTTCTGTTGATTCGCCGTTCCATACAACATGAGCCAAACGCCAGCGTTTCATGTCCCAAAGTTGGTGACCTTCAAACGCCAATTCTACTTTACGTTCATGCACCACACGGTCGAAAGTTATATCGGCTTCAGTTAATGGAATAACCAGGCCTGCACGTTCGCGCACTATATTCATATAAGTTGCAGCTTTGGCTTTGTTACCCAATTCGAAAGCCGCTTCAGCAGCATTCAGGTAAACTTCACCCAAACGGTAACGAATCCACCACACTTCGCTGTTTACCCCGCGCTGACCTGAACCAACTGCAAGGTCCATGTATTTACGGACATAGAAACCAGACTGAGCACTAAATTCAAGGTTGTCAATCGGGCCATCCCATCCTACCACATATTCAGGGGCTGTTTTGCCGGGCAGCGTTTTGCGGGCGCCAAAATTGTCACCTTTTATTACAGTACCATCCGCCAGCATAAAACCGGCCCAAATGTCGAGTTGTTTTCCTTTGTAAACCGATCCCGGAAGCATAACTGTACCTTCCAAACGTGCATCGCGGCCAACAAACAGATCTTTAGGGCTATCAAAATAGATATAGTCACCATTTGCCTGAGTAGTCGAATAGGTTTCAAAAGTATTATCCAGCTTTTCGAAAGACTGAACCAGGTTCAGCGATGGGTTCAAACGACCACCTTCCAAATCTTCAGCCTGAGACCAGGGTTGGTTAACCAAAGTCCATCCGTGTACTTTACCACTTTTCAGCTTGAAGTCTTTCACGAAAATGGCTTCAGGATTGTTCCCTTTATCAATGAAAAGGTTAGCGAAGTTTTCCGACAGATTTTCTTTTTTCTTGTAAAGCGAATAGTCACCGCTGTTGATGAGTTCTTCGGCAGCCGCCAATGCTTTGGTATAATAGCCGGCAGCAAGGCTGGCCTGGATTCCAACTTCACCACCAGGCAAAGTTACTGTAGGAGTGTTTGCGCCATATTTGGCAATTGAAGCTGCGTACAGGCAAACCCTCGATTTCATTGCTAAAATCAAACCCTGCGTTGCACGCGATTTTGTGCCTGAACCTTTGGGTAAGTCTGCCTTAATTTCGTCGAGCTCTTTAATGATAAAATCATATACTTCAGCTTCTTTTGCACGAGGTTTACGCAAATAAGACGGGTCGCCACTGAAATCATATGTCATCGACTCGGTGATAAGCGGAACCCCGCCCATACGTTTTACCAGTTCGAAATAAATATTGGCACGGATAAAACGACCTTCAGCCAAAAACTGTGCTTTGTCTGCGGGATCCAGTTTATCAGCCGTACCACATTTTTCAATAAACAGGTTTACTTCACGAATCAAACCGTAGTCCCAGTTCGACCATTCGCCATAACCGTAATCCTGATTTTTATGACGCCAATAGTCGCCACCGTTTGATGCAAAACCTTCGTCGAAGCTTGCAAAATCCCACCATCCCTGAATGGTCTGATATTCAGGAACCCGGTCGTATAAATCGGCAACCACAGAGAGGACCAGGCTTTTATCGCCCCATATCTGGTCATTGAGAAGAATATTGGTCGGTTCTTTGTCCAAAAATGCCTCATCGTTACAACCCCAACCAAGGGCGATGAGCATGATTAACAGAATTGAATATTTTTTCATTGTTTAAAAATTTTTCGGTTAGAAACTAAGGTTAACACCAAGATTTACTAATCTGTTCTGCGGATATTGCAGACCATTTGTGTCCATAATCTCAGGTTCAACACCGAGTTTTTTCAGCTGGTCAAATGAGAACAAGTTGTATGTGTTTACATAGAAACGAGCTTTCTGGATTTTCGCCTTTTCAGTCAGTTCTTTAGGTAAAGTATAACCCACCTCCATTGTCCTCAGGCGCAGGTACGACATGTTGGTAAGCCAGAAAGTTGACTGTTTGTTGTAGTTGTTATGACCGCTATCGTTGAATCGGAGTGCCGGGAATTTACCTGCAACCCATGCGCTGTTCAAATCGAGCGGATCAGACCTGTGCCATCTGTCGTCATAGAATACTTTCAAGAGGTTACCGGTATTCTGGTATGGATTCCTCATTTCCCATTCCTGGTTGTAGGAGTACATTGAACCTCCTGATAAATCGGCTTTAAAGTCGAATCCTTTATAAGCCAGGCTCAGGTTAATTCCGTAGTTAAGGGCGGGGTTACGGTCTCTGGG
Organism: Prolixibacteraceae bacterium; assembly: GCA_019459525.1. Classification (GTDB taxonomy): domain Bacteria; phylum Bacteroidota; class Bacteroidia; order Bacteroidales; family Prolixibacteraceae; genus Aquipluma. The sequence continues at coordinate 9,270 of JAIBEY010000105.1, forward strand.
GAAGCCAATTGGGCGTTCGTCGTAACCATTAATAACTCCATCGCCGTTCACATCGTTATACATCAAGTCGCCGGGAAGCATGGTTTTGTTGCCTTGCCCGTCGTTGTTAATGGTGTAGTTGTTGATTTCATCTACCGACTGGAACTGGCCTATGACTTCGTATCCCCAGAAAACTCCGCTCCAGCGATTTTCTCCGGAATTACGGTAATTGTCCCATGAGTTATTGAAACGAGGTTTGTACGAATCCAGCGCTTTATTTCGGGCATACGAAATGTTACCACCAACCGAGTAGGTTAATTCACCAATTTTACCATCGTAATTGATCGAAGTTTCAGCACCCATAACAGCATCGCTGTTCAGATTTTCCTGTGGTAACGTATAACCAATTTCACTCGGAACCAAAACATCATATTTATTGGCTGGTAAGCCGGTACGTTTGCGATAGAAATAATCAATACTTCCACTCAATTTACCATTCATGAGCGAATAATCGGCACCGATGTCGGTAATTTTACTGGTAAACCAGGATATTGAAGTGATCGGAACTCCACGATCTCGTGATCCTTTTACTACATTTCCGTCAATAATAACAGTTGATGTTCCATAGTTGTAACCAGTAATATAGTCGAAAGAACCAATACCAACGTTATCGTCACCAAGTTCACCATATGAACCGCGGAGTTTCACATCAAGACTACTGGACCCCAATAATGCTTTTGCAAATTTTTCCTCGGTGATCCTCCATCCGGCCGACATCGATGGGAAGAATCCCCAACGTTTGCTTGAAATGAATTTCCATGCAGCATCTTCACGTCCGGAGACTTCAAGGTAATATTTGCTGGCATAACTATAATTGAAACGTCCGATATAGCCAATACGAGCTTCTTCCCAGTCGTTATCGTTGTACGTATCCATATCGGCAAACTGAAGGATAGGAAGTGCATTGGTTTTTGGTACCGAATGCACCCAAACATCCAATTCGTGGCGGTTGATGCGTTCTGCTACAAAAGTAGCCGCAATGTTGTGCTTGCCAATCTCCTTTTTGTAGTTCAGTTGGCCCTGCAATACGGTTTCGAAAACTTTATGCGTACCGCGTTCCCTCCAAGGGTTGAGGTTGGCAAAAGTTACTTTGTATTCGTCCGTTTCAGGGAAATAGCTGTAAGCATCGTAGGTATATTCATGACCGTTCATTAACTTATCGGCAATGTAATAAGAGTAAGTTCCTTTAGCAGTCAAACCTTTAATCGGAGTTTCGTACTCGCCAATGAAGTTGGTTTGCAGAACCCGCCAGTCCTCAGTCCAGTATCCAGAATTTGCTTTGGTGAGTAATCCCCAGTTTTCGGCCATGTGGCCAATGTTGTTGATGTACTCCGGATTGTCATTAGCGAAAGGACGCTCGGTTGGACGGTTACGGAACAATGCAAAACGAGGAGCCCAGTAGTCATCACCTCCGGGAACACCAGGATTATCGCGGGTTTCAACGCGCCCGTTAATCTGCACACCCACTTTAAGCCGTTCAGTAATTTTAGCGTCGATGTTCGACTGAATGTTTGTACGGCCAAAAGTAAATTCGCGACCTAGAACGGAGTTCTGATCCAGGCGGGTTACCGAAAGGTAATAGTTAATTTTATCCGATCCCCCGGTGGTATTTACGTTAATAGACGTTTGCGGCGAATTCGGCTGGATAATAAAATCGTACCAGTTGAAACTGCGGTAAGCAGCATCGGTTCCGGCTCTCCATTTCTCTAATTCAGAAGCGGTGATGTCGGTTTTCCCGAACTGGTTCATTTCAGCATCAGCTTTTCCGGCCATCCATTCGTACGCGCCAACCGTTTCAGGAAAACGCGACCAGTTTTGCCATCCGGTATAGGCATCAATGTTAATTGTATTTTTCGTACCCAGCTTGCCGCGCTTGGTAGTTACCACCACAACCCCGTTTGCTGCACGTACCCCGTAGATGGCTGCCGAAGCATCTTTCAGGATAGTCAAACTTTCGATATCGTTGGGCGAAATGTTATTGAATTGCCCGGCATCTTTCTGAATACCATCAATAACATACAGCGGGTTACCCATGTTGCGGATCTGAATATTTGCAGACGAACCCGGACGACCATCGGGCATACGGAACGAAACCCCGGCCAGTTTACCAGCTAAAGCAGAGCTGACCGTTGTTGAGTGCACGCGGTCAAGGTCTTCGGAAGTTACTCCTGATATTGCTCCTGTTAGTGATTCTTTCTTCTGAACACCATAACCAATAGCAACAACCTCTTCGATATCTACTGTATTTTCGGTCATTGTAACATCAACAACCGACTGATCGCCAACAGCTATTTCTTTGGTTTCCAGGCCTACAAACGAAAAAACCAGGATTTTTGACTTTTCTGAGGTGGGCAATGTAAATGTACCATCAGCATTGGTGATCGTTCCGCCAGTTGTACCTTTGAAAAATACAGTTACCCCAGGCAGAGGAAGACCGTCGCTATCCACCACTTTTCCTCGA
>JAIBEY010000108.1 GCA_019459525.1 Prolixibacteraceae bacterium
CGTCTTTGACAAACGTAAAGCCTTCGGGGCCGCCCTTGTATGTGCCATGGGGCGGGATGTAGCTTACCAGTCCATGCCGTTCCAGGAAATCGTAGTTCTCGCCACTGCTGTACCCTGCATCTGCCAGTACGTTGCGCCATAGCAAGCCCTGTTTCTGAAGCCGTGATTTTAACCGCAGTGTCACTTCCTGGAGGTTCTGGTTATCTTTCAGGTCGGCATGGTAAGCCTGTACATCGGTAATCACTTGGTGGGCCGTATCTACGCTGATGTTTCCGTGGTAGTTCAGCTTGCGGGCCTTGCCCGGTTTTACGCTGATGCGGGCATCCAGGTCTGTGGGGCTGTAATGTGTTTTGTTGCTTGTGTACCTTGCCTCTTTACTGCCGGAACCCGGGCGGGAATCCTGGTCTTTAGACCATTTTTTCGTTCTGGATTCGATGCCCTGTAACTCGTCTTTCCCTGCAGTGATGGTTTGCTGTTCTTTGCCCGCTTTGTTGGTTTTCGCTTTCCGACTGTTGTATGCTGCCTTATCATTAGAACTGAGCTTACGAACCCGGCGGATGTGTTCGTCAAGCTCTTCTGCCGGTACTTTCAGTTCAAGGCTGTCCATGCTCGCATTGGCTTTTACAGGCGCTGAATCGATGGCTTGTGTGTGACCCGAAACCATGCCCTTCTCGATGCACATGCCCAGTATCCGGCTAAAAACCTGTTCAAATACGGTCTCCGGGAACAACTGCCGCGTGCGGCTTACCGTGCTGTGCCAAGGCAACTCCTCGTCGATGTCGAAGCCAAGGAAATAAAGGATGTCTAGGCGCATCGAACAGTGGTCTACCAACTGGCGGTCGCTGGTAATGTTCTCCAGGTAACCGACCAGGCACAGCTTAAAGAATACCACCGGGTCGAGGCTCTTTTGACCGCATCGCCCGTAATACGTTCTGGTAACAGGATATAAAAACGATAAATCCATTGTGTCGTGGAGCCTGCGGTAAAAACTGTTCTCCGGAACACGCCTTGATAACTGGAAACTCGAGAAAAGCTTCTCCTAGTAAATCTTATGCCCTTGCATTTTTTTATTTCAAGATACTCATTACACCGCTATTAACATCCAAAATATCATTATATTTACTAACATTTTAATGTGAATTGCGCAACAGGCACATCAGCTACCCGGCAAGTGCGGCAGCAGTGGTTTTCGGTGTGCATCTTTCCGCTCAGGCTGCTTTTCGGCTTGACAGGAATTGAAAATCGGAGAAGCCAAATCGCCCGCAATGCGCCCCTGCGTGTAGCTTCCTACGTTATGGATAAGCTTTAAAATATAAGAAACAACGTTCAGTGTAATTATGGAATCGTTGACAAAAAAACAAATAAAGGAAATTGCAGAGCAGCTTGACTGTGGATTTAGATGCTTTTGGCACAAAAAGAATGGGGATTTTGTGTTCGTTCCTGACACATTGCGATATCCGGACATTGACTTCGACGCATGGACCTATGAAATGGAAAAACTGGATAACAATTTTGGCGATTATAAAGAAATTGCCCAATTGGAATCAAGCGACTCTTTTGAGATAATGGCTGACTTTGTTGGGACTTTGTCAGATTCAAATAGACTTAAAGACAAACTAATTGACGCATTAAATTGTAAGAAACCATTCCATAAATTCAAGTTTGTAATTGACAATTCGGGTGAATTTAGACAAAAATGGTTTGACTTTAAAAATTTCAGAATGCAAGAATGGGTAAAGGAAAGATTTGGGGAAATTTCCTCCATTGAAGAATAGAAATTATATGAATGAAGATGAACGTAATTTATCCGGTTTTTCTTTTTGAATTCTTTTCAACTTTCAATTTATCCCTTAAAAGCTTCATGTCGTCACTTACTTTTTGTTCAATCACCTTGGCATAAATTTGAGTTGTTTTAATACTGGAATGCCCCAGAAGTTTTGATACAGTTTCCATAGGGACTCCATTACATAGAGTCACGGTTGTTGCAAAAGTGTGACGTGCAATATGAGAAGTTAAATGTTTTTCAATTTCACACAGGTCCGCAATTTCACTTAAGTATGAATTCAGTTTCTGATTTGAATATGTGGGTAATAATTTATTCGAAGCTATTACCCTTGGATTGTTTTTATATTTTTCTATGATCGCTAAAGGCTCCGGTAATAGAGGAATATGTACTGAAACATTAGTTTTTTTTCGATTTGTGTATAACCAGTAATCTCCATCAATTCCTCTGACGATATTATTTTGCTGAAGATTAAATACATCAATATAGGCAAGTCCGGTATAGCAACTAAAGACAAAAATATCACGTGCATATTTTAATCGTTCAATTCTGAAATCCTTTTTTTCGATTTCGAATAACTCATCTTTGGTTAAAAACTGCCGACTTGTTTTTGTAAAACTTGGTTTAAATTTCATGAAAGGATCCCGTTCAAGCCATTCATTCCGAATGGCCATATTTATTACCTTTCTAAGTCGCTCAATATGTTTCATGATTGTATTTTGACCGCACGGACGTTTTTGATCTTTTTGTTTGTATGTCCTCATAAAATGATCAAAATCAGTAAGGAATCGATAATTTAACTGTTGTAGATAAAAATCTTTAGTATGGTACACAGACAAAATGAATTCTTCCATGTAGCGTTTTGTGGTGAAATAATTCTTTAAAGTTCCCCATTCCAGCGTTGCATCCATAACCTTGTTGTGGTAATCAAATAATGAAATAAGGGTATATTCTTTGTCTACAATTCCGCAAAACATTTCTTTAATCAATTCGGATGTAATTATTTTCTTTTTAAGTTGAAGTTCATGGTAACATTCCATCAACCGATTTCTGACTTTTTCAAGGAAGGCGTTTAATGAGCGGATTTCTTCACTTTTACCTTTTGCAATACCCTTGATGTTATTCCACTTATCTATTTCGATGTCTATTTTCAGGGCAATGTCAGTGCGTTTACCATCCACCGTAATTCGTACATAAATGGGAGACTTCCCATCTTTGATTTTATACCTTCTTAAATAAAATACAATTCCGAATGTGTTAGTTGTCTTCATATCAATCAATTTTAGCCGTAAATGATCTATTTTGAACAATAATCAAAAAAAGGGAACAAAAAATGCCGTCAAAATGCTACAAAAACAATCAGATCTCACTGAGAATATTTCTTGTAAGCATTTAATAAATAGGCTCTTGCAATGAGATAGGTGCCCCAAATATAATATTAAAAAAAGGGCACCGAATAGGGCACATTTAGATTGATTTGAATTGATATAATTTGCTATGAGAAAAATAAAAAAGCTCTCAAATCCAATGATTTAAGAGCTTCTTGTTTAAGCTTGATTCCCATTTTGTCGGGGTAGCCGGATTTGAACCGACGACCTCGTCGTCCCGAACGACGCGCGCTACCAAGCTGCGCTACACCCCGTGCAATAAATTCGAAATTCAAATTTCAGTTCTGGAAAAAAGTCATTCAGAATGCTTGAAAAGTGAATCTCTGATTGCGGTGCAAATTTAAAATTTTTCTCACTAAATAATGTCGTTTTGAGTTGAATAAATTGGTAGTGAAGGTTGATTTTTTACTCTGTATGAGTTCTTCTTTTATTATATAAATAAGAAACCGTTTCAAACTTGTGTTTGAAACGGTTCTTCTAATCCACACAATCAATCCACACTAAAAAACCAATCACCACCTAATTGCGTAAAATGATTTGTTTTTACAACCTTAACCAATCAACTAACTTTACAAATCAAATAAGTTTACTTTCTATGTTTAGTAAAAACAGAAACTCTTCGTTTTATACTGTTTGAATCACAACTATTTAAACGTAAAGCAACGAAAAAAGTTCTAAATTCTATCGATATGTTATCAAACCTATTTGATGGTATTTCAAACAACCCTCCTGGTTGATCAAACTTCTTTTTTTAGGTTATTCTATTCCAATACGTTATAAACTAATCTTCTTTCAGACTTAGCCGGGTACCTCTGGCCATTGCTATTTGGTTTGGGTTGGTAATTAAAACCTGGTTAACTCCGTTTCTCATAGCGCTAAAACCATTATCGAGCTTAGGAATCATTCCTTCTTTAATTACGCCGTCTTCCTGAAGCTGTTTAAACCGATCGTAACTCAATTCTGAGATTACTGAGTTTTCGTCGTCGGGATTAAACAATACTCCTTTTTTCTCGAAGCAATAGAATAGATTTACAGTATAATAGTTTGAAAGTTCAATCGCCATATCAGCAGCAATTGTGTCGGCATTGGTGTTGAGTAACTGGCCGTGACAATCGTGTGTAATTGGTGCCATTACAGGTACAACTTCTTCGTTTAAGAGTAATCTTAATTCCGAAGTATTAACACCTAAAATATCACCTACAAAACCATAATCAATGGTTTTTACCGGACGTTTTTTTGCACGGATTACATTTAAATCTGCACCTGTTAGTCCAATGGCATTGCAGCCTCTGGCCTGTAACCCGGCTACGATATTTTTATTAACCAATCCGGCATAAACCATGGTAACAACTTCCAGAGTAGCTTCATCAGTAATGCGGCGCCCTTCAACCATTTGTGTTTCAATTCCCAATTTTTCGGCCAGAGTAGTTGCCAGTCTTCCACCACCATGTACCAAAATCCTTTTGCCCCTAATTTGCGAGAAATGGTTCAGTAGCTGATCCAGCGATTCCTTTTCTTCAACAACTTTTCCGCCAACTTTTACAATGGTCAATCTTTCCATAATGAGTGCCTAAAGTTTTAAGTGCCTAAAGTGCCTCGAGTTAGTGTGCCCTTAAATACTTTAGGCACTCCGAACTTCTTTATTTTATTTCGTCTAAAATCATTTTTAATACAGCCTGTGCCGAAAATAACCGGTTTTCTGCTTCCTGAATAACGATTGAATTTGGTCCGTCAATTACTTCGTCAGTCACAATCATATTGCGGCGAACTGGCAAACAATGCATAAATTTGGCATTGTTAGTTACGGACATTTGGCGTTCCGAGACGGTCCAGGTGCGGTCTTTCGATAGGATTTGCCCATAATCGGTATATGACGCCCAGTTTTTTGCGTAGATAAAATCGGCGCCTTCAAACGCTTTCATCTGGTCGTATTCTGGCTTCAGATCGCCCATAAATTCAGGAGCCAACTCGTAGCCTTCGGGATGTGTTACTACTAATTCGTAGTCGGTTTGGCGCATCCATTCCACAAACGAATTGGGAACCGCCTGTGGCAATGCCCGTGGATGCGGTGCCCAACTCAAAACCACTTTCGGACGTTTTTTGGTCTTGAATTCTTCGATGGTTAACTGGTCGGCAAACGATTGCAGCGGATGTCGGGTTGCAGCTTCCATACTTACTACCGGAACGCCTGAATAGTCAACAAATTGCTGGATAATTTTTTCTTCGTAATCGTCAGCACGGTTTTCGAATTTGGCAAACGATCGAACTCCTATGATGTCGCAATAGCGGCCGATAACCGGAACTGCTTCGCGGATGTGTTCGGGTTTATCGCCATCCATAATCACGCCCAGCTCAGTCTCCAGTTTCCAGCCACCTTCGTTGATGTCGAAAACAATTACATTCATTCCCAGGTTTAATCCGGCCTTCTGAGTGCTTAAGCGCGTGCGAAGACTTGAGTTGAAGAAAACGAGTAAAAGCGTTTTGTTTTTACCCAAGTCCTGATATTTGTAGGGTGATTTTTTAAGTTCGAAAGCAAGCTTTAAAGCTTCGTCCAGATTTTCAAGATCATGAACCGATGTAAAATGTCTCATTTTGGTTTATTTATCTTCTGAAGGTGTTATTAAATAGAGTGTTACGATAAACTATATATTTGCATAAAGATATTGCAATTTTCAATTCTGAAAAGGATTTTTCGTGTGTTTATTGTTTTTTTACCACAAAGAGGCACAGCGTTAATGGCAACAAATGATTCCTTCCTTGCCAACTTTAGGTACTCCGAACTTTAGTGCACTTTAGGCACTTTTTTTATTTCGGCCTGATTTGCCCATTTCCATCAACAATCCATTTGTAGCTGGTCAGCTCTTCGAGCGCCATTGGGCCGCGTGCATGGAGTTTTTGGGTGGAAATGCCTATTTCTGCACCTAACCCGAACTGCGCTCCATCGGTAAATGCCGTTGAAACGTTGCAATAAACCGCTGCTGCATCGACCGATTTCCGGAAGATCTCCAGATTATCCATGCTCTCAGAAACAATGGCTTCAGAATGTTTTGAACTATAATTTGCAATGTGATCCAACGCTTCGTCAAAATCAGAAACAGTCTTTATGACCATTTTAAACGAAAGGAATTCAGTTCCGAATGATTCTTCGGTAGCGTGTTCGAGTAACTCTGATGGATATTTCCCATCAAGCGCCCGATATGATTTTTCATCGGCATAAATAACAACCTTATTTTGCGGTAGCAATTCTGCCAGTTTAGGGAGGTCATTCAACCGGTTTTGATGAATAATCAGACAGTCGAGTGCGTTGCAAACGCTCGGACGGCGCGTTTTTGCATTGTAAACAATCTCTTTACCCTTTGAAACATCACCCGATTCGTCAAAATAAGTATGACAAATCCCTGCGCCAGTTTCAATTACCGGGATCGATGAATTTTCGCGAACAAAATTAATCAGGCTCTGTGATCCGCGTGGTATAATCAGATCGACTAAACCGTGTGCATGTAAAAGTTCAGTGGTAGCATCACGGTCAACCGGAAGTAACGAAAGGATATTCTCGTCCAACTCATGTTTGCGGAGTACATCCTGAATGATTTTTACAATAGCCACATTCGAATTGTTGGCGTCGCTTCCGCCCTTTAAAACGCAGGCATTTCCCGATTTCAGGCACAGCGAAAAAACATCAAAAGTTACGTTGGGACGGGCTTCGTAAATAATGCCGATAACTCCGAACGGTACTGTAATTTTTTTGATAAAAAGTCCGTTTGGGCGTGTTGTTTCACTTAGAATCCGGCCAAGAGGCGAAGGAAGCGTAGCGACATTCCTGATATCAGCAGCAATTTCGTTCATCCGGTTAGCTGTCAGCATTAATCGGTCAAATTTTGGGTCTGTCGGATCCATCCGGTCCAGGTCTTTCTGATTCTCATGAAGGATAAATGCAGTATTTGCAATGGCAGCTGAAGCTACATCGTTTAAAACCTGATTTATTTTCTCTTCTGAAACTAAGTTCAGTTTCCTGCTGGCTTTTAAAACCAGTGTAAGTTGTTCTTTTACTGTCATAATCGTTAAATATAAAGCCCCCTTCCAAGGGGGAGGAAGGGGGAATATAACTCAGGAAATGTTGCCATAAGTGAGGCAATAAAGGGGTCTATGAAAAGGGTATCAGTACACAAATCCCGAGTCAGTATTTTTATTATTCCATGATGTATAAATAGTTGTAATGAACCAGCGCTTTTTTGTTTTTATTCCCTTTTAACTTTTCGGCTTTCTCCGAATGGTATTCCGATTTCCCGATTCCGATCAGCTTTCCACTCTCATCTTTGATCTTTATCAAATCGCCTTTTTCAAAGGTCCCTTCTATCGAAATAACTCCAATTGGCAACAGACTGGTAGCCTGGCTGGAAAGGAGCGCTTCGCGGGCGCCTTCGTTAACAACAACCTCACCTTTGGCAAAACTTTCAGAATAGGAGATCCATTTTTTTACATTGGATGACTTTTTCTTTTCCGACATGAACGTCGTGTGAACAAAGTCCTTCTCCGGATTCATAATCTTCAGCAGCGTGTTTTCTTTCATTCCGTTGGCAATATGAACGTTGATTCCACCTTTGGCTACTTTTTTAGCAATGTGGTATTTGGTCAACATTCCGCCACGTCCGAAACTCGATTTGCTGGTTGAAATGGCCTCGTTCAGCGGTTTGCTTTTGGAGGTAATCTCGCGAATTACTTTCGATTCAGGTAACTCTGGCGAACCATCGTAAATTCCGTCAATGTTGCTCAGGATAATCAAAGCTTCAGAATCTTCCATCGAAGCAATCAATCCTGAAAGCTCATCATTGTCGGTAAACATTAGTTCAGTAACCGAAATGGTATCGTTCTCATTCACAATCGGAATAACCTTATTCTCAATCAGCGTCGAGATACAGTTTTTCATGTTCAGGTAATGGACCCGGTCGCTGAAATTCTCTTTGGTAGTAAGTACCTGGGCACAAACTATCCCATAATTGTTAAACGCTTCGGCCCATTTGTTGATCATTTTTACCTGACCGACAGCCGACCACAACTGGCGAGCCGAAACCGTATCCAGTTTTCGGCCGTTCCCAATTTCTCCGCGTCCTGCAGCTACAGCCCCCGACGATACCAATACGATTTCAACACCATTTTGATGCAAAAAAGCGATCTGGTCAACCAAATGTGCAATATTGGCATCATTTAATGTTCCATCAGACTTGGTTAGAACGTTACTGCCTACTTTGACAGTTATTTTTTTATAACGTAAATGTGTCTTCAAAACAGTTTTGTTAGCCTTTTTCAATTTTGTTGAAAGAGGCGATTAACCCTTGAATCAGCGATGAACTAAAGCCTTTGTGTTCCATTTCGTTCAGGCCGGTGATTGTAATTCCGCGTGGGGTTGTCACTTTGTCAATTTCCTGCTCCGGATGTCGTCCCGACTCAAGAATTAAGCCTGTTGCACCTTTAACAGTCTGTGCTGTAATGAACTGAGCCATTTCAGCCCCAAACCCGATTTCAATTCCACCCTGCATGGCGGCCCGCATATAACGAAGCGCGAATGCAATTCCGCACGAAGCCAAAACTGTTGCTGCAGCCATCAAATCTTCAGTAATAATCGTAGCCTGACCCAACTGATCAAAAATATGAAGCACCAGATTGCGCAGCTCTTCTGATTTTACATTGGTTGAAATCAGGGTCATCGATTCCTGAATGGCAATGGCTGTATTAGGCATTGCTCTGAAAATCTGAATGTTTGATCCTGCTACCTCTTCCAGTTTCTGAAGGCCAACTCCTGCTACGAGTGAAATCAGAATTTGATTCGGTTTGAGTACAGGTTTTATTTCTTCGATAATGGCCAAAACCTGATAAGGTTTGATTGCCAGAATAATAATGTCAGCATTTTTAGATGCCTCAACATTATCGCTGATCGTTGTTACGCCTTGTTCCTGAAGTTTTTCGAGCAGGTTTAGGCGCCGGCGGGTAACCGTTATGGCAGAAGGCTGAATCTGCTTCGATTTTATTAAACCGAAAGCAATGGCACTTCCCAAGTTTCCTCCACCGATTATGGTAATTTTCTGGTCAATCATATTTTAAAGTTTTGTTATCCGATTGTTTCAGCCAAGGCTTTCAGGAAGACATCAGCTTGTTCTTTGGTCAAAGTTAGCGGAGAAAGCAACCTGATGGTATTTGCTCCACTTACGCCGGTAAAAATATGATGTTTTTTTAATAAAACATGACGAATGTCATTAATTTGTTGATCAAATTCGAGACCGATCATCAAACCTTGTCCTCTGACCTCCTTAATTTGGGAGAATCCTTTTAGTTTACTGATCAGATATTCACCGACTTCGGCTGCATTTTCAACTAGTTTTTCGTCCTCCATAATTTCCAAAACAGCCAGACTTGCAGCACAAGCCAGGTAGTTTCCGCCAAAAGTGGTTCCCAGCATACCGTGCCATGGCTTGATTTCAGGAGCAATCAACAAGGCGCCAACCGGAAATCCGTTGCCCATTCCTTTGGCTACGGTAATCAAATCTGGTTTTATGGTGGTGTACTGGTGCGCGAAGAATTTCCCGCTACGGCCGTATCCCGATTGGATTTCATCCAGAATAAGCAGGGCTCCGTATTGTTTGCAAAGTTTTTCAGTTTGAACTAAAAAGCCCTCAGCCGGTACGTGTATACCGCCAATTCCTTGGATGCCTTCGATGATTACACCAGCAATTTCGTTGGTTTTTAGCTGTTCCTCGAGCAGCTCCAGGTTGTTAAATGGAATAATAATGGCATTGGATGTTTCATTGACCGGAGCTACGAGTTTTGGATTGTCGGTAACAGCAACTGCTGCCGAAGTACGCCCGTGAAATCCTTTTTTGAAGCTCACTATCTTCTTTCGGCCAGTTACAAATGAGGCCAGTTTCAGAGCATTTTCATTGGCTTCAGCTCCAGAGTTTACCAAAAACAACTGGTAATCGGGATAGCCGGAAACTTGTCCCAGTTTTGTTGCCAGTTCCTGCTGTTGCGGAACCTGTACCGAATTGGAATAGAAGCCAATTTCGTTTAATTGGCTGGTCAGTCTTTTAATGTAGTGCGGATGCGAATGTCCTACCGAAATTACAGCATGACCACCATATAAATCAAGGTATTTAATTCCGTTTGCGTCCCACATGTAACAACCTTCTCCCTTCACGGGAGTGATGTCGAGTAATGGATATACGTCGAATAAATTCATTTCTATTAATGAGTTTCAAATTAAAATATAGTGTGTTGCGATCGTATAGCCACGAGATCTCGTGGCTATACATTTCTCCCTACTTTAAAAAGCCACCGCTTTCAAATTCAGTCCGAGTGTTTCTTCAAGCCCAAAAATCAGGTTCATGTTTTGAACAGCCTGTCCGGAGGCGCCTTTCAGTAAATTGTCGGTTATCGAAAGAATCATGAGTTTATTGCCATGTTTTTCGAGGTAAACAATTGCTTTGTTGGTGTTTACCACTTGTTTCAGATCAGGATTGGTCTTACTCACAAACACAAATGGGTGTGATGCGTAATAATTCTGATACAGTTTGACGGCTTCTTCTAAAGAACCGTCAAATTGGGTATAAACAGAGGCAAAGATGCCTCGCGTATGGTTTCCCCGGACTGGGATAAAGTTGATGTCGAAATTAAAGCCGGTTTGAAGTTGTTTAAAACTTTGGCCAATTTCGCCCAAATGCTGGTGCTCAAACGCTTTGTAAACCGACACATTGTTGTTTCTCCAACTGAAATGCGAAGTTTCTGATGGCGCTTGTCCTGCACCAGTTGAGCCTGTGATGGCATTCACATGCAGTTCATCTTTGATCAATCCGGCTGCGGCCAATGGCAAAACTGCCAGTTGAATTCCGGTTGCAAAACATCCGGGATTGGCAATGTGGTTTGATTTCCGGATAAGTTCACGATTCAATTCAGGCAAACCATAAACGAAGTCGTTTCCTTCGCGTTTGAGCCTGAAATCGTGGCTCAAATCGATGATTTTTATGTTTTCAGGAATGTTATTTTTCTGAAGAAATTCTTTCGATTTTCCGTGCCCCATGCAGAAAAAAGCTACATCAATCAGCGAAAAATCTGCTTCAGAAACAAATTTTAATTCTGTGTCGCCCAACAAATCGGTATGAACATCTGATAATAAATTGCCGCCATTGCTGCTGCTCTGCACAAAAGTCAGTTCAGCCTGTGGGTGGTTCAGCAAAATCCGTATCAGTTCACCGGCTGTATATCCTGCTCCACCTATAATTCCTACTTTTATCATTTTCTCTTTTATTTTTAGCACCAGGCTAAAGGCTTCAAGCTGCAAGCTGCAAGCCATTTCTAAAAAGCTTGTAGCCTGCGACTTGTAGCTTGCAGCTTTTTTAAAAACTATGGTTTACTGAATTGTGAATCTTCAGCGATGTGGAAAGCACTTTGGTAAAACCTTTTACATCGTCGGCTGTCCATGCCGAGTTTTTCTCGCCATATTCGCCAAATTCTGAGCGCATTAAATCATGATCAGACTCAACGCCAACCAACACGAAGTTGTATGGTTTTAGTTTCACAATTACTTTTCCGGTAACGTTTTCCTGCGAGTGTTCGAGAAATTTTTCGATGTCGCGCATTACTGGTTCAAAATAAAGGGCTTCATGCAGGAACATTCCGTACCAGTTACCCAGTTGCTCTTTCCAGTATTGCTGCCATTTAGTAAGTGTATGTTTTTCTAACATCTGGTGTGCTTTGATCGCAATGATTGGTGCCGCAGCTTCAAAACCTACACGTCCTTTTATCCCGATAATCGTGTCGCCAATGTGCATATCACGGCCAACGGCATATGGAGACGCAACAGCTTCTAACGCACGGATCGCATTCACCGGATTCTCGAAAATCTCGCCATTTACGCCTTTTAATTCACCTTGGATGAAATCGATAGTAATTTCTTTTTCTTCGGTTTCTGTCAATTGCGATGGATAGGCTTCTTCAGGAAGTGTTTTGTTCGATTTCAAGGTTTCTTTTCCGCCGATGCTGGTTCCCCAAAGTCCTTTGTTGATGGAGTAGTCCATCTTTTTCCAGTCGGCTTCCACGCCGTGGGCTTTCAGGTAATCAATTTCTTCCTGACGGCTCAATTCCAAATCGCGGGTAGGAGTGAGGATGCCAATTTCAGGAGCCAAAATCTGGAATGTGAGGTCGAAACGAACCTGGTCGTTTCCAGCACCGGTACTTCCGTGCGCTACATATTTGGCGCCAATTTGTTTGGCATATTCAATAATGGCAATGGCCTGAAAAACACGCTCCGAACTTACCGAAATAGGGTAGGTATTGTTCCGGAGAATATTGCCGAAAACCATGTATTTGATGCTTTTATTGTAATAGGAATCGGTTACATCGAGCGCTACGTGTTTAACTGCTCCGAGTTGGTAAGCCTTTTTTTCTACAGCTTCCAGATCGGATTGGGTAAATCCGCCGGTATTGGCGATAGCTGTGTAAACGTCCAGGTTTTTTTCTACCGACAGGTATTTGGCGCAGTATGAAGTGTCTAAACCTCCGCTGAATGCTAAAACTACTTTATCCTTCATGATATAATTGCTTGAATTTGATTTTTTTTGTGTTTAAAAAAAACGATGACTCACCGGCAGATTCGCATAAATACTTACAACTATTACTAACCTTACAAATTATATTGGCTTGCTGAAGGCCAAAATCTATGAGAAATAATCCTGAAAATATCTGTCAGGAGCCATCGTTTATGTTTTTGCTACAAACTAGAAACTGAAAAACTTACGGCCAGTTTTAGCCTGGGTTCCGTTTTTATTTGGTTTAAGTTTACTGATGATGTCGAGCAAAGTGTCTTTTATGGCTCGACCATTCTGTTTTTTCTCTTCAGTCTTTTCTTCTGCTTTCTTTTCCTGTTCCCATGCCGGGTCGAACAACATGCCTGTGCATAAGCACTTGCTTTTCCCGGTACGTTCCAGAATGTCTTGATTCACACAACTTTTGCATCCATTCCAGAAATCTTCGTCGTCGGTCAGTTCCGAAAAAGTAACTGGTCGGTAGCCCAATTCGTGGTTGATCTTCATAACGGCTAATCCGGTTGTCAAACCAAAGATTTTAGCGCTCGGATAAAGCTTTCTCGAAAGCGAAAATGCCTTACGCTTAATTTCAGTCGCAAGTCCGATACCACGGTAATCTTTCACGACAATCAATCCGGAGTTGGCCACAAAACTTTTGGCGCCCCAGGTTTCAACGTAACAGAAACCGGCAAAGGTTTCTCCATTTTCGAGGGCAATAATCGCCTTTCCCTGAAGCATTTTATCGGCAATGTATTCGTAGGTACGGCGTGCAATACCCGTTCCACGTTCTTTTGACGCAATGTCGATGGCATCGTTCACCTGATCAACGTATTTCAGGTGCTCCTCGGTAGCGACAAAAATTTGAATATCTTTTAAGTCTTTCATTTCTAATTAATCTCTTTTGCTCGTTATTTCATTTTCGTCCGAAATTCCACTGTCACTCTTATTATCGCTTTCTCGCGGACGTTTTTTCTTTTTTGTTTTCATGACCGTCGGACTTCGGCGTGAGCTCAGTCGAACGCTAAAGCCAGACGGCAAAGGATATTGTCTCATTTCAAAATTGCAATCTGTTTGACAACTGAGACTGAATGCTGACCACTCTTTTATCCCAGTTTATCTTCCAGTTTAGGCATGATCAAAATCAGGCTGTTAATCAGATCGCTGTGTGTAACCCCTTCTCGCAAAATGACCAGAATAGTGTCGTCTCCGGCAATGGTTCCAATGATTTCATAGGGCTCGGCATTGTCAATCACAACTGCAATGCTGCTTGCATAACCAGGCATCGTTTTTATAACTGCTAAATTTCCTGAGAACTGCAAATCGCGGAAACCATCGGCCAAAAAATTAATACGCGAATTTTCGCGCTGATTTTCCGTATTTACGCCTTCAGGAATAACATATACATATCCCAAAACCTGATCGGAAACTTTAGCCACTTTCAAAATTTTTAAATCGCGCGAAAGGGTAGCCTGCGTCAACTCAAAACCCTGATCTTTCATGATGCGCAAAAGCTCATCCTGACTGCTGATCCGGCCACTGAGTATGGCTTGTTTAATTGCAAGCTGTCTTTTGGTGCGATTCTTCATTTTGTATATTTATACATTTTTGATGCAAATTTATGCAAAAATTTTAATTGCAAGCTTTTTTTTCAGAAAATAATAGCTATTTTTGTGGCAGAATTAAAACACACAAGCGAATTGAAACTTGAATTGTATCGGGTAGAAATCCCGAAGATCCATAGAAAAGAAAGTTTGTTTAAAAATAACAACCATGCGTTTGCCCTACAGCCGTAGCCAAACGCATTTTTTTTAATATTTAGCATTGCAACGATGACACAACTTAGAAAAGTCAGATTGATTCTTGAAGACGGGACAACTTTTGAAGGAAAATCGTTCGGATACGAAAAGTCAGTAGCCGGAGAAGTGGTTTTTTATACCGCTATGACTGGTTATCCGGAAAGTTTAACAGATCCTTCATATACGGGTCAAATCCTCGTCTCAACCTTCCCGTTGATTGGAAATTATGGTGTGCCAAGTGACTCGAAAGAGCAAAATTTGTATGAGTTTTATGAATCAAATAAGATTCATATTACCGGTTTAATTGTTTCGGATTATTCGTTCGAATATAGCCATTGGAACGCGATTAAGAGTTTGGGCGATTGGCTGAAAGAACAAAAAGTGCCCGGTTTATTCGGTATCGACACCCGTGCGCTGACCAAAATCATTCGAGTAAAAGGTTCATTGCTTGGCAAAATTGAGTTCGAAGATGAAGTCATCGATTTTTACGATCCAAATCAGGAAAACCTGGTTGCCATTGCCAGCACCGATAAAGTTGAGGTATTTGGAAATGGAGAACACCGCATTGTTTTAGTCGATTGCGGCGTAAAATACAATATTATTCGCTGTTTGTTGAATCGGAACGCAACCGTAATCGTTGTGCCGTGGGATTACGATTTCAACAATGAAGATTTTGACGGTATTTTCCTTTCGAATGGTCCGGGCGACCCGGCGTTGTGCGATGCTACCGTTGAAAATATCAAAAAAACAATGGATGCTGAAAAACCCATCATGGGAATTTGTCTCGGGAATCAGTTGCTGGCGCGTGCTGCCGGAGCTGAAACTTACAAACTGAAATTTGGTCACCGTAGCCATAATCAACCGGTTTTGTTACAAGGAACTGATCGCTGTTTTATCACTTCGCAGAACCACGGTTTCGCGGTTGATACCAAAACATTACCAGCCGACTGGGAACCTTTGTTTACCAACGTAAACGACCAAACCAACGAAGGAATCCGCCACAAAACCAAACCATTCTTCTCGACTCAGTTCCACCCCGAAGCAGCCAGCGGACCGGTTGATACCGAGTTTTTGTTCGACGATTTCATGAATAATGTGATCGAATATAAAAAGACGAAGAAGTAAAAAAGAAGGAAGTCCGGAGTCCGAAGACAGGAGACCGGATAACTTGAAACTTGAAATTTGGAACTTGAAACTTTTCGAAACATGATAAATAAAGACATTAAAAAAGTAATCGTACTGGGGTCGGGAGCACTGAAAATTGGTGAGGCCGGTGAGTTCGACTATTCCGGATCTCAGGCGCTGAAAGCCCTGAAGGAAGAGAATGTAGAGACCATCCTGATCAATCCGAATATTGCGACGATACAAACTTCAACGGATATCGCCGACCGGATCTATTTCCTTCCTGTGACTCCATATTTTGTGGAACAGGTCATTATTAAAGAAAAGCCTGACGGAATTTTACTCGCTTTTGGCGGACAAACGGCACTGAACTGCGGGGTGGCACTATTTAGAGGTGGAATCCTGGAGAAATACAATGTGAAAGTGGTAGGAACTCCGGTTCAGTCGATTATTGATACCGAAGACCGTGAAATTTTCGCCGGAAAGCTGGCTGAGATCGATGTGAAAACACCACGTAGTATTGCCTGTGTAAATATGCAGGAAGCATACGAGGCGGTTAAAACGGTTGGTTATCCGATTATTATCCGCGCTGCATATACATTGGGTGGATTGGGTAGCGGTTTCTGTGCCAACGATGAAGAATTGGAAGCGCTGGCTTCAAAAGCATTCACTTATTCGCCACAAATTTTGGTTGAAGAATCGATCAAAGGCTGGAAGGAAGTGGAATACGAGGTGGTTCGTGACCGCTTCAACAATTGCATCACCGTTTGTAACATGGAAAACTTCGATCCGCTTGGAATTCACACTGGCGAAAGTATCGTGGTTGCACCTTCGCAAACACTTTCAAATTCAGAATATCACAAACTGCGCGCACTGGCCATCAAAATTATCCGTCACATCGGAATTGTTGGCGAATGTAATGTACAATATGCCCTCGATCCACATTCTGAAGATTACCGTGTGATCGAAGTAAATGCTCGCCTGTCGCGCTCTTCGGCGCTTGCATCGAAAGCGACCGGTTATCCGTTGGCTTTTGTAGCTGCCAAACTGGGTTTGGGCTACGGACTGCATCAACTGAATAACCAAGTAACCAAAGTAACCACAGCAGCGTTCGAACCTGCACTCGATTATATCGTTTGTAAAATTCCACGCTGGGACTTGAATAAATTTTCAGGAGTATCGAAAAACCTCGGAAGTTCGATGAAATCAGTTGGCGAAATCATGTCGATTGGCCGTTCGTTCGAGGAAGCCATCCAGAAAGGTATCCGGATGGTTGGGATCGGAATGCACGGGTTTGTCGCCAACAAAGAAGAAATTACCATCGAGCAGATTGACGAAGAACTGGTACATCCGACCGACCGCCGAATCTTCGCGATTGCTGAGGCTTTCAATAAAGGCTATTCGGTTGACGAAATCTACGAAAAGACTAAAATTGACCGCTGGTTCCTGCAAAAATTACAGAACATTCATGTTACAAAGAATAAGCTTGAAGCTGTTAATTCGCTTCCGGCATTGGAGGATTCTTTGCTACTTCAGGCAAAGAAAGAAGGATATTCCGATTTCCAGATTGCCCGTCTGGTGCTGAAATCTTCTAACAAAGCGATTAATGAAGATTTGCTGAAGGTACGCGACTGGCGTAAAAGCAAAAACATTCTGCCTTCTGTAAAACAGATCGATACGCTGGCCGGCGAATATCCTGCGCAAACCAATTACCTGTATCTGACTTACAACGGAAACGAACACGATGTGGAGTTTCAGCACGACGATAAATCGGTGATCGTTTTGGGCTCTGGTGCATACCGCATCGGAAGTTCGGTAGAATTCGACTGGTGTAGCGTAAATGCGATAACGACCATTCACAAGGAAAATTACCGCTCAATCATGATCAATTACAATCCGGAGACCGTGAGTACCGATTACGATACCTGCGACCGCCTGTATTTTGATGAGCTGACCTTCGAGCGTGTGATGGACATTGTTGATCTGGAAGTGCCGAAAGGCGTGGTTCTCTCGATGGGTGGACAGATTCCTAACAACCTTGCTATGAAACTGCATCGCCAGAATGTGCCAATTTTGGGAACTTCTCCATTGAATATAGATCGTGCCGAAGACCGCAAAAAGTTTAGCTCTTTATGCGACAATCTTGGAATTGATCAGCCGCGCTGGTCGGAATTAACAAGTATCGAAGACATTTATACATTCGTGGATGAAGTCGGTTTCCCGGTTTTGATCCGTCCTTCGTATGTGCTTTCAGGAGCAGCAATGAACGTGGTTTCGAACAAAGACCAGTTGCAGCATTTTCTGACTCTGGCAGCCAATGTGTCGAAAGAACATCCGGTTGTGGTCTCCGAATTCATTGAGCAGGCGAAGGAAATTGAGATTGACGCGGTAGCCAAAAATGGTGAAGTAGTGGCATATGCCATTTCGGAACATGTGGAGTTTGCCGGGGTTCACTCAGGCGACGCAACCATCGTTTTCCCTCCTCAAAAATTGTATGTCGAAACCATTCGCCGCATCAAGAAAATTGCCCGCCAGATTGCCAAGGAACTCAACATTACCGGGCCTTTCAATATGCAGTTGCTGGCTAAGGATAACGATATTAAAGTGATCGAATGTAATCTTCGGGCATCGCGCAGTTTCCCATTTGTGTCGAAGGTGATGAAATATAACCTGATTGAAATTGCGACTCAGGTGATGCTGGATGCCCCATTCCAAACTCCGGACAAATCGTTGTTCGAGCTGGATTATGTGGGCGTGAAGGCCGCACAGTTCTCGTTTGCCCGTTTGCTGAATGCCGACCCTGTTTTGGGTGTCGATATGTCGTCGACCGGCGAAGTAGGCTGTATTGGTGAAAACTTCTACGAAGCCATCCTGAAATCGATGCTTTCGGTTGGTTATTCCATTCCGAAGAAAAATATCCTGATTTCATCAGGCGAAACCCGCTCGAAAATAGAATTGCTTAGTAGCGCCAAAATGCTTGCTGAACGTGGGTTTAACCTTTTCGCAACTGGCGGAACTCAGCAGTTTTTGGCTGACAATGGTGTGGCATCGACCCGTTTATATTGGCCCGATGAAACCGATAAACATCCGAATACGCTGGAATACATTAAGGAAAAGAAGATTGATTTGGTTATCAACATTCCGAAAGATCATACAACCCGCGAAATCACGAATGGATATACGATTCGCCGTAGTGCGATCGATTACAGCATTCCGCTCATTACGAATGCCCGTGTTGCGAGTGCGTTTATCTACGCCTTCTGCAAATACGGCATCGAAGATTTATCTATCAAAAGCTGGGACGAATACAAAGATTAACCTTATAATCAACGTAGAGACGTGCCGTAGAGACGCGATTAATCGCGTCTCTACCCACAAAACACAAAGGTCATCCTGAAAAATCGGGATGACCTTTTTTCTTGTACGTATTTGATTTATGTCTTAATTGTTGCCCAAAATCCAACGAAAAGGATAAACTGTATCCTGTTTTCGACTAGATTTGCTTTTAGCTAGAAAACAGAAACAGATTCAATGAAAACGATTTACCGAAGGCCGGTAGGAATTGCTCAATTCCTGCTGGCAGTTATGCTTTTAGGGTCATGTGACCTGATTGAGTACCATCCGTATGATTTGGAATCCAAAAATCAACCGTCCAATCTGAATCAGACTAATATTAAACTTATCGAGAAAATAAATAATGACTCGGATACGGTCAGATTTGTTTTTATGGGCGATACGCAGCGCTTTTACGACGAAACGACTGATTTTGTCAATGCCGTAAATAAGCGCAATGATATCGATTTTGTTATTCACGGGGGAGATATCACCGATTTCGGAATGAGTAAAGAATACGTCTGGATTCATGATATCATGAAAAAACTTCGTGTTCCATATGTCGCACTGATTGGGAATCATGATGTTGTTGGGCATGGGAAGGATGTGTACCAGAAAATATATGGTGACTTTAATTTTTCTTTTCAATTCAGGAAAACCCGTTTTATTTGTTTGAATACCAATGCCCTTGAATTCGATTATTCAATCCCTGTTCCTGACTTTGATTTTATGATGAGTTTCCTGAACGATTCGTCCGATATTGAGCGGACTATTGTGGTTATGCATTCTCCGCCTTACGATGATCAGTTTAATAACAATTCTGCTTTAATGTTCAACTACTTAGTTGAGCAGTATAAAGGTTTAGCGTTTTGTATTCATGCTCATCGTCATAGCTTAAGCGAAAACGACTACTTCAAAAATGGGATAACCTACTATGGTTGCGACGACATCGCCGGCCGGAGTTACCTGCTGTTTACCCTGATCGGAAATTCATACACTTACCAGGTGGTTAAATTTTAATTTTTGATCCGATGAAGAGGTTTTCTTATATTTTCTTATTGATTTCAGTGTTTTGCACGAATGTGCTTTTAGCCGATTCTGCACATGAACGAAAATTAGCCAGATATCAAAGGGATTGGAATAGGTTGATTCCTAAACAGTCAAAACTCCAATTTGCCGGGTCTATGGGTATGTTTTCAGTAGGGCCAGGATGGTATTACGGTAAAAATAAGCAGTGGGAAACGGACTGGTTTATTGGTTTTATTCCTGAAATTAAGGGAATTGAGGGGCATGTGACGACAACCATCAAACAAACATATACGCCTTTCCGTTTTCAGTTGAATGATCGGTTCCGGATTGAACCTATGACTACCGGAATTTATATAAATAAAATATTCGGACAATATTTTTGGAGCAAGTTGCCAGAAAAGTATCCCAAAAATTACTATTTCTGGGCCGTTAACACCCGGTTTAATGTATTTTTAGGCCAGTCGTTTTCTTTTCAACTGGGCGAAAAAACACTGGGAAAAGAATTGTCTTTTTTCTACGAGTTCAATACAAACGACCTTTACCTGATCAGTGCATTTGGAAACAAAACTATCGGAATTAAAGACATTGTGGGCTTGTCGTTTGGAATCAGGTATCGTGTATTTTAACTTGTTATAGTTAATTGGGTTTTAATGTATCAAAGTTAGAACCTAATTTAGCGATAAATCTCCTTAAAATCAGAACTATAAATTTCGTAATGCGTAAGTTTATCAGAAAAATTCAATTTGATAACCTTAAACCCGAATCGTTATGTCATCTTCTGAATCCGATGTGGAATGTTGCCCACCATTTGATCCCGTTCCCTGGGACGATCAGACTTTCAAATGGGAAAATAAATTGTTCATTAAAGACCGTGTGTTCACTATTTTTTACATGCCTGTAAACTTTGGGCAAGTGATGAAACGCCTTGATCAGGTGGTTAAATCTGCCGGGGCAACGATCCCCGATTACTTGTGTTTATCCGACCATACCTCGAAGTGGAACATGGATGTTCTTCTGGCTGTTGATAAAGAAATTCAGGGAGCTAAAAACATGACTTTGATTGGTGATTTTTACAGTAAAGTTTATGAAGGTCCGTTTCGCGATACCGAAAAATGGTGCAAAGATTTCGATAAACTGGCCATATCTCATGGGTTTAAAATTAAAAAGTGGTTTATGTGGTACACCACCTGCCCGAAATGCGCTAAAAAATATGGTAAAAATTATGTGGTTATAATGGCCGAGGTGGAATAAAATAAAACTCTCTTTCTGGAATTTTCGCACTTAATATTCTATAGCCAATTTCAATGGCTTCATGGGTAATTTCAAACAAAATGCAATGAAAACGAGAATTAAAGTAATTCAAATCATGCAGTTTTTCATGTTGAAGAAAAGTTAATGATTAATTATTGTATTCTATTTATCGGTTGATTATTGGCTATATTTGCGAACCACAAATTTCACTAACTGTATTGAAAATGAAAACGTGCCCCAATTGCAAAGCCGATGTGGACGATAATTTTGAATTGTGTTGGAATTGCCAGTATAGCTTTACCGATGAGCAGGTGCTGAAAGAAAATGAAGTAAAGTTGATTTGCCCTGAATGTAAGGCAGAGATTGATTCGAACCTTCATTATTGTTTGTATTGTAAGCATAACCTAAACGCTGTAGTGGAAATTGACAGGCAGACGAATCCAGAACCAGTTAAACAGATCGATTGTTTGCGCTGTCAGGTGCCTATGTTATTTAATGGAAATGTTCGGTTTCACGAAGGTACGCGAATGGGTGCTTTTGGCGATTTGTTTGAGTTGTTTACCAACCGCGAATCGTTTGATTTGTATTTCTGCCCCAACTGTGGCAAGGTTGAATTCTTTTTACCTGAAATCCAAGACTAGGGAATGCAGCGTATTACGGATATGATATTTAAACAGCTATCAGTAAAACTATTCAGAATTATCGGTTTATAGGTTCTGAATAGCCCCGACCTTTAGGTCTGGGGAAAATGAGAAACAGACCAATCCAGGCTTTAGCCGAAATAATTGAATGTTTAGGCTAAAGCCAAAATACGAATTATTCATCTTTCAACGGCATAAATGCCGTTGAAAGATGAATCAACCATATATCCGATAATTCCGAAACTATTTACAAGTTGGAGTTGCCAAATACCCGTTTCAAAAGAGCAGTAACCCGCGCATTGGCATTGGTGCGGATGTCTTTTTCGCGTTCTTCTATTTTCAGGAACATACCATTTAATGCCTGTTGAAGAATGTAATCTTCCAGTTTTACATCCACTGTTTTTAAGCCTCCTATTTGTCCAATCGACGAACCTGCCAGTTTATTCCAGCGGGTGGTCAGCTCGTTCCACGATTGTTGGGTCGAAATGCCTGCAATCAAGCCTTTATTCAGCGATTCGCGAATTTTTGGGCGATACAATTCGCCCAGTTGAGCCGAAGTTTTCTGTTTGAAATATTGGGTTGCAGCGTTATCCGGACCTTTCAGGATTTGCAAGGCATCGGTAAAAGTCATTTCCTTTACGCTATTTACGAAAATCGGTTTGGCTCCTTTGGCTGCGTCTTCAGCCGCACGGTTAATGCGAACAATTACATCATCAACCAATTTGGTTCCACCCGGAAGTTTCGAAAGATGGTCGGTAATGGTTTTGGCCTCCGGAGGCAGCAAAATTTTAACTGCCTGATCTTTCAGGTATCCGTCAATAGCCGATAAGCGGTTAACCGAACTATCGGTTCCAACCAGAAGTGCATCTTTCAGTCCACCAACAATTTCAGCATTAGTCAATGGTAGGTTTTGTGTAGCAACAGACTGGGCTATTTGAGTTAGTTCGGCACATGAGTTCAGGATAAATAAGAATAAAATAAGGGCAATTGGTTTTATTTTTCGCATGTCAAATGGTCTGTTTAAATCAATGTTTTCTGATTGGTTTTTCTTCTTTTTTGGTCGAACCGAATAGCCCGTCGAGTAAGTCTTTGCGGTTTAAACGAAGCAGTTCGCTTTTTATTTCCTGATGATATTCGCGTTGATACCAGAAAAAGTATTTCCGTTGCGCCAGTTTTTCTTTCTGATTTTTAGCGGTGAAAACCTTTTGCATGGTGTATGGATGGTAACCAGTGTAATAAATCACGGTTGCCAAAGTCATAGGTGTTGGCGTAAAATCCTGAATCTGTTCCAGTTTAAAATCAAGGTTCTTCGTCTCAACAGCCAAATTGGCCATGTCCACATTTTCACAGCCTGGGTGACTCGAAATGAAATACGGTATCAATTGTTGGTTCAGCCCTTCTTCTTTATTGATTTCCTGAAAAACCTTATTCAGCTTGTAAAATAACTTAAACGAAGGTTTTCGCATCAGGTCGAGAACCTGGTCGGAGGTGTGTTCAGGAGCTACTTTTAATCGTCCGGAAACGTGGTGCTTAATCACTTCGCGGAGGTATTCCATATTGTTTTTATTCACCTGCGGATCGTTGGTTTCCTTTAAAATCATGTCGTAGCGAATTCCGCTGCCAATAAATGCTTTTTTTACATCAGGATGCTGTCGCACTTTTTTGTACAAATCCAGCATCGGTTTGTGGTCGATATTCAGGTTCTTGCATACATCAGGAAAAACACAGGAAGGGCGTTTGCATTTGCGGCAAATCTCTTCGTGTATGCCCTTCATTTTATACATATTAGCCGACGGCCCGCCCAAATCGGAAATGTATCCTTTAAAATCGGGCATAAGCACCAGCTTATCCACCTCTTTCATGATCGATTCTTCGGAGCGGCTGGCAATAAATTTACCCTGATGCGCCGAAATGGTACAAAAAGTGCAACCGCCAAAACAACCACGATGAATATTTACAGAATGTCGGATCATGTTGTAGGCCGGAATTTCTTCCTTGTTTTTATAGCGGGGATGGGGCAAACGTGTAAACGGAAGATCGTAAAATCGGTCGATTTCTTTTTCCTCTAGAGGTGGCCAGGGCGGATTTACAATCACCTGCTGATCCCCAATTTCCTGAATAATGACATTGGCCTCCACTTTATTCGACTCTTCCTCGATGTGCATAAAGTTTTTGGCGTATTTTTTCTTGTCATCCAGGCACTCTTCGTAAGAATAAAGCTTAATGCTGTTCCATTTTTTGTTGGTCACATATTCGGCTTCTTTCGAAACCAGAAATGCGGTTTGCGGAATGTTGGTCAACTTTTGCGGATCAACCCCTTTTTGTATCAGTTTGGTATATTCCAATATGGACTTTTCGCCCATGCCATAAAACAACATGTCGGCTTTCGAGTCAACCAGGATGGAAGGTTTTAGTTTGTCGCTCCAGTAATCGTAATGGGTTACCCGACGGAGTGACGCTTCAATGCCGCCAATAACCAAAGGCACATCCGGAAATAAATCTTTCAGGATATTGCAATAAACTGTAGTGGCATAATCGGGGCGCTGACCTTGCCGGCCACCGGGCGTATAGGCATCGTTCGATCGTTTCCGCTTGTTGGCGGTATAATGGTTTACCATCGAATCCATATTTCCGGCTGTTACCGCAAAATAAAGGTTGGGTTTGCCCAATTTCTTGAAATCGCGCAAATCGTCCTGCCAGTTGGGTTGCGGAACAATAGCCACTTTAAGCCCTTCAGCTTCGAGTATTCGCCCAATAACAGCAGCTCCAAACGAAGGATGGTCCACATAGGCGTCGCCGGTAAAGAAGATCACGTCAACACTGTCCCAGCCTCTGGATTCTACCTCTTTTTTGGTGGTAGGCAACCACTGATTGATGTCGTATTTCTGATAAAGTATGTTCAATGTCTAAAATTTTATGCGAATTAAGCTATTTCAACTACAATTGACCAAAAAAAATGTTCATTTTTAAGAATTCTTTTTCGATATCAGCCAGGTTTATTTGTGGTTAATCCCGAAAACTGTAACAACTTCTGTTTTAAGTAAAAACATATATTGCGATTCATATGGAACTATTTAAACCAAAAGACCTACTGAAAGCAAATCCAAAGCTTAGTTTGATAGGTGGCGAACATTTTGCCCGTTTCCTGATGCTTTTGCTCCGTTTTGACAAATTAAACAAGGTTTACAACCAGATTGGCGATAAGAATGGACGCGAATTCATAGAGGAATTAATCAGGCTCCTGAAAATTAATTTTGTTTTTGAAGAGGAGGAATTACAGAAACGCATCCCCAAATCAGGACCGGCAATTGTTGTTTGTAACCATCCGTTTGGCGGGCTCGAAAGTATTTTGCTTATTCATATGCTTGGTAAGGTAAGGTCGGATATTAAAATTGTATCAGCGCAATTGTTGCAAAAGATTGATCCGATTAAAGAGTTCTTTTTCGACGAAGCTCCGTTCGTCAGGAAGAATGAGCGTACCCTGGGCAATGCCGGTACCGACAAATTAAGCGGACATCTCGCGGAGGATGGAATTCTTTGCTTGTTTCCGGCCGGGGAAGTATCGCAATTCGATACCATGCATATTCTTTCGGACAAGCAGTGGAATTATTTGACGTTAAAGTTTATTAAGCAGCAAAAAGTTCCGGTTGTTCCGGTTCATTTTCAGGGAAACAACAGTCGGTTGTTTTACATGATGAGTACTATTCATCCATCGTTAACCGAGCTGAAGCTTCCAACCGAAATCCTGTATCATCAGAAAAAGCCGGTGAAAATCAGGATTGGTAATCCTATTTCATTAGCCTCTCAGGATAAATTTTCAGATATCTATCAGTATGGCAGGTATTTAAGGGCTAAAACTTACCTTTTAAGTTCGAAGATTGAGGTTAAAAAGTTTTTTAATTATTCGCTGAAACGTCAGCAACGAATTGAACCAGTCGCGGAGCCTGTTTCGCACGAAAAAATAATGCTTGAATTGAATGGGCTGAGTTCGGATTTCTTGCTTTTTCGCCTGAAAAATTATACCGTTTATTGTGCCCCCTCGAAACGCATTCCTAATATTTTAATGGAAATCGGTCGCCTTCGCGAGGTGACTTTCAGGCAGGTTGGCGAAGGTACAAACCGCAGTATTGACCTGGATGAATTTGATTTGTATTACAACCAGATGTTTATTTGGGATACTGATGCCCAGATGATTGTTGGCGCTTACCGCATTGGAAAAGGAGCCGAAATTATGCACAAATATGGTGTCCGGGGTTTTTATATTCAGAGCTTGTTCAAGATAAAAGACGGCCTTCAGGATATGTTGAAACAAACGATGGAGTTGGGGCGCTCATTCGTAGTTAAGGAGTATCAGCGAAAGCCAATGCCTTTGTTTTTGCTGTGGAAAGGGATCCTGTACTTCACCCTTAAAAATCCGGAATACCGTTACCTGATGGGGCCCGTAAGTGTGAGCGATGATTATTCCACCACTTCGAAAGAAATGATCATCAAATTTATCATGGCTCATCATTTCGACTGGAAATTGGCACGGAGCATCACACCGCGTAATTCGTACAAGTTTAAAACCGAGGACCAGAACCTGAATATAATTATGCAAACAATGGACAATGACATCAATTCGCTGGATAAATTTATCGGTGATGTGGATGAAATGAATTCGGGGTTGCCGGTTTTGCTCAAAAAATACATTAAACTGAATGCCAAGATCATCGGATTTAATGTTGATCCGCTGTTCAATAATTGTTTGGATGGATTGATTGCTCTTGATTTATTTGATATTCCGCCCGGAACAATCGAATCTTTATCGAAGGAAGCCAACGATGGTTCTATTTTGCAACAGTTTTATTCGAACCGTGAAAAGAATACGACTACTTCTTAAAAATGAAATAAACAGCCAGGATCAGGAATACAAAACCAATAAGGTGGTTGAATTTGAAGTTTTCGTTTTTGAAAAACAGCACAGAAAATACCGTAAAAACAAGCAAGGTGATAACTTCCTGAATCACTTTTAGCTCCATGAGCGAAAACGGTCCGCCATTTTCTTTGTATCCGATGCGGTTTGCCGGAACCTGAAACATATATTCGAAAAGGGCAACTCCCCAACTGATCAGCACGATTGAAATGATTCCGAGCTTGCTAAACCATTTAAGTTCACCAAATTTGAGGTGACCGTACCAGGCCAAAGTCATAAACGAGTTCGACAGGATCAGCAAAATAATTGTTAAAAGCCCTTTCATAATTCTAGCAATTTAAAAACAGGGCGAAATTACATTATTCTCTTATTTCACGTTAAAAATGTAGTCATAAAAAATTTTTTATGACCATCGACCGTTCTGTTTGCAGGGCAGTCACCTCAATGGTTTCTAAACATTATTCAGTTATTTGAGGTTTATTTAGAAAATATTGTTTTATCTTGAACACTTAAATATTAAACAAATTAGATGAATAGAAAGATTAATCAGCTAATATTCAGTATGATGTTTCTGACAGTGGGTATCTCTTGTCAGAATAATACCGAAAACAAAAAGGTTGAAGCGGTTAGTTCGGAACAACTGGCGAGCGAAATCAATAAAAACCTACCGGCGCAGGTTGCTGAAAAAGAACATCCCGGCAAAGCTGTATATACCAAATATTGTTTAACCTGCCATCAGGCCGATGGAACCGGGGTTGCAAATATGCACCCGCCGCTAACTCCCGGCAGTTGGGTGGGTAACGACCCTCAGGAGTTGATCGCCATTATGATGAAAGGTCTTAGCGGAAAAATTGAAGTGAACGGTGAAGTTTATAAAAATTTTATGCCCTCACATGCCCAGTTGACCGATGAAGAAATAGCTGATGTGCTTACCTACATCCGAACCAGTTTTGGAAATAATTTTGAACCGGTTACCGCCGATATGGTGAAGAAAATCCGGAGTGGGAGATAGGTACACAAAAGTAAAAAGGCAAAAGTTGATAATTAACTTTTGCCTTTTTACTTTTTGCCTCTCTATTTTATGGCAAACCTTGCAAATACTGAATATTTCAGTTTAATTTTTTGGAATGATAGTTCGGGCAATGCTTCTTCTGCAGGCGAAGCATCCATCACCACGTTTGACATTAATGCTACCTTTCGCATGGGTTGAAATTCGTCATACGATTCGCGTTCCTGAATGAATAATGGTTTTCCGATGGTTTCGCCAATGCCAACAAGCAGGTAAGCTGCTTTTTCTTTAGCTGCCTGAACTGCAATAATTTTTACTTCCTTGCGAAACCTTGCAATCTCAGAATGGTCAACACGCTGGATATCTGCATTGAAGGCATTGATTTCGTCAAGAAGTTCAAAAACCTTGGCCAGCGTTCCGGTAGTTGACACTTTTAGCAGATAATCTTTGGAAGCAATCACATCCGTCTTTTTTCGTTTAATGGTGATGAAGTCAGAATTAGCATCGGCCAATTGCAGGTCTTTCAGGTCAATATCCAATTTCATCAACCTTTTCTTCATCTCTTTTTCCTGATCTTCCAGTTCAATTTTCTTTTTCCCTTCAAACCGTTCCTTCAGAGTAAACGAAATGTAAATCTGGTCAGGAATAATTTCCATTTCACCGGTTCCAACCACTTCAATGTAAGGCGTTTCTTTACTCGTTGTGTTTTCCTGACTCATGGCCAGAAGCGGAAGCACCGCAATAAGTAATGCCAAAATTTTTGTTTTCATGTTTTTCTGTTTGTTTGTTTCAAAGATGTTATTCTCAATTTTAAGGTTGCGTTGGAAAATAATTAAATCATCAATACCCTGCAGCCTGTCCGTCCTTGCGTGATTCCGATGCCCCATAATAAACTTTGTTTTTTGCATCCCATTTTATTGCCTGGTAACCGCCGTAAATGCCGTTGGTGTATTGAATCTGGTGTCCCTTCCCTAACAATTTGCGTACCGTTTCATAATCGAATCCGCTTTCGAGGTAAACGATTCCGCCATCAGTCATTTTTTCGTCGGTTGGTTCGCTCGATCCTTCGTGACAAATTCGGGGAGCATCGCCTGCTTCCTGAAGGTTCATCCCGAAGTCGATTAAATTCACCACCATCTGCACATGCCCTTGAGGCTGCATCGATCCGCCCATCAGTCCGAAACTGATAAATGGCTGACCATCTTTGGTAATAAACGCCGGAATGATGGTGTGGAAAGGTCGTTTGTGTGGCTCAAACTTATTCATGTGATTCGGGTCGAGCGAAAACATTTCACCTCGATCCTGAAGAACAAAACCTAATTTTCCGGGTGTCATTCCGGAACCCATACCACGATAGTTGCTTTGGATGAGCGAAACCATGTTTCCATCTTTATCGGCTGTCGTAAGGTAAATGGTATTTCCATGCTCCGGATTTCCGGCAGGATATACTTTGGCCGAACGATTAGGGTTGATCAGCTTATTCCGTTCATTGGCATATGTTTTCGAGATCAGTCCTTTTATCGGGAGTTTGTTGAAATCAGGGTCGGCATAAAATTTGGCACGATCTTCAAAGGCTAGTTTTTTGGCTTCCACAAACGTGTGGATGTATTCTGCACTGCCAAAGCCCATCGACTTTACATCATAGTTTTCAAGCATATTCAGGATTTGAAGCACAGCAATTCCTTGTCCGTTTGGCGGCAATTCCCAAACATCGTAACCACGGTAGTTGGTCGAAACCGGTTCAATCCAGTCGGAGTGATGATCTTCAAAATCGCGCATACTGAAAAATCCACCTTCCTGGCGGACGTAATCCACAATTTTTTGAGCAATCTCACCTTTGTAAAAAGCATCGCGTCCGCCTTTGGCAATCTTTTCGAGTGTAGCAGCCAGATATGGATTTTTAAACACTTCACCTTTAGCCGGAGCTTTCCCGTTTGGCATGTAAATTTCTTTAAATCCGGTATAATTTTCCAATAGCTTCGAGTTCGAATTCCAGTAGTAGGCAATGACTTCACTCAACGGAAATCCTTCATTGGCATAACTAATCGCCGGTTTTAGAATCTCCTTCATTGGAAGTTTTCCAAATTTTTTATTCAGTTCGAACCAGCCATCCACGCAACCCGGCACCGATACCGAAAGCGGTCCGTGTGACGGTACTTTTTTTATTCCTTTATCGATGAAATATTGCAGCGACAAATCGTATGGAGACCGGCCGCTCGCATTCAGTCCGTATAATTTCTGAGTTTTGGCATCCCACACTATAGCAAAAAGATCACCACCAATGCCATTCCCGGTAGGTTCAACCAATCCAAGGACTGCATTGGCGGCAATAGCTGCGTCAATAGCGTTTCCACCGGCTTTCAGGATGTCGATTGCCGCCTGGGTGGCCAAAGGCTGACTCGTACAAGCCATGCCATGTTGGGCAATAACTTCGGAACGGGTTGCAAACGGTAGCCCGGTAATACGGTCCTGGGCTGAAAGCAGAATGTTTAACAGGCAAACAGCGATCACTCCTAAAATAGTTTTTTTCATTTGTTGAATGTAAAATGTTTATTTTACAACGTGTTGTCTGTTTTTTTCTCCGCAGGAGATCGATGACAATAGAATCAG
The DNA here is from genome assembly GCA_019459525.1 of Prolixibacteraceae bacterium. Lineage (GTDB taxonomy): Bacteria > Bacteroidota > Bacteroidia > Bacteroidales > Prolixibacteraceae > Aquipluma. Next base: position 30,447 of record JAIBEY010000108.1, read on the forward strand.
AATTAGTTGAATCATGTTTCCCGTAGGGAATTAATAAATTGAATCAATCAATTGGTTTAAAGATGTATCGTTCGTCAAATTCAATGTCAAAAGCTTTCAGAAAAGCAAGATATTCGTCATAGAAAGTTTGTTTCTGATGATGCTTTTGCTGATTGTCGATGTATCTTGAAATATCGGGAATTTGTGATTTCCCGTATGAAAAGGCCCCAAAGCCTTCTTGCCATGAGAATTTCCCAGCAACAAACTTGTTCTCATTTATCCACAAAGATGAGCTTCTTTTAATATTATACATCAAATCTGAAGGTGCTTGTTTGGGATTCATGCTAACCAGAACATGCACATGATCAGGCATTCCATTTATGGCAAATGGTTTGTGTCCTTGTTGTTCAATAATTCCATTCATGTACTTATAAAGGGCAGTTTGCCAATTATCCCGGATTAAAGATAGCCGATTTTGTACGGCAAATACAAAGTGGTTGTACAATTGGGTATAAGAGTTTGCCATAGTCTTCGGTATTGATGGTTAAACTGTCAGGTAAAAATACAATTTTTTGTTTCTGATGTTCTTCTGATTTGGAGCAACTTCAGGTGAAATACAAGTTAATGCCCTACGGGCAAAGCTTGACATGGAATTGTCATTCTATTGTCATTGAAGCCCTACGGGCTATTCATTGATTCGGTTTTGTAAAAAATGAACAAGGCTGAGTGCAATTGTACAGTTTGATCGGTTTAAAACTATCCTTTTTTCTTTCCGATAAGAACAGATTTAGTTTTACCTTTAACCCAAATTATGTATTGTTCAGTGTAAAATCAAATTTTGAGTTTCTGCATGAACCCATTTTTAAAGCAAGTTGCCGACTACATCTATACCAATCATCGTTCGGAAATGAGCGAATATTGCCTGGTTTTTCCGGGTAGGAGAGCAGGCGTTTTTTTTACGGCTTACCAGAATGAGTTGATTGAAAAACCAATCCTTTCGCCTGAAATAATTACCATCAATGAATTGATTTCATCGCTGACGGGCTTGCAGCAGGCTGATCCGGTATCACTCGTACTGAAACTTCAGGAGGTTTATGCCAAAGAAACCGGCCATCAGGAGCCACTGGACGAGTTTTTTTTCTGGGGCGAAATTTTGTTGACCGATTTTGACGATGTGGACAAATACCTGCTTAATGCAGATGATTTGTTCCGGAATATTTCGGATTTGAAGGAGCTCGAAAATCAATTTGATTACCTGACCGAGGAACAGAAACGGGCTATTGACGAATTTTGGGGAAATCTGGATAAAGTGCCGCATTCGTTTAACAAGGAAAAGTTTATTGCGATCTGGATTAAACTGGCTGCTATTTATCACCGTTTTCGGGAAGCGTTAAAACAGGAGCAAATTGCTTATTCCGGAATGATTTACCGCGAAGTGGCCGAAGCACTGAATGAGCAGCGGATTGTTGGATTGACTGCCAAAAAATATGTTTTCATTGGTTTCAACGCGTTAAACGCGTGCGAAAAAACGATTTTCAAAAAACTGTATGACCAAAACAGGGCATTGTTTTTCTGGGATTATGCCGATTTTTATTTGAAAGACCCTGAAAATGAAGCTGGCCGTTTCCTGCGAACCAACCGCATTTTGTTTCCCGCGCCAAAAGGTTTTGTTCCCGAAAATTTGGAGTCGGATAGTCCCCGAAAAATTACGCTGGTTTCAGTTCCCGGAAACATCACTCAGGCGCAAGCCATTAATCTGCCGCAGGTTCTGAAAAGTTTCCCGATTAACGACCGCTTTGACAATACAGCCTTTGTTCTGTCCGACGAAAACCTGCTGATTCCGGTGATCTCTTCGGTAGGCAACAGCTTTACCGACATCAATATCACGATGGGTTATCCGTTTGTGAATACTCCGGTTTATGGTTTTATTTCGCAGCTCATCAGTTTGCAGAAGAACATTCGCAAATCGGCAAAATCGCCCGTGTTTTATTACAAACCAGTTGTCGCCTTGCTGAACCACCAATTTGTGGTAAATGCTGCTATTAAATCGTTTGTGGCAGTTGTTCACAAAAAAAACAAGGTTTATATCGATGCTGCCGAACTGAATTTTAGCCCATTCCTGAAAAAAATATTCTCGGCTTCGGATAACTGGAGCGGAATCCTCGATTATTTTTTGGACATTTTGAAAGAGTTGTCGCTGAAATTTAATCCGGCGGAAGACGAACAGGTGAAATTGGAATCGGAATATTTGTTTCAGGCTTTTCTTGCTATTCAACGCCTGAAAGATACTTTGAGCGGATTGAATGTTCCTGATTTTCCGGTTAAGATCATGTTTCGGTTACTCGATCAGAGTTTACGGCGAATTTCCATTCCGTTTGAAGGTGAACCGCTCACCGGATTACAAATTATGGGATTGCTCGAAACACGGACGCTCGATTTTCAGAATTTGGTACTTTTTTCGGCTAACGAAGGATTTTTGCCGCGAATTGCTGCCGGTCATTCTTTTGTGCCCTACCATCTTCGGAAAGGTTTTGGAATGCCAACCTACGAAGACCGAGATGCTATGTATGCCTATTATTTCTACCGTTTGATCCAACGTACGGAGAATACAGTAATCGTTTATAATTCAATTACCGAAGGAATTTCGTCATCTGAAAAAAGCCGCTTTTTGTATCAGCTTTTATATGATTCTGAATTTGAAATTGAAGAGCTGAACCTGAGTTTTAACTTTAAAGGTACAAGCAACGAACCAATTCGGGTTGAAGCCAGTGAGGCTCACATTCAGAAAATGATTTCGAGGTATTCTGAAAAAAATCTGAGTCCGAGCGCCATCAATACTTACCTCGAATGTAAACTCAAGTTTTACTTTAAATACATTGCCGGAATTAAGGAAACGGAAGAATTGAAAGAAGAAATTGATGCTGTGTTGTTCGGTAATTTGTTCCATTATGCCATCGAATTGTTATATCTGCCCTTTGAAAACAAAACGGTTGAAGCTCATGCACTGAAATTGTTACGGGCCGATCAGCGAAGAATTGAAGCGGTAGTTTTAGAGTCGGTAGCCGTGAAATATTACCAAATGACTCCGGAAGAAGCCTCGCGCCTGAAGTTGAGCGGACAAAGCATTTTGATCGCTTCGCACATTCGCGAGTACATTCTTCAGTTGCTCGAAAACGATATTCAGTTTGCCCCATTCGAAGTGGTAAGCCTTGAAAAAGAATATTTTGCAGATTATCAGGTTGTTTCAGGAAACCAGAAGCTGAAGGTTCGGATTGGAGGAATCATTGACCGGATGGATCGCACGGCAGAAGGTTTGCGTATTATCGACTACAAAACGGGTCGTAACCTGAAACTTGATTTCAAGGACTGGTCGCAGTTGGTGGATCGCAACTATTACGACCGTCGAAAAGAAATATTCCAAACACTGATCTATTCCGATATTTTAAGTCAGGCTGAAAATCAGGATTCCATTTACCCGGCAATTTATAAGCTCGATGATCTGTTTAATGAGCAGTTTGTTCCGAATGTGATTTATCAGGGCGAAAAATTGGTTTTTCAGCGTGTTAAAGATGAATTTTCTGCCGTTTTTGCTGAAGTTCTTTCAGAAATGTTTGCCGTTGGAAACCTTTACGACCAAACCAAAGACTCGCAAAAATGCAGCTATTGCCCGTACAACAAGATTTGCAGAAGATGAGAAAATAGATTTGAAAATCTGAGGATTTGAAAATCTGAGGATTTGAAAATGATAGTTAATATGGTTATATGGCTAAATTGTTAAAGTCAACAATCCAACAATTAAGTAATAAACTTTTTTAAACTTCGAACTTTAGCGCACTTTAGGCACTCCAAGCTTGTTCTTTACTCTTTCAACAAGTCAGGCCTTAACCTTTTGGTGCGTTCGTACGCTTGTTGTTCCTGCCATTCATTAATTTTTTTATCATTTCCGGAGAGTAAAATTTCAGGCACTTTCCAGCCGTTGTAATCGGCAGGGCGGGTGTAAACGGGCGGGCTCAATAAATTATCCTGAAACGAATCGGTGAGGGCAGAAGTTTCGTCGGAAAGCACACCGGGAACCAGGCGGACAACGCTGTCAACAATAACAGCGGCAGCCAATTCACCTCCGGTCAACACGTAATCGCCAATCGAAATTTCCATGGTTACTAAATGTTCCCTGATCCGCTGATCGATTCCTTTGTAATGTCCGCAAAGGATGATGATGTTATTCAGGAGCGACATTTTATTCGATACTTTCTGGGTCAATTGGATTCCATCGGGGCTGGTATAAATTACTTCATCGTATTCGCGCTGAGCCTTCAGAAAATTAATTGCACTTTCAATCGGCTGAATGGTCATTACCATGCCAGCGCCACCGCTAAATGCGTAGTCGTCAGTTCTCCGGTGCTTGTCTTCCGAAAAATCACGGATGTTGTGGACATGTATTTCAACCAATCCTTTGTCCCGACCACGTTTTATGATCGAATGGTTGAACGGACTTTCAAGCAATTCAGGAACAACTGTAAGAATATCGATACGCATACCAGTAATTTTTTGCAAAAGTAACAACCGGAATCTAATGTCAACAAACAAATCTGGACTAAATGCAATAAATAAGTGGCCAAATGAAAGGCTTTTTTACTTAATCCACTTGTTTTCTACTTTTATTGATTAAAATCTTTGAGTATTAGCCAGTAATATATATTTTCGTAGGCTTAAAGATGACCTTATTCTCTGTTAATTACATTGTAATTTAAAATTTTGTTATGGAACCTAAAGATCTAAAAAACTCAAAAGTAGAGTTAAGTGGTGCACCCGTTGAACCAGAAACTGTTAATGATCAGATCGTTGCTGAAGAAACTGTAGAACAGTCTGAAGTAATTGAAGTTGCTGAAGTTGAGAATGCTGTTGAAGAAGTTGCAGAAGAATCTGCACCAGAAACGGTTGAATCAGCAGTTCAGGAAGTAGTTGCTCCTGAAGTTATTGAAGCAGCAGAAGAGCCTGTTGCCGAAGAAAATGAAGCAGTGGTTGAAGAAACCGCTCCGGAAGTTGAAGAAGCAAAAACAATCCCAGTGGTTGAAGATGAAATTCCGTCCATCGAAGAATTGATCGAAATTACGGAAGAAGACCTCGAATTGCATGAAGATCAGGTTTTGGATGAAAGCAGTCCGATAATTAAAGCTGCTGACTATGCAAATCTTTCGGAAGTTGAGCTTATTAACGAGTTGCGTAGTTTATTGCAAAATGAAGATTTCGATAGCATTAAAGATGATGTTGATGCGATCAAGATTAATTTTTTCCGTCGTTACCGGGCGAATATTGAAGCTCAGAAAGCAGCTTTTGCTGAAGCCGGTGGTAACCTCGAAGAATTTAAAGCAGAACCCGATCCGTACGAACTGGATCTTCGGAATCTGCTGAAACAATATCAGGACATCAGAAGCGAACACAACAGAAAGATTGACGAAACCAAAGAAGTCAATCTTCAGAAAAAATATGAAATTATTGAAGAGATAAAAGCTCTGATCAATAACAAAGAATCAATCAATAAAACATTCCACGATTTCCGTGATTTACAAAATCGCTGGAGAGAAATTGGCCTTGTCCCTCAGGCAAAACTGAAAGATCTGTGGGATACCTACCATCATCACGTTGAAAATTTCTACGATTTTATCAAAATCAATAAGGAACTTCGTGATTTGGACCTGAAGAAAAACCTGGAAACCAAAATGGAAATCTGCGAAAAATCGGAAGAACTTTTAGTTGAACCTTCAATTATTAAGGCTTTCAATATTTTGCAGAAATACCACGAACAATGGCGCGAAGTTGGTCCGGTACCACGTGATAAAAAGGATGAATTGTGGGAGCGCTTTAAAGCTGCAACCTCCATCATCAACAAAAAACATCAGGATTATTTCGAAGACCGGAAGTCTGATCAGAAAAAGAATCTTGATGCTAAAGTTGCTTTGTGCGAAAAAGTGGAAGAAATTGCCAATGGTGAAATTGAGGCACACCGCGACTGGGATGAGCGTTCAAAAGAACTGATCGAACTTCAGAAAGTTTGGCGTACAATTGGCTTTGCCCCTAAAAAAGACAACAACAAAATCTACGAACGCTTTCGCATTGCTTCGGATAAATTCTTCGATCGTAAACGCGAATTTTACAACCAGAATAAAGAAGAGCAGCAAAATAACCTTCAGCTAAAAACTGATTTATGTGTTCAGGCTGAAGCGTTAAAAGACAGCACCGACTGGAAAAAAACTGCTGACGAGTTTATTAATATTCAGAAAGCATGGAAAGAAATTGGCCCGGTGCCACGTAAATTCTCGGACGTAATCTGGAAACGTTTCCGTGCTGCCTGCGATTATTTCTTCGAAAATAAAGCCAAACATTTTTCATCAATTGATGGAGAACAGGCTGAAAACTTACGATTGAAAAGGGAACTTCTGGAAGAAGTTAAGCAATTTGCGTTGTCGGGCGACGACAATCTGGATTTGGATAAACTGAAAGATTTCCAACGCCGGTTTACCGATATTGGCCATGTGCCATTCCGCGATAAAGATGCCATTCAGAATGAGTTCCGTGATGTGATTAACCGCCATTTTGATACACTGCGTATTGATGAAAAACGCCGGAACCTGATGAAGTTCAAAAATAAGGTGGCAAATAATGTATCGTCAGGAAGAGGTCAGAATAAAAATCGCTTTGAACGCGAAAAATACATGACCAAACTGAAACAGATGGAAACCGATTTGGCATTGCTTGATAACAATATTGGTTTCTTTGCCAATACCAAAAATGCTTCGGCTTTGATTGAAGATGTCAATCAGAAAATAGCCAGTACGAAAGAGAAGATTGAATTCCTGAAAGAGAAAATCAGGATTATGGATGCGATGGAAGACGATGAATAGCCTCATAAAAAAACCCGCCGACTTCAGGCGGGTTTTTTGTTGTTAACCATTTATTAAATTTCAAAACATTTTTTAGCAGTACGTTTTATTAATTAACTTTGCTCGCTTTTAAGAACAATTAAATTATAAAGTCTTGTCAGCAACCAGGTACATATTTGTAACAGGAGGAGTAACATCCTCGTTAGGGAAAGGAATTTTGGCCGCATCATTGGCTAAACTGCTTCAATCCAGAGGTTATTCTGTAACTATTCAAAAGCTGGATCCTTATATTAATGTGGATCCCGGAACCTTAAATCCATACGAACACGGCGAGTGTTTTGTGACCGACGATGGTGCAGAAACCGACCTGGATCTGGGTCATTACGAACGGTTCCTGAATGTTCCGACTTCGCAGGCCAATAATGTTACTACGGGTAGAATCTATCAATCCGTTATCAACAAAGAGCGTCGTGGCGATTACCTTGGTAAAACGGTGCAGATCATTCCTCACATTACCGACGAAATCAAACGCAAAATCAAAATTTTAGGTTCAAAGGGTAAATACGATATTGTTTTAACCGAAATTGGTGGAACTGTTGGCGACATCGAATCTTTGCCTTACATTGAAGCTGTTCGTCAGTTGAAATGGGAATTGGGATCAAATGTGCTGGTAATTCATTTAACCCTTGTGCCTTACCTGGCAGCTTCCGGTGAATTGAAAACCAAACCGACCCAACATTCAGTAAAAGCATTACTCGAAAATGGAGTTCAGCCTGATGTGCTGGTTTTGCGTACTGAACACGAATTAGGCATGGCGCTCCGCAAAAAAGTAGCCCTTTTCTGCAATGTAGAGAGCGATGCTGTAATTCAGTCGATTGATGTGGCTACCATTTACGAGGTGCCCAATAAAATGCGCGAGGAACGTTTGGATGAAATCGTTTTACGCAAAATGGGGCTTTCGCTGAAAGACGAGCCCAAATTAGACGATTGGAATGATTTTCTGAACAAGTTAAAAAAGCCAACTTCTGAGATTGAAATTGGGTTGGTTGGTAAATATGTTGAATTACAGGATGCTTACAAATCAATCGTTGAAGCGTTAATACATGCCGGAGCGATGAATTTGTGCAAGGTAAAACTTCGCTGGATTCATTCTGAAAAAATAACCACTGAAAATGTAGCCAAGAAGCTGGAAGGCTTAAAAGGTATTATTGTGGCCCCGGGCTTTGGACATCGCGGAATTGAAGGTAAAATTATTGCAACACGTTATGTCCGCGAAAATAATATCCCGTTCTTCGGAATTTGTTTAGGAATGCAAATTGCGGTAATAGAATTTGCCCGCAATGTACTTGGATACGCTGCGGCCGATTCAACGGAAATGAACGAAAAAACCGAATGCCCGGTAATCGACCTGATGGAAGAACAAAAAGGGATTACCGAAAAAGGCGGAACAATGCGTTTAGGTGCATACAAATGCCAGATTGCCGATAAGAATACCAACATTTACAAGGCGTATAATAAAACGGATATTAAGGAAAGGCACCGTCACCGTTACGAATTTAACGATCATTACCTGAAACAGTTTGAAGCAGCAGGCATGATAGCTACTGGACTTAACCCTGACACAAACCTGGTTGAAGTGATTGAAATTCCAACACACAAATGGTTTGTAGGAGTTCAGTTTCACCCGGAATATAGCAGTACAGTTTTAAAACCACATCCGTTGTTTGTTGCATTTGTGAAGGCATCACTCGGAAAATAATATTTTTTTATGGATAGAAATACGATTTTGGGCGTAGTCCTTATTTTTGCAATTCTCATCGGCTTTAGTTATTTCAACCGACCTTCGGAGGAGCAAATTGCAGCAGCTAAGAAAACACGCGATTCGATTGAACTGGTAAGGATTGAAAAGGAAAAGGCCGACTTGGTTGCCAAGCAGATTGAAGAAGCAAAAATCTCAGTTGTTGCTCCAGTTTCCAATGATAGCTTATTGTCGCAGGAAGATAATGCCCGGAAAGAAAAATTTGGAGTATTTGCCGATGCTTCAATGGGGCAAGAAAAATTTTATACGATTGAAAATAACCTGATTAAGGTTACTTTTTCGAATAAAGGAGGGCGGATTTATTCGGTCGAACTTAAGAATTTTAAGACTTTTGAAGGAAAACCTCTGATACTGTTTGAAGGCACAAGTAGTAAATTCGGAATGAATTTCTTTGCTCAAAATCGTAGCATCGAAACAGAGTCGTTCTACTTTACTCCATCTGATTCGACAGAAAGCTCCATTTTGAGTGGGCCGGAAGTGAAAATTGGAAAGGAAGGAAATGAAAAATTCAATTCGACCAACAAAGGAGATTCCAAAAGTATCTCGATGAGATTGCTTGCCGGCGACGGGAAATACCTGGAATACAAATATTCGCTTGATTACAATTCATATTTGGTTGGTTTTGAGGTAAATGTTGTTGGGTTGAATAATGTTGTTACAACCAACTCGAATTACCTGAATTTTAACTGGAATATTGCTGTTCCCCGTCAGGAGAAACAATCACAATATGGCGACGACAACTATGCCACCATTTACTACAAATATCAGGATGATGATGTTGACAAAATTTCAACAGGAAAATCGGGCGAAGAAAGTTTACGGACTAAAACTAAATGGGTAAGTTTTAAACAATTGTTCTTTGCATCAACCATAATTGCCGATGATGCTTTCCCAACAGCCGATATTAAAACGGAGTTAACCAAAGAAGATCCACGGTATGTGGGTACTTTCAATGCCGATATTGCTCTTCCGTACGAAGGGAAAGATTCGGAAAGCATTAAAATGAAGTTTTTCTTCGGTCCAAGCCACTACAATACCCTGAAACAGTATGATAATCTTTCGATGGAAAGCCAGATTAATCTGGGTTATGCCATTGTTAGTCCGGTTAACAAGTGGATTGTTATTCCTGTGTTTAACTTTCTGCGGAAATACATTGATAATTTTGGTATTATCATTTTGCTGCTTACTCTTTTCATCAAGCTGTTAATTTTCCCATTCACTTTTAAATCGTACCATTCTCAGGCTAAAATGAAAGCTTTAAAGCCTGAAATTGATGAAATAAACGAGAAGTTTGGTAAAGAAAAGCCTATGGAAAAACAGCAGGCAGTAATGGCGCTGTATAAAAAGGCTGGGGTGAACCCCATGGGCGGATGTTTGCCCATGTTGTTCCAATTCCCGGTTCTGATTGCCATGTTCTTCTTTTTCCCAACTTCGATTGAATTACGTCAGGAAAGTTTCTTGTGGGCAACAGATTTGTCAACCTATGATTCGATTCTGAACCTGCCATTTAAAATACCGTTTTATGGCGATCATGTTAGTTTATTCTGTTTGTTGATGACGGTTACCACCATTATTTCAACCTACATGAATTCACAGACTCAGAACACCGATGCCATGCCCGGTATGAAAACCATGATGTACCTGATGCCGGTTATGTTCCTGTTTATTCTTAACGGATATGCATCGGGCTTGAGTTACTATTATTTTCTTGCTAACGTAATTACAATCGGACAGATGTACATCTTCCGGTTTATGATTGATGAAGAAAAAATAAGGGCTCAAATATTGATTAATAAAAAGAAGCCGATTGTGAAATCAAAATTCCAGCAAAAACTGGAAGATATGGCCAAGCAAAAAGGCGTACAACCCCGTAAATAATTCAGGAAAAAATAAAACAAAAAAAAGCTGCCCATAAGCAGCTTTTTTTTTGTAACTTGTTGTTTGTAAACTAACAACAGTAAACTATGTATCAGTACAGGGCAATTATTAAAAAGGTGGTTGATGGTGATACTTTGGAAATCGATATCGATCTTGGGCTTTTAGTCTGGATTCACGGCGAAAAAGTCAGGCTTTTGGGAGTAAATACCCCCGAAGTTTATGGAGTAAAGAAAGGCAGCCCGGAATGGTTTGAGGGAAATAAAGCTTCTATTTTCGTGAAGACAGTGCTAAAAGAACAAGATGACGTAATTGTTGAAACAGTTAAGGATAAAAAAGAAAAATACGGGAGGTATCTGGCTGTTGTGTATATCAAAATAGACGAAAGCTACCTCGCCGGATTAAGCGGGATCCGGAATATGGGTAATTATTATTGCCTCAATGACATCCTGATAGAAAAAGGTTTTGCGGAAAAATATATGATATGATGTTATCGGTTATTCGTCTTTTTGCGAGTTTTCAATTCGGCTAACCTGTATGCCATATTTTTTCATTCTCCGGATTAGTGAATCACGGGTAATCCCTAATAATTCAGCAGTTTTATTCTGGTTATAATTCTTTTCCTTTAAGGCCAACCGAATTAGGTTTTGCTCATTTTCGTCAAGATTATACACAATATTTTCTTTTTGCGCTACATTTTCATTGCCCGATTTGGTATAAAAATCGTTTGGCGTCAACGATTCATTCCGGCATAAAATAATGGCTCTTTCTGTCATATTTCTTAATTCCCGCACATTGCCCGGAAATGAATATGTCATTAACATTTTGAAGGTTTCTTTTGCGATTTGCGGTACCGGTTTGTTTAACCTGCGGGCAAACTCAGACACAAAATATTCCAGCAGGGGTTGTATATCTTCCACCCGTTCTCTCAATGGCGGAATATGGATGTGGATGGTATTTAGCCGATGAAGCAAATCCAGGCGAAACTTTTTTGCTTCAATTAGTTTGTCGATATCATGGTTGGTTGCTGCAATTATCCTGAAATCGGTTGCAACAGGCTCTGTTTCTCCAACCCGGGTAATTGTTTTTTCCTCAATTGCGCGTAAAATTTTAGCCTGAAGATTGATTGGCATATCAGCAATTTCATCCAGGAATAGCGTTCCCTGATCGCTGACTTCAAAAAAACCTTTTTTATCGGAAATAGCACCTGTAAAAGATCCTTTTTTATGACCGAAGAATTCACTCTCTAATAGCGAATCGGTTATTGCACTGCTGTTTACTGCACAAAAAACATTATCTTTTCTGGCACTTTCATAGTGAATAATCCGCGCTACATTTTCTTTCCCGGTACCACTTTCACCCGTAATCAGCACACTGGTGTCTTTGTATTTTGATGCCGTTAAAGCCAATTCCAGAATTTCTTTAATCTGCCGGCTTTCACCAATAAACTCCCGTTTTATTTTTTCCTGAAGGTTTTTTGAGATTAAAGAATTCTTTTCCTCCATGTTTCTTATAACTCTGTGGAGGTCAATGAATTTTCGGGTTCGTTGTATGGCAATCTGAATGTCGGTATGGCGAAATGGTTTCTTCAGGTAGTCAATTGCTCCGTTTCTCAAAGCTGTTATTACCGTTTCCATATCGCCATGGGCCGATACAATAATCACCTCCAATTTAGGGTAAGCTTCCTTTACTTCTTTAAGTATTTCCAGCCCGCTAATGCCTTTTAATCTTACGTCAAGGATAAGTAAATCGATGTCGTTGTTTTTCAGAATACTCCGCCCTTTGTGTACATTATTGGCAGTAAACGAATCGTATCCCTGATTTTGAAGGAACTCTTCAATTTCTTCGGTAAAATTTGATTCATCGTCAATTACCAGCACCTTCATTTGTGAGTTTAATCGAAGGTTGTCTTGTTTTCCTGTATTGTTAAACATCATTGGAGTTGTTTTTTAGTTGAAGGTTCATTAGCAGGTATTTTAATTAGAACAGTAGTGCCAATATTTGGTTTGCTTTCGATTTCAATTTCGCCTCCCAGTTCTTTGATTATTCCATACGAAATGGATAATCCCAGGCCTGTTCCCTGCCCGGGAGCCTTAGTCGTATAAAAGGGCAGTAAAACTTTATCGATAACTTCGGGCTTAATACCTATTCCATTATCTTTAATTTCCATAACTATGGTTTTATCCGTTAAGCTTGTCGAGATTTCAATTTTCTTTTTATGGTTATTGCGGTCTCCTTTTTTCTTTTCTTCAATGGCATCTTTGGCATTAATCAGCAGGTTGAGTATCACTTGTTCAAAACGATAATTGTTACCTGTTATCGCTGGAATCTCGTCAGAATATTTGAATATCAGATTAATCTCTTTATGATCCATTTGTTCTGTAACCATTGATATACAGTTTTTTATGCTGTTGTTGATGTCGAATGAGACCTGAATAAAATCGTCCTGATCTCTTGAGAAAGTTCGGACATGGTCAATAATTTTTTTGATTCGGGTAATATTGTCAAATACTTTATTGATTTTGGTTCGTAGATACGTTTCAGTGATCGTATTGTTATCGAGAGCAAAAATAATGTTATCAATTGACAATGAAATGGTATTTAATGGTTGGTTAATTTCATGAGCCATACCCGTTGCCAACTCTCCAATTCCGGCCATTCTTTCGGAATGACGAAGTTGCTTTTCGAAGAGTTTTCGTTCTGAAATATCTCGGATTACCACCATAAAAGCTTTCAATTGACCACTGCTGCTTTTGATCTGCGACGAACTTATTTCGCCGGTGAATTCGGTTTTGTCCAGCCGGTTTAGCTTAAGTTCCAGGTTTTGTACCAATCCGTCCCGAAGAGTTGCCTCGTATATTTTAGTTAATGATTCTCTTGATTGTTCAGGGATAAATCGGAGGAAATGGAGCCCTTCGATATTGCTTCTGATTTTATTTCCAAGCAAGTCGATCGCAATATCAGACGCTTCAATTATTTTTCCTTTCAGATCAGTCAGGATAATCCCATCAGGTGAAGTTTTTAAGAGCGAGTGGTATAGTTTTTCCGACTCATTTAATGCAATTTGAGTTTCCTTCCGTTCTGTAATATCCACCATCGAAAGCAAACATTTTTGTTTGTTGTCTGTCAATGCACCTTCCAGAAATACGTAATAGGTTCGTTCCCCGTTTAATTTTAGCTCGCAGCCGACACTGGATTTATTGCTGAAAACAAGTGATAAGAAATCATTTGTATCAGCAAGCATATCCGAAGCAATATACGTTTTGAAATTTTTGCCAATGAGATTAGCGGGTTCATCTCCAAACATTTTGGCAGCTTTGCGGTTAATCTCGAATATTTTTCCTGTACGGTTTATGGTAAAGTATCCGCTTGGGGCGAAATCGTAAAGCTTAATGTATTTTTTTCTCGACTCATTTGTTTCATTCTGCGCTTTTTGTAAGGTAATATTTTGTAGTCTCATCTCTCGCTGCTTTTCTTCAAGTTGTGCAGTCGATTTCTGGAGTGATTCTTTGTTGGCTATCAAGTTTCTTTTTTGCCGGTCAAGCTCCAAAAAAAATTTAACCTTACTGATAAATATCGCTTTATTTACAGGTTTTGTTAGGTAATCAATTGCTCCATTGTCGTACCCTTTAAACATCTGAATTTCATCAGAGAAATAAGCGGTAAGGAAAATGATCGGTACCAGATCGCGGTTTTGCATATTTCGGATATGCCCTGCCAATTCAAAACCATCCATTTCAGGCATCTGGATATCCAAAATAGCCAAAGCAAAGTCGTTGTCGTTGATTAACTTAATAGCATCAATACCAGAACTGGCCATAAATATTTCAGCTTCCACATCTTTTAATATGGTTTTTAGAAGTGATAGATAAAAGGTGTTGTCATCAACTATTAATATTTTTGAAAATGAGTTGCCCATATTTTAAAGTTTAGTAGAGAGTTTTATTCATCTGCAAATTTGGTTACGATCTGATTGGGAAATAACAGTCAAAAGAAATATATAGTTTCAGCAGGAGTACCTATTCTAAAAAAGGATTCGTGTATCCTTTAATTTAAAATATCCTTATTGACACCACTTCCTTTTGTGTAAATCGGACTATTGGACGGTGAGTAGTCTTAAAATTGAATTTTTTCTAATTATTTTGGATTCTAATAAGAAAAAAATATTAATCTGAAAAACAAAACGATAAAAAAGTTTAAAAAATTAACATTATTTAACTGTTTTTTTAGAAAAAAAAAATAATCTTGCGCACTATTATTTTGAATATCAGTAGGTTATTTTTAATGATTTGTGGGGAAAAATTAAAAATTAATTTACTTTTAAAACAGTTGTTTATGAGACTAAAATCTGCTTTTTTGTCGCGGGCGATGTTGCTTTTGATCTTCTTAGTTGTTTTTTCAAACACCATTTTTGCAACTAACTATTATGTAAGTATGACTGGTAATGATTCTAATTCTGGTTTAACTACTGATAAACCATGGAAAACCTTACGTAAAGTTAATACTACTGTTTTCTCTCCTGGAGATATGATTCTATTTAAACGAGGGGATCGTTTTTATGGATCTTTAATTCCAACAAGTTCAGGTAACTCAACCCGATTAATAACCTATGGAGCATATGGAACTGGTGTAAAACCAATGATTAGCAGTTTTGAGCGATTGACTGGTTGGGTTTCTGCAGGGAATGGAGTTTATTCTGCAAAAACAACAGCAAAAAATCCCCAAATAGTGAGTCTGAATGGAGTGAATGTTGGAATGGGAAGGTATCCAAAATCTGGTTGGCTTACATTTGAATCTTTTGTAGGACTAACCTCTATTACAGATAATGAACTAACCTCAACACCTAATTGGACAGGAGGAGAAGTGGTTATTAAAAAAAGCAATTGGCTTATTGACAGAAATTTAATTACTAACCATTCTGGTTCTGTTATTAATTATACAAGTGCTTCTACTTGGACTCCAAGAACAGATGGAGAGTATCAATTTTTTATTCAAAATCATAGAGCTGCACTGACTCAAAAAGGAGATTGGTATTACAGTAACGGACTGTTTTATATGTATTTTGGAACAACGGACCCGAATACCTCTTATGTAAAAGTTCCTTGGAGTGATTATCTGGTTAATATTAATAGAAAAAGTTATGTTGTTATTGATAATATCTTTTTCGAGGGTGCTAATAAACGTGGTGTCCTTACTTATCAGTCGGTTGATGTGAGAATTACTAACTGCGATTTTAGTTTTATGGGTGATAATGCTGTTTATAGTACTTCATCACAAAAGACACTTGTAGATAACTGTACTGTTAAAAGTTGTAATGGAACTTGCATATATATAAATGCAATTAATTCTATAATCAGAAATAATGTTTTAACAGATATCGGTTTAATTCCTGGTATGGGAAATTCTTCCGGGGATACTTATAACGGAATTTCCTTAAGAGGTACTGGTAGTATTTGTGAGTATAACACGCTAAAGAATATTGGATATAATGGAATTATGTTTTTTAGTGATAACTCTATTGTGAGATATAACCTTGTTGACGGTTTTTGTAAGTTTCTATTTGATGGAGGCGCAATTTATACTTATTATGGTGGAAGTCCAACATACATCCAGCGTGGTATGAAGATTTATGGAAACATTGTAATGAATGGTGGAGGAAATGGATTATATAGTGATGGCCTTACTAATAACTTGGAAATTTATAATAATGGCGTAGCTAATGTTGAAAAGTGGGGAGTCCATATGAATCAACCTCGAAGCAATAAAGTCTATAATAATAACTTTATTAATTGTGGTAGATGCGGAATGGATATCTCTAACTTATACAATCAAGAAGTAATAGCCTCGCTGAATAGTCTTTATTCAAATACTGTAGCTCAGGGGAATACAACTCAACTAATGATGTATCTTACTGATAATAGAGAATATAATGTAGCAAAATTTGGTACCAGTAATAGCAATAGCTTTATTGCAGGTGCAGATGGACTAAATCTTTTTCGGCAACAAGTTGGGTTACCCAGAGGTAAGAATACATTCTATACTTATCCAGCGTGGAAGCTTTTTAGTCTGCAAGAATTGAATTCGAAGCTCTTAATTACTAATTTGGCAGATATTAGATTTGAATACAATGCATCAAAGACCTCGAAGGTAATTTCGTTAAGTTCTCCAATGATTGATGCAAAAGGAACAAAGTACTCAACTAGTATCACTTTACTTCCATATACTTCGATTATTCTGATGAAGGATGCAATTCTAAAAAGTGGAAGTATTCCTACCGACCAAAACTATGCTACTACTGCTGTTGCTGCTGATATACCTGTGATTGACGATGAGCAGGTAGTTGTAAGTTTATATCCCAATCCGGCAAAAGGAAGCGTAGTTGTTCGTTTTTCGAAGGTTCCGGCTGTGGGTAGTCGAATTGATATACTTGATATGGCCGGAAGAACGGTTGCTACCCGCCTAGTTTCTGAATCCGCTGAAACGTTTGACCTAAGCAATCAGCAATCAGGATTATATTTGGTAAAAACAATTATTGGTTCTGTAGAAACCATTCAAAAATTGATCGTCAATAAATAATTAGTATTTCAAATACGTAGGACCGAATTGTAAACTTTCCACTAGAAAACGACTATAGTTTTTAAGTGGTGTATAACTGATGATTTTAAGACTCGCCTTAAAATCATCAGTTTTTTTATGCGCATTTGTTGGGAATAAAAGACAGTGACTTTGCTTCAATAAATTTATTAACTCCTGAAATTCGCTGTATAGTTTTTCTTAAGTGTCTTAAAAACTATGATTTATAAGATATGAAGAACATTAACAATACAAATGTGCGATTTTAACCTATTGAATTATTTGTTTTTTTTTTTGCTACTCGTTGAATTAAATTTTGTAATAATATTTTTTGTAATTTATTTAGCTTTAAATCAGTTGTTTACGCATTTATTTATGTGTCTTTTATTGTTCATTTCTAAGCTTTGGTATGTAGTTTGGTTTTTACTAGCCGTACTGTAGTCGAATTATCACATTCCAATTATTTGATTTAAGATCAATAATTAAACGAATAAAGTGTGAAGCAGATTGGCAGAAGAGAGAGATTTATTCAGTAATTATTATTTTAAAATTTTAGAAATGAAACGATTTTACCAGGACTTTACAAAGCGTATTTTAGTAACTTCCCTTATTAGTTTTTTTTCAATTTTTGGATTTTCCGCTACTTATTATGTAAGTAATTCTGGTAGCGATTCTAATTCAGGAACCTCAGCCACTACTCCATGGGCAACTTTAGTTAAAGTTAATTCTGTATCTTTTTTGCCTGGAGATATTGTACTATTCAAAATGGGTGATACTTTTTCTGGCCAATTATTACCCAAGACTGGAGCCATTGCTTATGGCTCATACGGGACAGGAGCAAAACCGATTATATCAGGATTTCAAACTTTATCCGGATGGACCAATCGGGGCGGAGGAATATACTCTGCCTCAACTACGGCAAGTAATACACTAAATCTGGTAACACTTGATGGAACAATACAAAGGAAAGGTAGATATCCTAATAATGATTTTCTGAGATTTGAATCTCATTCTGGGTTAACAACAATTTCGGATAATCAACTAACCGAATCACCCAATTGGACTGGCTCTGAAGTAGTAATTAAGACAAGTCGGTATTCTCTTGAGAATAAGATAGTTCTTACTCATACAGGTGGAACTTTAACATTTGCGTCTGTTGGTCATGAGCTACAAGATGGTTACGGTTATTTTTTTCAGAATAGTTTACAGACACTGGATAGTTATGGAGAGTGGTTTGTAAGTAATGGTACATTTTATATGTACTTTGGTAGTGTTGACCCCAATAGTAAAATAATACGTGTATCAATTGTTGATGATTTGATTAAAATTCAAAATAAAACAGATGTTACTCTAAATGGTTTATCGCTGAATGGTGCAAACAGTTCTTTAGTTTATTCTAATATTAATTGTACCAACTTAAAAATAGTTGATTGTGAATTAAAATACTCGGGGAATTATGGAATTAATTCAACGCCAGCAGGTTTAGTTGTAGATGGATGCAGCATTTCAGAAGTGACAAATTTTGGTATCTACTCGTATTCTGCAAATGCCCTAATAAAGAATAACATTATTCAGAATATAGGTATTTGGGAAGGAATGGGACAATATCTTGGTTATATGGGTTTAGCTGCAAACGGAGAAAATTCAATTACAGAATTTAACCAGATTCGTAATGTTGGATACAATGGAATTATACTTCGAGGAAACAATTCAATTGTCAGATATAATTATATAGATACTTTCTGCAGTTTACTTGATGATGGTGGTGGTATATATACATCAAACAACACCTACACCGGCAGAATTATTGATCACAATATTTGTATAAATGGTATTGGTAATTTTGAAGGTGCTACAAATTATTCGAACACTTTACCAAGTACAACTCGGTATGCTCATGGCATTTACTTGGATGAGAGGGCTGCAAACATTACGGTCAGCAATAATGTCACTGCGTATAACTCCGAATCAGGAATTTTTCTTCATAGTGCAAAGGATATCGATGTGACAGGTAATACATCGTTTAATAATGCAAAATACCAACTGTTGTTTTCTCATAACACTCTTGCCGATAATATGGTAGATATTAATGTTATGAACAACTTATTTATTGCCAGAGAGGGGGTGGAGAAATGTTTTTATTTTACCTCTAATTATAACGACTTAAATTTTGGTTCTGCATCTGGTAACGTGTACGCCCGTCCGGTCGACGACACTAAAACCTTTAGTATTGATACCTATAATACCAGTGCAACAACTTATGATCTAGCAGGTTGGAAAACGCTGTCAGGATATGACGCAAATTCAGCTAAATCGTCATTGGTCGTCAGTAATTCAAGTGAAATCATTCTTGAGTACAATGCTTCCACAACAGCAAAATCAGTATCTATTGCTTCTCCAATGATTGATGTGAAAGGAACAAAATATTCAAACAGTCTTACGCTTCAACCTTTTAGCTCAGTTGTATTAATTAAAGATGCTTCACCTGTTTTTGCTCCAGGAGCACCCACATCTGTTGTGGCTACTGCCGGAAATGCTACTGCTACAGTTGCTTTTGTGGCTCCGGCAAGCAATGGGGGATCTGCCATTACAGGTTATACCGTTACGTCGATTCCCGCCGGAGGAACCGATATTCATGCCGGATCGACCTCACTAAATCATACCATTACAGGATTGACCAGTGGAACTTCTTATACATTTACGGTTAAGGCTACCAATTCAGTAGGGACTTCTGTTGCATCTTCAGTTTCCAACTCTGTGATTCCAACAGCTCCAGCTGCTACTGCCTATACATTTACCGGCCCAACCTCTGGTAATGTGAACACGGCTTCTTCTAGCTTTACGGTTACTCCTAATAATTTGTACTCGGGAACGATTACTATTACCCCGACAGGTCCAGGTAGTGCTGGTATTTCGGCAAAGGTTCTAACTTTTTCAAACTCATCAGCAGCTCAAACATTCACGATTAATCCAACTGTGGCCGGAAGTATT
>JAIBEY010000111.1 GCA_019459525.1 Prolixibacteraceae bacterium
GTTTGGGCATATCGTTCCAATGCCCGCAATCGTCAATCCGCGAACCTTCGAGCATCGCAAAAAATCACTTTTTATTCTGGCTAAGCAAATTTATGGCATGAAGAGAAGCTTTGGTGAACAGGTCGCCACGTTCTTTTGCCAGGGGCAGTTGTCCTTCCATCAGTACAACAAATACTTTACCCTGCTCGATTTTGCTGGTTTCGTCCCAGGTCGTACAAACCTGATAAACTTTTTGCTTCATTTCGTCCAACAGGTCACGTTTGTCGGCCCGCTTGCTGAATTTTTCGCGACCGGCACCAAAAATATAATCGACATTACAATTGAGGTAATCAGCGGCAATAGCTTCTTCCTGATCGCGGTCGATGTTGTTGGCGCAGAAAACAGAAGGAGTGGCATCGGGCAAATTGCAGGTAACCACGATTCCGGTTTTCAAACCACTGTTATGGGCCCGGTCTGTGAGCGAAGCCAGCGGTTTACCTTCCGGGTCAACCGATATACAATGATAATTGGTTTTACTTCCGGTAGCCATGGCGGTTCCGGCGGCGCCCGAATCGGTAATCAATTTATTGGCGCACCAGGTCCTCGAAAATCCGGTGAAGGTGCAGTTGTCGATGTTCAGTTTTCCGCGGTTAGCTACCCAGGCCGCAGAGACCTGAACTAAGCCCATTCCGTCACCAATCATCAGGATTACGTTCTTTACTTTTTTCCCTTTAACCGGTTTTACCTTGACAATTTCGTAAGGCTGATCGTATTGATAACTGTTTGTTGCCGGTTGCCTTGTTCCTTCGTATTGCCCCAAAGCAATGGTAGTACTCAGAAGGAGAATGAATGATAGTATTTTGAGTGAAAGTTTCATTTTTTTTAAATTTTAGCTACTTGATAAACAAATATTTTGGTGATATAATTTCTTCTTTTTCCGTTCTCGGAGTAATCCAGCTGATTGAAAGGGCTTCGCCTTCGTAGCTTTCGAAGTACAAGAGTTCATACGGATGAAAACCTTTTTTCAGGGCGATACGCCCAATGGCACTGATTTCGGCATGAGAACCGTCGTTGTTTACAACCTTTTGACCATCAATCAGCAGAATACTTCCGTCGTCGCTTTTGGTCAAAAATGTGTAAACTCCGTCTTCCGGAACATTAATAAATCCGCTGAAGATGAATCCGTAGTGATCGGGAATCTGGGCCATAGAGAGTTCAGGTTTGTCGCAGATACCCGATTTAATTAGCTTCCCTTTTGTTTCAATCTCTGAAGTTTTTGAAAAGTCGCCTTCGTAATATTTAAAGCAGACACCGTTTTTATCTAGCCTAACTGGTGCTGCCTCTCTGAAAATAGCCTTCGATGCCGAGTAAACAGCAGTTGAACTTGGAGCAAATCCTTTTTTGAGTGCTTTCAGTCTAATGGTGGTTGAATTATTCAGCACAAATGGGTTACTGTATAACTGTGAATTTTCAGAAGGTTCGGAACCGTCTAATGTATAACGTATTTCAGCGTCCTGCGTTGCTGTTCCGCAATTCACGGCCACCTGGTCGTGGAAGAAAGAAATGTCGTTTGCAACAAACGGTACCGAAACTTCAGCGATTTCGCTAAGAGAATAAGGAAATGTTTCAGGAGTAGTGCCTCGTTTCATGTTTGGTTCCGAATTGAGAACAAACCGCAAGGTTCCGCCATCAGCCAGTTGCTGGTAGGTGATATAATTTTCGACAACAGGCTTGTCATTCCAGAAAATTTCTTTGATGTAAATGTTTTCCGCCGGATCGTTGGCTGTGATCTCCAGTTCTTTTCCGTTTGCAAGACGCACAACTGCATTTTCAAACAATGGCGTACTCAGAATAAACTGCGTACTTCCGGTGCAAACCGGATAAAGTCCCAGGCTGCTCATTATATACCAAGCCGACATCTGACCGCAATCTTCGTTTCCCGAAATACCTTCGGGCTTGGGCTGGTACATTTCTTTCAGCAGGCGACGAACCATTTGCTGAGTTTTCCATGGCTGACCTGCAAAGCTGTACAAATAGGCCATATGATGGCTGGGCTCGTTGCCGTGCGCGTATTGTCCTACTAATCCGGTAATGTCTGAAAGATGTCCGTCGGTGGCAGATTTTGCTATAAAAAGAGAATCCAGCGCATCGGTGAAATTCTTTTGTCCACCAAACTGGCTGATCAGTCCGTTGATGTCGTGAGGCACAAAAAAGCGGTATTGCCAGGCCGTTGCTTCGGTGTAGCCACGCCCAACTTCAAACAGATTAAAAGGTGTTTCCCAAAGCCCGTCACTCTTGCGGCTACGGAAAAACCGAGTACTTCCGTCGAACACATTCCGGTACATTTTTGCCCGGATGATGTATTGATTGTAGTCCTCAATGTGTCCAAGCGCTTTGGCCATCTGGGCTATGCACCAGTCGTCGTAAACATTTTCGAGCAGGCACGACACTGATTCGTGTTTCGAGTCAGCCGGGATAAAGCCCAATTCCAGAAATGGGGTTGTACCCTTGCTATTTTTCTCCGCCGATTTTTTCATGGCCGCAAATGCTTTTTCAGCATCGTATCCGCGTATGTTTTTGCTGAATGCATCGTAAATAACAGAAACCGCGTGGTAGCCAATCATGGTGCCTGTTTCGCCTGAAGATAAAGGCCAGATGGGAAGTTCGCCGGTTTGATCGTAAAAATCGAGAAAAGAATTGATCATGTTGTTGACCAACGTGGTGTCAACCACTGTCATCATTGGGTTCCATGCGCGAAATGTGTCCCACAGCGACATGGTGGAATAAACTTTTCCTTTGTCTGCTTTCCTGATTTGCTGATCTGCACCGCGATATTCGCCGTTTACATCGCTGGTTTGGTTCGGAACGACCATTGCATGATAAACTGCTGTGTAGAAATTGGTTATTTCTTCCGAAGTTCCACCTGAAACACAGAACCATGAAAGTACTTTGTCCCAGCCCTCTTTTGCTTCGTTTTTTACCCGGTCAAAATCGAAATCCGGAACTTCGGTTTGCAAATTCAGCCGCGCATTTTCGACACTCACTGACGACAAACCTACTCTCACCACCACCGATTTTCCTTTCATTTCAGGAAAAGACAATACGGCCTGAATATTTTGGCCATTCAGCGATTTGGATGCTGAAACCGTTTGGCCATTCGACATAAACTCAGCATCGAAAGGGACTGAAAACTGCGCCACAAAATAGATGTATTGATTATCGACCCAGCCTTTAGTGCAACGCATACCGGAAATTTCCCCTGAATTCTGTTGAAATTCGGCCTCTTTGATTATTTCATTATCGAGCAAATGCCTCAGATCAATAATGATTTTGGGCTCACCATTTTCAGGAAATGAATACCGGTGAACTCCAGTATGACTGGTGGCCGTCAATTCAACCTGAATGTTGTTATCCAGTTTCACCCAGTAATAACCAGCCTGTGCAAACTCGTTTTTATGAGAAAAAGGAAGCGGGTCAAAAATGTATCCCTCTTTTTTCGCATGAATGTTTTCTGTTGCCGGATGAAAGAGGATATCTCCCAAGTCGATACATCCTGTTCCACTCAGGTGCGTATGCGAAAACCCGATAATCGTTGAATCGCTGTGATGGTAGCCCGAACAGGCATCCCAATTGCCACGACGCGTATCGGGACTTAACTGTACTGCTCCAAATGGTACAGTCGCTCCCGGATAAGTATGCCCGTGGCCGCCCGTCCCTATAAACGGATCAACCCGATCGACTGGCCGCTTTTGCTGACAGCCCAAGGAAATCAGAACCAGAAGTATCATTATGAAAAAGTAATGTCTCATCTAAATCTTATCATTTCCAGGTTGAATTTGAATGGTTTCTGAACCACCTTCCCAACTGAGCAAAAGTTTCAGTTCCAGGTTTGAATGGATTTCCAGGGATGGCCGTTGTTTGGCCGAAGTCCTGGCAGCACATTTCAGCGAGAGCATGCCGTCGGGACCAATCGGATAACGGTCAATGCCGTGTTCTTCGGTGAGATTGACATGCCAGTCAATGGTTTTCTTCATAAAATTGGGATTGATACCAAAAATGGATTCAAAAAGGATAGAAACCGGAACCAATCCAGTCCAGCCCACAAATTCAGGGCGGGCCAGCAAACCCGGCTCAGCCGATTCCGGGGCATAATATTCGTAAAACGTGTTTGTTTTTTTAAATACTTCCCCCACCTGTTGATGGTGTTTGGTGGCCAGATCGAATGCCAGCGAATGAAACCCGTTGCGTTGCAAGCCTTTAATGATCATGTAATTGGTTGGCGCCCATACCCCACCCTGCCAGTAGCGCCCATCGGCCTGGTACTTTTCGTGGTTAGCCGGAATTGATGGAACAGGATGCTTGCGGTAGAATGTTTCGGGATTGGACAGGTGAGCCACAAATGCCCTCATTTCATCTTTGGTCAGCAGGTCGCTCCACAAAGCCCAGTAGGCTCCGATACTTTGCAATGTACCCAAGCTGCCATCGGCATATTTGTCGTAAAAGAAATTGGTTTTAGGATCCCAAAGTTTTTCCTTAATCAGCTTTTTCAGCGCTTTCGATTCATCTTCAATGTCTTCAATTTCCTGCCAGCGCTCCACATAGAAACCAAAATCAACCAGTATTTTTCCGATAAAAAGCTGTTGCAGACAAGTATCCAGCCAGGTCATGTGCCCATGCGTAAATATCGGGTTATAGTTTTTCGGAACCCGGGGCTGGTTATCCATTCCTGTCCCCCACCCACTCGACCAATACGAGCCATCCTGCCAGGTGCGGTTGAGTTTAAGCCATTGGTAATAGGCAGCCAAAACCGGGAATATTTTATGAATACGGTCCCACTCACCAAAATGCAGGAAATATTCCATTTCACTCCACGGAATCAGGTTGGGCCCGGTGCTGGTCGGGTCGTAACGGTGGAAACAATCTTCGCCTGTATTTCCCCATATTTCACGACAGATAAATCCATCAGCATGTTGTTTGGCGTAAAAATTATCGAGTGTTTTTTGGAACGGGTAAGCCCTCGAACCGTAACGGGCAAATAAGGTGATGAAATTGGAATCCCACATAAAGATATTGCCGTTGTAGGCCGTATCGATGTAAGAGGTGATAAAACCCGATTCTTTCGCCGGATTTTTTATATTCTTAAACGCTATTTCCCAAGTTTTCCAGTACATATCAATCGCCGTTTGATTGCCTTTCCAGAACGGATCAGGCAAAATTCCGCGAGCTTTTTCGAATCCTGGCGATTCAATAATACCCGGCCGGGCGTTGCGAAATTCGTTTTCGGCAACAAATACGTTTTTGACATAGGTATTTTTATACGGCAGTTTTCCGGTTGTGGTCGCCGAGGTCTGAACCACATCATCGCCTTTAGCAAGTACTTTGGGGATTGGCAGGGCCGAAGCTCCGGCAATTATAGCCGTTTTTCTGAAAAAGTCGCGTCTTGAATTCATATCAGTAGATTAAAATTTTTAATTTTCAGGACTTTCACTATACTCCTGAATCTATTTATTAGTCAGGAATTCTTTCAATTGTTGAATGTGGTCGGTATTGATGAAATCAACTTTCAGGTTCTGAAATGTTTGCCAGGCTTGCGGCGTATCAGGGGCATTCCAGAAACGGATTTTCAGGTTCTGATTATGAACCGACCCGATCACTTGCTTTAGTTTTAGTAATTCGTTTTCAGGAACCGCCCCAACTCCTTTCCACAAGGTGTGGTTGGCCAGATTATCACTAAACAAGGCGATTCGTTTGATTTGTTGCCCGTCGTATTTCAGGGTAAGAAGTCCGTCGAAAAAGATAAACTCCGGATAATTTACAAATTGCTCCGGATTAGGACGGTTACCCGAAATAACCACTTTCACGGCATTTTTAT
>JAIBEY010000113.1 GCA_019459525.1 Prolixibacteraceae bacterium
GAACTCTTGGCGCCTATGACAAATAATGACAGTGATGATAACGATTGCCAACTGCATTTGGACTTTAAATTGAATTAACATTTTTTAATAGACACCAGTGACCTCTTTTTTATTTTTTTGTTCCTATTTCTAATTTCTTTATTGGTTATTCAATATTGGTTATTTTCTTCACCAAGCTTTCAACTGTTCCATCGCTCAAACGGGTTTCAAGCAGGTCACCGTCTTTTACAAAACTTACCGATTTCACAATTTTCCCGTTGATCATAGTTAGCGAATAGCCGCGCTTAATGATATTCTGCGGATCGACCAACCGCAGCTTTTCCTGAATCAAGTTCAGATTTTTCTTTTCGGCCCGGATGGTTTCCAAACTCCGAATCTTTATCAGATGTTGAAACTGATTCAGCAAATTCTTATTTTTTAATACCTGTTCCCTGAAAATAAAATTCAGTTTATTTCCTGACCGATCCAACAAATGGTTTTGGCGGGTGACGAACCTGTTGGTCTGATTTTTTGTCTCAGTAATCACTTGTTTCAGCGCCAATTGCTGGTCTTTCAGGAATGTTTCAGTTCGGTTGGCCAGATGAATACCTGCTATGTTGAGCCGGTTTTGCTGAGAAACAATCATCTGGTTAACCAACAGGTTGAGCTGACTGGCCGCATCATTCAGCCGGTTCTTGTGGTCATCGAGCTGATCGGTAATCAACTCCATGAAATGTTTTTCGAGTTCGTTTAATTCCTGCGAAAATTGCAATGCCCCGGAAATCAGGAATTCGGCCACGGCTGTTGGCGTTTTCATGCGTGTATGTGCCACCAGATCAATCACGGTGTCATCTTTGTCGTGTCCAATACCTGTAATTACCGGAAGTGGAAACTGTGCCACATGGAAGGCCAGTTCGTACTGGTCGAAACACGCCAGATCGAGCTGTGCTCCTCCACCGCGAATAATCACAACGGCATCAAAACTGTCTTCGTAGGTATAAATCAGGTCGAGTGCATTCATAATGCTTCGCGGCGCTTCGTTGCCTTGCATCACTGCCTGAAAAAGTTTGGTATAAAAAACAAATTGGTGTGGGTTGGTGTGCAACTGATCTAAAAAATCCTGCAACCCGGCCGCTGTGGGCGACGAAATAATGGCAATTCGCTGTGGAACTTCCGGCAATTCGAGTTCTTTGTTCATTTCAAAAACGCCGTCATCCTGAAGCCGACGAATGATTTCGCGTCGTTGCCTGGCCAAATCGCCCAACGTATAAACCGGGTCGATATCGCGAATATTCAGGCTAAACCCATAAACCTCGTGGTATTCTACTTTGGCCTGAAGCAATACTTTCAACCCCTGAGAAAAAGTCTGTCCGGTAGTTGTTTCAAAATAGGGTTTAAGCATCCGGAAAGTGTACGACCATATGGTAGCGCGGCAACGGGCGATTACGTTATCGGTTCCCGGCTCTGTTTCGGCCAAATCGAGGTAACAATGGCCGCTGCGGTTGGTGGTCATCTCACTGATCTCAGCTTTCACCCAAACAGGCATCGAAAAAGTATCGTCCAGACTCCCTTTTACCCGTTGCTGCAATTCGAAAAGAGAAAGTTGCTGATCGCTCATCGCGTAATTTTTATCAGTTTAAACCGCTCCTCTTTTTCTCCGGAACGGATGCTCATTAGTAAAATTCCTTCAGGCAAAGTTGCCAGATTATCCAGCCAGATTTGTCCGGCAGGATTGAAGCCAGACTGCCAAAGTAAAATTCCCTGAAGATTGAAAATGCTGATCGTACTATTCTTCCAGGGACCTTGCTCCTGATTTTTCAGTAAAAGATAGTCGCTGAATGGGTTGGGTAGCACCATCCACGTATTCGTGGTTTCAATTCTTTGGACAGTATTCAGTTTTAGGTATTTGTCTGCATTTTCAAAATCAGGAATTCCGTAACCCAATAAAGAATCGGGCTTGCTGTATTTATGGGCGCTTTGCTCAATGGCCGTTTTTACCTGTTTCACATTGGCATACGGATTTGCCTGCATCAGGCAGGCTGCCATTCCGGCCAAAACGGGTGACGAAAACGAGGTGCCGTTTGAATATCCCAGTACACCGTTACCAGTTACCAGATAAGTTGCGCCTCCCATGGCTGCTACGTTAGGTTTAACTGCACTGCCAAATGCGGGCCCAACCGAACTGAATGAAGACCGAATACCGTCTTTGTCAACTGATGCCACAGCCAGTACATTTACCCCGTCAGAAGGTGCAATTATCTGTTTCCACTCATTGTTTGCTTCGTTCCCGGCGCTGCAAACAACCAGTATCCCCTTCTGGAATGCCATATTGGCGCCCTGGGTAACACGTGTCGTTTGTCCATTCATATCTGAATAGGTATGGTTCATATCCGGATCATCAAATTCGTTATAGCCGAGTGATGAGTTGATAACGTCCACACCCAGGCTGTCGGCCCATTCGGCACCGGCCACCCAATTGTCTTCTTCGATCAAATACTCCGTTGCGGCATCTTCTGTCCTGATCAAATAATATGCGGCATCGGGCGCTGTTCCGATTAGTTGCCCCGATTGATAGCCACCCATGCAGGAAAGTACACTCATGCCGTGGGTGTGTTGCTGATAAAAATCCGACTTGGGGTCAACCATGTCGCGGGTGCCAAGGATAAGCTTATTAGTCCGGAGATTATCAAAAGCTTCAATTTCATTCACATGCCAAAATCCGGCATCCAAAGCTGCAATCTGAATTCCTTTCCCACGTATT
Organism: Prolixibacteraceae bacterium; assembly: GCA_019459525.1. Taxonomy (GTDB): domain Bacteria; phylum Bacteroidota; class Bacteroidia; order Bacteroidales; family Prolixibacteraceae; genus Aquipluma. The sequence goes on from JAIBEY010000113.1 coordinate 2,741, forward strand.
CCCTGATTGTGAAGGTACTGCCCGTTTAATTGATTGAGCTGGTTGAAGGAAAGTCCGTAAGTGCCTGGATCCAATTCGGCAGGAGACACCTCTTCATTAAATTTATTCTTTGCCGATTTTAGCGGATGTGCCGGACGCGAAAGTTGCACCGAGTCCACAAATGAAAGGTTTTTAATTTTCTGAATGGGTATCGTATCCGCAATCTTTACGGTGGCTCCATTCAGCCATTTCGAAGTATGAACAATCTCAATCCCGATTTTGGTGAGGCTATCCAGATAAACCGGAGAAACGGGAAGGTCTGTTTCGTCGATGATGATGTGTTGCCTGTTACGCCGGTCAATGGCTCGCTGCGACAGAAATTCTTCGGGCTTGCTGACCAGGAATGGCGTTCCCTTTTTATCTCTCAGCTTAACCCAATAGTAACTTTGGGTGATATCCTGAGCAAAGGTAACGACTCCGCTCAGTAATATGGTCACTAAAAGTATCAGTATTTTTTTCATCAGTTTACCATTTGTTCCTGAATTGCCCGAGGAATTCACCGTAATTAATCGTCAGACCGCTGGAAAATACCTATTGGAACCTAGCGAACTTTCATCATCTGCATGTATTCCTCCGGGTTTTGCATAAATTTTTCCGGATCAGGAATATGATCAGCTTTGGTTTTAAAAATGCCTTCTTTTTCGGCATCAATGCTGTCCTGAACTTCCGGATTCAATAACGTTCCGAGGTCAAACTTCAAGGTATAAAGCAGCTTTGCTGCCTCGTCAAAATATCTCCATTCTTTGTCGCGCACATCGTTGGTGTAAAAGCCATCAAGTTCCAGCACGCCATTGGGGAACCAGGTTTTAAACACTCCGTTTCGCTTGCCTTCAGCATATTTACATTCCATAAAAGGTTTCCCATCCTGAAAACTGCTGCGATAAATACCATGTAATTTATCATTTTGCCAGTTCGATTCTTCGAGCAATTCGCCGGTTTGGTAATAACGTTTACAAATACCATTTTTTTGTCCGTTAAGGTAATTCTCTGTACTTACCACTTTGGTGTCGAGCAGATAGGTCCATTCTCCGGTTTTCTTTTGTCCGGCATATTTCCCTTTGGCAATCAACTTTCCCCGTTCATCAAACAATTGGGCATCCGAAAGTTCACTCCCTTCAGTAAAAGTAATTAACGCCATGGGCTTCCCGTTCGGATGAAAACGTTTCATTTCACCAACAGGTTTATCGTCTTTAAATGTTGCCTGGTAAATAACTTTGCCTTCCGAATCTTTTTTTGTCCAGTAGCCTTGTTTTCGACCCTGAGCATCAGTCTGATTTACTGTATTCTGTGCCAATAAACTTCCTGAAATCAGGAATAATAAAGAGATAATCAATCCACGCATGTTTTTACAATTTTTACAAGCTACTAAGTTATGGATTTATTTGGCGGAAACGGATTTCGGAATTTCTCATTTTAAGATATAGTTTTAAACTCTATTTTTATGTCCGTAAAAAACTACTTATGCAACCCATTCAATCACCCGAATTTATTCGCACCACCAGCGATCATCCTGACTTCAGGAAAATGGTTAATGCCCTCGACGAAGATCTTTACCAGCGAAACGGTGAAGCCCAGCTAAAGTACCGGCCATACAACCAGATCGACAAAATTAAACATGCTATCGTAATTTATTGGGGAGGCAAACCTGTTGGTTGCGGTTGCTTCAAACGATTTGATGACCATACGGTTGAAATGAAGCGCATGTTTGTTTTGCCCGAAATGCGTGGCAAACAACTTGCGGCCCGAATGCTTCAGGAGTTGGAAACCTGGGCCATTGAAGAAGGTAATACTGCGGCAGTTCTGGAAACCGGGCACAAACAGGTTGAAGCGATCAGGCTGTACACAATTGCTGGTTATTTACTTACCGAAAATTACGGGCAATATGCAGGCATGGAAGAAAGCATTTGCTACCGGAAAGAGTTGAAATAAATTTTACTAAACCTCATAAATGCAAAAAGCCCCGCCGGAAATCCGGCAGGGTCCTTGCTATCAGACCTCATTTACATTTTGGTCTTTCCATCTGTTCTTTTTACTGAAGGAACGATTTCAACATCCATATCCGTTTTTCGGTACTTCCGATTAATCCGCTCAATAAAGCAACTGTTCCTTCATCTCCGGCGTCTCCGGCCAATTTAAAGGTTTCTTTTACTGCATTTAGCAACTGTTCGCTGTTTGCCAAAACTACATTAACGGCTGCGGTTCCATCCGAGATGGCTTCGGTCTCGGCCAAACGACTTGCCTGAATATATTGAGCAAACGAATGAATTGGTTTTCCTCCCAACATTAAAACCCGTTCGGCCAATTCGTCAACCACTTCCGAAGCCTCGTTATAATACTCTTCAAACTTGGCATGGAGGGCGAAAAAAGTCCGGCCTTTGGCATACCAATGCAATGTTCTTAGGTTCTGATAATAAATCTGATAGTCGGCTAATAACTGATTTAACTGTTCGCTTACTGCGTTTGCTACTGTGGTGTTTTCTACTGAAGTTTTCATTTTCTATGATTTTTTGGTTTGTTATTCTATTATTTTGATGATTCAAAGATAATATCAGCAGTATTTATTAATTTTATATATCTATTAATTAAACTTATACTGAAGATGACTTTTAATCAGCTTAAATACGTTTTGGAAACGGTAGCAGCCGGAAGCTTCTCATCAGCAGCACAAAAGCTTGGCTTAACTCAGCCGGCGTTAAGCCTTCAGATTCAGAACCTGGAAAATGAGCTGGATTTTAAGATCATTGATCGCAGCCGAAAACCCTTTGAATTAACTCCGGAAGGTGAATTGTTTGTAGTAAAGGCACGTGAAATTGTGTTGATGACCGAATCGCTGAATAACCTGAGTATGGAACTTGGCAGCCAAATAAAAGGGGTACTTCGGGTAGGCATCATTCCTACACTATCGCCCTACCTGGTTCCGCTATTCATTGGTCAGCTAAACAGGAATTATCCCGAACTGCAAATCGAAATTCAGGAAATTGTTACCGAAGAAATTATTTCACGGCTTAACCGGGGTGAATTGGATGCAGGAATTTTATCGACTCCTTTAAATGCCCCGGCCAAATTTGAACCTCTTTTTTACGAAAAGTTTTTTTTATATGTGTCGGATGCTCATCCGTTTTTCGCGCTTGACGAAGTGAATGCGAGCGAAATAAATCCGAAGGAATTGTGGTATTTGCACGAAGGAAATTGTTTTCAGAATCAGGCGAATGCTATTTGTCCGGTAACCAATCCGGATTTTTCAGGACAGCTGCGTTACGTTTCCAATTCCATAGAGTCGTTGCGCCGTATTGTGGAAAGCAAAAACGGAATCACATTTATTCCTGAACTGGCAACGATCAGCATTCCGGCTGAATTGGAAGAAATGGTAAAACCGATTGCAGCGCCGGTTCCCTTTCGCGAAATTAGTATGGCTTTGTCGCGGTTACACAGCAAAGAAAAGTTGATTCATGTTTTTAAAGAGACGGTACTGGCTAACATTCCGGAGCGGATGAAACACAAACCTGACGGCGAAAAACTGGATACAAAAATCCGGTTGAAATAATTTGTAGGGTTCTATTAGTGATCAGGTAACTCAAGGTCACCTGATCACTAATCCAATAACTAAAAAAGCCCTGCCAGAATTCCGACAGGGCTTTTATATCTATTTGTACTTCGGCCTTCCGACTTCAGTCTTCAATCTTTTTTATTTGACTTCTTCAAAGTCAACATCAGTTACTTCGCCGTCTTGTTTGTTGTTGCTTCCGCCTGCGTTGGCTTGTTGACCTGCATTTGGATCAGCCTGTGCGCTACCGGCCTGTGCATTGTACATTTCTTGCGATGCGGCCTGGAAAACAGCGTTCAGTTCAGCAGTTGCTGCATCAATGGCAGCAATGTCCTGCGATGCATGGGCTGTTTTCAGTTTACCTAATGCTTCTTCAATCGGAGCTTTTTTATCCGCTGGCAATTTGTCGCCAAACTCTTTCAACTGTTTTTCGGTCTGGAAAATCAGACTGTCAGCCTGGTTCAGTTTGTCCACTTTTTCGCGGGCAGCTTTGTCTGATGCTTCGTTGGCAGCAGCTTCGTCGCGCATCCGTTTAATTTCAGCATCGGTCAAGCCCGAAGAGGCCTCAATACGAATCGACTGTGATTTATTTGTGGCTTTATCTTTAGCTGTTACGTGCAAAATACCATTGGCATCAATGTCGAACATCACTTCAATTTGTGGAACTCCGCGCATTGCTGGTGGAAGTCCGTCGAGGTGGAAACGGCCGATGGTTTTGTTCCCGTTTGCCATAGGGCGTTCGCCTTGCAGCACATGGATTTCAACCGATGGTTGATTGTCGCTGGCAGTAGTAAATGTTTCTGTTTTCTTGGTCGGGATTGTTGTGTTCGATTCGATCAAACGAGTCATTACTCCACCCATTGTTTCAATACCAAGTGAAAGCGGAGTTACGTCGAGCAGCAACACGTCTTTTACTTCACCGGTTAATACGCCACCTTGAATAGCAGCGCCAATTGCTACCACTTCGTCAGGGTTTACACCTTTTGAAGGAGCTTTTCCAAATAACTGCTGTACTTTTTCCTGAACGGCAGGAATACGGGTTGAACCACCCACCAGAATTACTTCGTCGATTTCACTTGCCTGTATGCCGGCATTTTTCAATGCTTTACGGCAAGGTTCCATGGTTGCCTGGATCAATTTGTCGGCTAATTGTTCGAATTTCGCACGAGTCAACGTTTTTACCAAGTGCTTTGGAATACCGTTTACCGGCATAATATAGGGCAGATTGATTTCGGTCTGGGTTGAGCTTGACAGTTCGATTTTGGCTTTTTCGGCAGCTTCTTTCAATCGCTGCAAAGCCATTGGGTCCTGACGTAAATCGATACCTTCGTCGTTTTTAAATTCAGCAGCCAACCAATCGATAATGGTCTGGTCGAAATCATCTCCACCCAGGTGAGTATCACCATCGGTTGATTTTACTTCGAATACACCTTCACCCAATTCAAGGATTGAAATATCGAAAGTACCGCCACCAAGGTCGAATACAGCGATTTTCATTTCGCGGTGCATTTTATCCAATCCGTAAGCCAATGCTGCGGCAGTTGGTTCGTTAATGATACGACGAACATTCAAACCTGCAATTTCACCAGCTTCTTTGGTTGCCTGGCGCTGCGAATCGTTGAAATATGCCGGAACAGTAATAACTGCATCGGTAACTTCCTGACCCAAATAGTCTTCGGCTGTTTTCTTCATTTTCTGAAGTACCATAGCCGAAATTTCCTGCGGTGAATATTTGCGGTCCTCAATAACTACACGTGGAGTATTGTTGTCGCCTTGAACCACTGTGTAAGGAACACGCTGAATTTCTTTGGATAAGTTCGAGAAACTCTCGCCCATGAAACGTTTGATTGAAGAAACCGTTTTTGCAGGATTGGTAATAGCCTGACGTTTGGCCGGATCACCCACTTTGCGTTCACCGTTCTCAACAAAACCTACGATTGATGGAGTTGTACGTTTACCTTCGCTGTTTGGGATAACAACGGGCTCGTTACCTTCCATAACAGATACGCACGAGTTGGTGGTACCTAAATCAATTCCAATAATTTTTCCCATTTTATGATATTTTTAAACTTGTTATTTTCTTTAAAAGTTAAACACGAGCTGTTCTAATCAATCGCTGTGCCATAAACCCGGCTGGCAAAAATCTGGCAAAATTGACACCTGAATCATTTTACAGCGATTTATTCTGACACTATGCGTGACAAAAAGACAGCGGATGGGCGTGTTTATGATGTCATTAATTGTCATGGACTGATCTTGCGTGTCATTGAATTTGTCATTTTTTGTTTCAGAAAAAATCAGGAACAAACGATCAATCTAATTTCTGAAATCATTACTTTCAGCCCATCTAAATCAATAACTCAATGAAACACCAACCCACACAGGCCGTTCCACGTGAACGCCTATTTTCACTTGATGCTTTGCGCGGATTTGATATGTTCTGGATTACCGGAGGAAGTTATTTGGTGACCGTTTTTGCCCAATATACCGGTGCTTCCTGGCTCGAACCCGTTGTTGAACAAATGGAACATGTACCATGGAACGGATTCCATTTTTATGACCTGATTTTCCCTCTGTTCATGTTTATTAGCGGGGTTGCCATCCCTTTTGCGCTGGTCTCGAAACTTGAGAAGAAAGTACCTCAGGTTGAACTTGCAAAAAAAGCAGTTAGCCGTGGGTTTATCCTGGTTTTGTTGGGTTTCATTTATAACGGTGTATTCAGCAATGGATTTGAAAATCCGAGGTTTGCCAGTGTTCTGGGGCAGATTGGTCTGGGATACATGTTTGCAGCCTTAATTGTTATTTATACCAAATCCTTCAAACAACGGTTGTATTGGTTAGGTGGAATTTTGGCCGGGATTTCAATTGTTCAACTGCTTATACCTGTTCCGGGTGTTGGGGCTGGCGTGCTAACTCCTGAAGGTTGTGTCAATGGGTATCTCGACCGGATGTTGTTGCCGGGTCGGTTGCATGGAAAAGTTTTCGATCCCGAAGGTTTGTTGTGTATTGTTTCTGCTGTATCAGTGACACTGATGGGTTCGTTTGCAGGTCATTTCCTTCGCGAAAAATCGACAAACGATCAGCAAAAAATAAAAATGCTTTCACTGGTTGGAGTTTCTGTAATTGCATTGGCTTTGGCACTCAGTACCTTTTACCCCATCATTAAAGCTTGTTGGACCGTGCCGTTTAATTTACTTACCAGTGGAATCGGCTTTTTGCTAATGATGTCGTTTTATTGGATCATTGATGTAAAAGGTTGGAAAAAATGGTCGTTTTTCTTTCGCGTAATCGGGATGAATTCGATCTTTATTTACCTTTTTCACCGTTTTGTTGATGTGAACAGCAAATTGCTTTTCGGCTGGACAGTGCTGCTGGGAGACATTGAACCGGTTATTAGTGCGGCAGGCAGCATCATGGTCGTTTGGATGTTGCTCTATTACATGTATAAAAAGAATATTTTTCTGAGGGTATAACAACAAAGAAGCCGGTTCAATTAAACCGGCTTCTTCGTTGTTATGGGAGATTAGAAGATCGCATAACGGAATCCGAGATTGAAATTTGTATTATGTCCATGCGACGAATTATGTTCGGAGAACCAATAATTTCCACTAAAATTTCCGGTAATTTGAAGTTGGGGAGATATAAAATAATTTGCCTCGAAATTTAAACTGAAGTTATTCATCCAATTTTTTGTCACGTTTTCTCCTTCATAATACAAACTTTCATATCCTGAATATTTTCCTGAGAATTGTAACCGAGTTCTGGAATCTGGGAAAAAACCGTAACCGAATGAAGTATTAGTTCCTATTAGGTTCCCTGGATAACTGTCTGGCACATCTCCATTTTTTGCCAGCAATGTTGTGTTTATTAAATTAATATGGATATTTCGTTCCCAATTAAGATTCAATTGTTTGGAGCAATCAAATAGTATTTTTGAAACTAAATTTGTTTTAATTGGTGATTCAGAATAACTCTCAGAATGGGAATAGCTTCGTGAAACCTCTGGTGAAAGATTTATTTTTAATTCTCTTCCTGATTTTCGTTCCCAAAAGCTACCATAACTCCAATAATCATTTAATGTGGCAAAATAGGAAATGTCGCTGTGTTCAATCAGATTTTGCGAATGTAATATGGAATCCAAAGCTTGAAGTTCTTCTATTCTTCGAAGTCTGTAATCAAAAAAACGTTTGTTTTTCAGTTTTGAGATTTGCCTTGCAAATTCAAAAATATCTTCGGCCCTTGATTCTCGACTTAGTGAATTTTGTTGTTGCAATTTTTCGAGCATATAGTAGCCTTGGAAAAGATCGCCCACTTGTTCGATTCTGCCAATTCCTGCTCCGACCCCTGCCGACAATCTAAATGAATTACTTTTAAGGTCATCATTAGCATCCAAATGGGTGTACGTTATTTTTTTGGAAGTAGCATCGACATAAGTTTCATAAATACCTTCTATAAAGTATCGGTCTTCAGTTAGATATGTCCTTTTATATCCCACAGCGCTCAAATGTAATTGTGGCTGAAATTCTTTAGTAATTTCCTCCTCATTTTTGTTCTTTAAATAGTTAATATCTCCACTAAAGGATAAAGTGTGATTTTCAATTTGTTTACGGGATAGATATTTAAAATTGTAAGCTAGTCTCAAATTTGAATTAAAGTTCGAACGTGAGCTATCGTATTTTGTTCCATCATAGTTGCCAGTTGCCGGAATCACTGAATAATAGCTATCACTTGAGCCGTTTGAGTTAAAATACAATTCCAATTCGTGTCGTTTGTAGTCTGGAAATTTGTACTTCGATAGATCAAAATTTTTATCCTGAGTATTGCCCAGCAAGGGGGCTGCAAGAATGCCAAGAATTGCCAATGTTTGTTTCATGATTTTTGGTTTTTAGTAAACGTGGATGAGTTTTTTTTGAACAAAAACAATACCTAAATCATTCATAATATTAAATATTTGTCATCAGAAAGTCTGCTTTTTAACACTCCTAAATAATGAGAATCAACAGACTAAAATAAAACCAACACATCAATCTATAAATTCTTACTTTTGTAGCCCAATTAAATACGAAAAACGATGTCAGTCCATAAAGAAATAAAGCGGGTTACCACTCATGTGCTTTCGGAAATGAAACTGAAAGGCGAAAAGATTGCGATGCTCACCTCGTACGATTACAGCATGGCCAAATTAGTTGATGAAGCCGGTATCGATATTATTTTGGTAGGCGACTCAGCTTCTAATGTGATGGCTGGTAACGAAACCACGCTGCCCATCACGCTCGATCAGATGATTTACCACGGAAAATCGGTGATAAAAGCAGTAAACCGTGCATTGGTAGTTGTGGATATGCCTTTTGGCACCTACCAGGGAAACTCGCTCGAAGCGCTGAACTCTGCTATAAAAATTATGAAAGTGACTCATGCCGACGCTGTAAAAGTAGAAGGCGGTAAAGAAATCATCGAATCGGTGGAACGAATTTTATCGGCTGGAATACCAGTCATGGGACATTTGGGACTCATGCCGCAGTCGATCAATAAATACGGAACTTACACGGTTCGCGCCAAAGAAGAAGTGGAAGCACAAAAATTGATTGAAGATGCCAAACTATTGGAGGAAGCCGGATGTTTTGCCATTGTTCTGGAAAAGATTCCGGCAGAATTGGGTGCCAAAGTTGCACAGCAACTTAAAATTCCGGTAATCGGGATTGGTGCTGGAGGAGGAGTTGATGGTCAGGTTTTGGTTATTCACGATATGCTTGGTTTAACTCAATCATTCTCTCCGCGTTTTCTGAGAAGATATTTAAACCTGGCCGAAGAGATTAAGGGAGCCGTCAACAATTACGTTCAGGATGTTAAATCCAAAGATTTTCCAAACGAACGGGAGCAGTACTGATTGTTTCGGGTTTTTCTAACCCGAAACACGCAACCTGAAACATCTGACATTTCAAGCCAACTGCCATTTTGCGCTATGACTTGCTGTTTATAAATTAAAATACTGAAGATGGAAATCATTTACGAAGACAATCATATTATTGCCGTTAATAAGGCATGTGGCGAGATTGTCCAGGGCGACAAAAGTGGTGATGTAACTTTAATCGATGAGGTTAAAGAATACATCCGGATAAAATATAAGAAACCCGGAGAAGCCTGGCTTGGATCGCCTCACCGGCTCGACCGACCGACTTCGGGGGTGGTGCTTTTTGCCCGAACCAGTAAAGCCCTTACCCGCCTGAATGAAATGTTTCAGGATAAGGACACGATGAAAAAAACGTATTGGGCGGTGGTTGATAAACTTCCGGACGAGGAAGAAGGAACTTTACACCACTGGATCTTAAAGAACGAAGAAAAAAATAAATCGCACGCCCATAACAAAGAGCGCAAAGGATCGAAAGAGGCTATTTTGCATTACCGTCATGTGGCTACCCTCAATCATTTTCACATGCTCGAAATCGATCTGAAAACCGGGCGCCATCACCAGATCCGCGCCCAGCTTAATCGTATTGGGCTGCATATTAAAGGTGACCTGAAGTATGGAGCAGCGCGAAGTAACGAAAATGGCGGAATCCATTTACACGCCCGGAAAATTGAATTTATTCATCCGGTAACCAAAGAGCCTGTAAAAATTGTAGCTAAACCACCCAAAGACCCAATCTGGAACGATTTGGTTCAGATCGATTATTTGAAGGACTAAATGCTGTCTGATATTTTTTTACCCTGAAAATTCTGTAGGTAAAAATTTAAATGTAAAACGAGATCGTTGCAAGCTGAAGATCGGATTGCAACTATCTCGTTTCTTTTTTATGCAGTTCTGCTATCGTTTCACCTCCACCAAGGCCCCATCAATAATTTTTACAACCACTTCTTCGTCGAGCAGGGTAGTAATGTCGCCCAGATTCGAGGCGTCTCCTTCAGCAACCTTTCTAAGTATGCGGCGCATGATTTTTCCTGAACGCGTTTTCGGTAATCCGGGAACCAACTGAATCAGGTCTGGCCGTGCAAATGGACCAATCATATTGGTCACAGCCATTTTGATACTTTTCCGGATACCTTCTTCACCTCCGGTTGAAAGTTCGCCACAAACTACAAAAGCATAAATTCCTTGTCCTTTAATTGGGTGAGGATAACCCACAACAGCCGATTCGTTCACCAGTGGGTGGGCATTGATGGCGTTTTCTATTTCAGCAGTTCCCAGGCGATGCCCCGAAACGTTAATCACATCATCAACACGGCCCAGGATGCGGTAATAGCCATCTTCGTCGCGTTGCACGCCATCTCCGGTAAAATACAGGTTTTTAAATGAGGAAAAATATGTTTGCCTGAACCGTTCGTGGTCGCCCCAAATGGTTCGGGCAATTCCCGGCCACGGAAATTTAATGCAAAGGTTTCCTTTAACACTGTTGCCAAGTAGTTCTTTGCCTTCAGCATCAACAATAATGGGTTGTATGCCTGGTAAGGGTAAAGTGGCAAACGATGGTTTGGTCGGAATAATTCCGGGTAACGGACTGATCATCACTCCGCCGGTTTCGGTTTGCCACCAGGTGTCAACAATGGGGCAGCGGTTTCGGCCAATATGGTCGTGGTACCAGTGCCAGGCTTCTTCGTTGATGGG
>JAIBEY010000032.1 GCA_019459525.1 Prolixibacteraceae bacterium
CCTTTTGCGATTTCGCGGGCCGGAATCGGAAATACATGATGCTTAGCCGGGTCAAATGTACGTGCCGGCCATACTTCAATAACATCGAGTTTCGAGACTTTACCGTCGGCCAATGTTACTTTGTATCCGTGTAAAGGTTGGGCATAAACGGCTTTTGCATCGCCCCAACGAACCAAATCGAGGTGGCGGAAAACTCCAAATTCAAGAGCAAACTCACAACGGCGTTCGTTTTTTAGATCGGCTTTAGTCGCATTGGTTTTTGCAGGAAGTCCGGCACGGGCACGTACCAAATTTAGAGGAGCATCTCCATTTTTACCTTGCCAGATTAGAGCTTCTGCTTTCATTAACAACACATCGGAGTACCGAACCAAGGGAATATTCAAATCGGTTGTACCATTGTCGCTATTCGGGTTAACCGTTTTACCAACACAATCCGCAGTTTTAAAAGGATCAAGATATTTACAGAAAGTCATCGCTGACGGGCTTGATACCGATGAAGGATTCACTGCCCAGATAATCTGTTTACCAATAAACTGAAGGGTATCGCCAGGTGCTGCAATAGTTGCTTTTAACCTTTTATCTCCGGGTTCGAAGGCATTGTAAAGTTCAAGAGTTGGCTGGTAATATCCCCAAGTATTGTAATAACCGAATCCTCCGTTCTGAAAAATAACTCCGGGAAATTTGGAACCATCAATCTCAGTGCTGGTAACGCTCAGAATATACTCAGAGCTCCAATTGTTTTTTGACATGAAAACATCGGTATATTTTGGTACCAACGCATGTTTTCCTGAATTAATGATCTTATCACTGTATTCAACCACCTTGGCATAATAGCTATTATCGTACTGGGCAGCATAAAGCGCAGTGCGAGCCATTAATGCCCAGGCCGCTGTTTTATGGATCAATCCGCGATTGGCAACCGGAATCTCATCGAACCAGGGAAGTAAATCGGCCGCTTTTTGCAAATCTTCGATGATCATCTTATAATTATCGAGTACTGATTTTGGTCTGACAACGTCAATATCTTCCAGTTTTGTTTCTTCAGTAACAATTGGAATACCTCCGTTGGGGCCGTTATCGCCATACCAGGGAGCTAACCATAAATAAGAAAAACCTCTCCAGAAATAAGCATGACCCAGCACATTATTCTTTACCTTTTCTGAAAGTTTAGTTGCATTTGGAGCCGACTTGATCAATTCATTGGCATATTTAATGGTCTCATACATTTTGGGCCAGTTATCCCTTACATCGCGACCACTGGAACCATTATCCACAAAATTTTTAATGTTCTGTGCTTCAGCCTGAGTACGCCCTGTAATGAGGTTATCGCTACAGTTCTCGTACCACATGAATCCGCGTCCGGTGGTTCCTTCGCGGTATTGCCAGTCAAATAAGGCATAAACAGCTTGCATGGCTTGCCCGTCAGTCATATTATTAAGCTGATTGGGCTGCCCGTACGGTTCGAATTCGAGGAAATCGTTACACGACGTAAAAGTCAGTATCAACGCTAAAACGGATGTATATAAAATATTCTTTTTCATGTGTTTATAATTTATTTTTTAATTGCCACATGGAACTCGCCAATAACTATTCTCTTGTGCGAGATGTAATTCCCGTGGCTCGTTTCACATTAAAATGTTTTTAGAATGATACATTAAGACCTACACTAAGCATACGGGAAACAGGATATCTTCCTGTATCGATACCCAAATTGCCAACTTCAGGATCGAATCCTTTGTATTTAGTGAAAGTGATTAAGTTTTCAGCATTTACATAAATCCGGAAAGAACTGTTGGTTAGTCCAATTTGATTTACAAAATCGTTGGGCAATGTATAGGCTATATTTAAATTTTTCAAACGCAGGTAGTCGCCTTTATCGAGGAAAAAATCGGAGACTTTCGAGTAGTTTCCGTTTGGATCTTCAACCACAGCAAGACGAGGAATTCCTGAATTTGGATTATAGTCAAACGATTCTAACACATCGGTACTCATATTCCAGCCTTTCGAACCAGTATAAGTCATGGCTTTTACACCATTAAAAATGTTAACACCGGCAACTCCCTGAAAAATCATATTAACACTAAAACCTTTCCATTCGGCTCCAAAATTAAATCCGTAGCTTAAATCCGGAACATCATATGCTCCCATGTACTGGCGGTCGCCATCATTAATTTTGCCATCGTTATTATAGTCAGCGAATTTCAGGTCGCCCGGTTTTGCCGAAGGTTGAATTTTTGTTTTAGCCTGCGTATTAGGATCGGTCCATACATAATTATCAACGTCTGCTTGTGTCTGGAAAATACCAACAGCATCAATCAGGTAGAACGAATACCAGGGCTGACCTGCTGTTGACTGCAATGGGTTCAATGAATTGACGCCATTCGTGTGTGAGATAAATTTAGTAGCTCCAATGCTCACCACTTCGTTATCCAGCAAACTCCAGTTACCCGAGAAATTCAGGTTAACCTCTCCAACTTTTTTGTTGTACGATAAGGTGAATTCCAAACCTTTGTTCTGAACCTCTCCAACGTTAAATTCGGGAGGTGATGCAACACCGGCAACTGAAGCTACGGGCATTGATTCAATCAAATCTTTGGTACGTTTATTAAAGTAATCAACAGAAAGATTCAATGCGTTTTTAAAGAATGAAATATCCAACCCCACATTCGTTTGTTCCGTGCGTTCCCATTTCAGATCTGGATTGGCAATTGTTGGTTGATATATACCGAAAGCCTGGTTCTCTCCATTTTGACCCAAAAACAATGGCCATCCGGTTAACTGATATGGAGGTGCATAGATAAAGCGGCGAACAGAATTAATATTTCCTACCTGTCCCCAGCTTGCCCGTAATTTTAAAAAGCTGATGGCTTCAATCTCTTTCATAAACGACTCGGAAGAAATCTTCCATGCCCCTGAAACAGATGGGAATACATCTGAATTATTATCAGGGTTTAGCTTGGATGAAGCATCACGTCTGATACTTCCGTTCAAGAAATACCGGTCGGCATACGAATAAGAAGCACGACCCAAAACAGAAATAGATGACTCTTCCCAGATGTCCTCCTGCGGTTTATCGGTAGTCCAGTCGGTACCATTCAGGAAAGTGGTATAGTGTTCTTCTTCGAAAGAATAACCCCGCATTCCGGTCCAGTTGTAACGATTGTTTCGTTTGTTCATGGTAAATCCGGCAACCACCGAGAGTTGGTGTTTTTCGTTAAACGATTTCGAATAAGTTGCAATATTTTCCCATATCCACCCTTTGTATAGGGTATTCCCTATTCTTCTGTAGTTTTGGTCAATCGTTCGTCCGGGTTCCAGAAATCTTTTCTGAAACGATTCATTCCGGGTATTGGTAATATCGATTGAAAAATCTGATTTTACACTCAACCCGCTGATTGGTTTTAGTTCAAGCGAAGTAGTAGAGAACAATCTGTTGCTCGGATTGTATTGTTTGACTTTTTCGAGCATGGCGACCGGGTTGCGTAAATCGGCTTCCACACTGTATCCTT
>JAIBEY010000042.1 GCA_019459525.1 Prolixibacteraceae bacterium
TTCGAATTGGTTGCCGGAAGAATGTTTTCGGAAGAATTCTCCGGAGATAGCCATTTCCGGATAATCGTGAATGAAGCTACTTTAAGGAAATTTTCGATTCCTTACGATAAAGCGATAGGACAGAAACTTAATTTTAATTCAGGGAATAATACCAGCGCCTCTGTTGAAATTATTGGTGTAGTTAAAGATTTTCATTTTGCCGATTTACACCAGCTTATCGAGCCCTACGCATTTTTTCTGAACAATGATTCTGATTTTAATTATATCATCGCACACACGACTACTTCCGATGTCAGTGAAGTCCTCCCTTTTCTTGAAAAGGTATGGAAATCGGTGATTCCTGACGAGCCATTTTCATACAGTTTCCTTGATGAGGATTTTGAAAGCAATTACGCTGCTGATGCCAACACTTACCGAATTATAAATTCTTTTACGATTATCACCATATTAATCTCGTGCCTGGGATTATTTGGATTGGTTACCTTTTCGACTCAACAGCGCACCAAGGAAATTGGCGTTCGCAAAGTAAATGGGGCTAAAGTCTCAGAAGTTATGGTACTGCTAAGCAAAGATTTTTTGAAATGGATTTCTGTTGCTTTCGTAATTGCCACACCAATTGCCTGGTATATTATGAGCAGATGGCTCGAAAGTTTTGCCTACAAAACCCCGCTAAGCTGGTGGATTTTTGCCCTGGCCGGTTTACTTGCGTTAGTGATTGCTCTGTTGACGGTGAGTTGGCAAAGCTGGAAGGCGGCTACACAAAATCCGGTGGAGGCGCTGAGGTACGAATAGAAACAGAAAAAATAGAAAAATGGGAACTAATTTTATCAAAATTGCATGGCGCCAACTAACCCGTAATAAGGTTTATGCAGCCATTAATATAGTCGGATTGGCCATCGGAATTGCGTGTGGATTGGTTATTTACAAAATAATCAGTTACGAATCGGGATTCGACCAATACCATAAAAACTATTCGAATATCTATCGGATTATTAACCAGCTAGAGCCTCCGGCAGAAGGAATTGTGTATTCGGAAGGACAGGCACATCCGCTCGGTGCAGCCATTCGGAATGAATTTTCAGGAGTTAACGCGGTAATGACCTTCTTTGCTGAAAAGGGTCAGATTGCCATTCAAAACAGCAACGGAAACGTTGACAGATATCAGGAGAAAACAGGGCTGGCTTATGCTGAACCGGAGATTTTTAAAATATTTGATTTCGATTTTCTGGCCGGAAATCCTCAAAATGCATTATCAAATACAGGAAGTGTTGTAATCACCTCGTCACTGGCACAAAAATATTTCAAACTGAATCCGGAGGATGTGGCTGATGCGTTGGGCAAATCCATAACTATCAACAATAAAACCGTTTTCAGGGTAACCGGCGTAATAGCCGATACACCTGAAAATACCGATCTTCCTTTTCAGATTATTGCCGATTACAAAAGTCAGACTGCTTCAAACCCCTATTTCAACAATGGCACCGACTGGCAGGAATACAATTCTGCCACCAATTGTTACGTGCTTTTGCCCCACGAAATTTCGCGGGCTGATTTTGAAGGCCAGCTTGCTTCTTTTTCTGCCAAATACATTGGCGGTGAGTCGCCGGTTAAACAAAAATTTGTTTTGCAGCCCTTATCCGAACTGCATTCGGGGAAGGCCGGGAACTATGGGCACCGGCGGGTTCCTGAAAAAGCACTGTTTATACTTGGTCTTATCGGGTTATTCGTCATTGGTTTGGCCTCCATTAACTTTATCAATTTATCCACCGCACAATCGTCGAAAAGATTTAAGGAAATTGGTGTGCGAAAAATTACCGGCGTAAGTAAACTCCAACTGATTTTCCAGTTTATGGGAGAAACCATATTAATTTCATATATCGCAGCATTGATTGGAGTAGCCGTCGCGCACTTTTTGTTTATCTACCTCGAAGATATACTTGGTTACCGTTTAAACCTGGAAATGCTAAAAAGTCCGGGGACCCTTATTTTTTTAATTACGTCAACTTTTATCATCGGAATCATTTCCGGTATTTATCCATCCATTATTATGGCAGGCATGAAACCTGTTGGGAATTTGAAAAATTCACTTCCTGCAAGAAACAACCCGGGCTCAATATCAGTCAGAAGTATTCTTGTAATTGGCCAATTTGTTATCTCCCTGGTTTTAATAACCGGAACTCTGATCATGCAAAAACAAATCAACTATTTTTTCACTGCCGATTTAGGATTTAACAAAGAAGCGGTACTGATTGCGCCATTGCCCCAAACAACTACAAATAAGCTGGAAGTATTAAAATCGAACCTTTTAAAGTCTCCTGAAATCAAAAATATCACTTTCGAAGCTGCAGGCCCGATGGCGGACTGGAGAGTAAGTAACAGCATTAACTATCCGACAATTGAGTCCGATCTGCATGATGGAAATTTAAAAACTATCGATGAAAATTATCTCGAACTTTATGAACTTAAATTAATTGCCGGTAAAAATGTTAGTGAAAGAAAAAACTCAGGAGAAGCAATCGTAAACCTGAAACTAACCCAGCTTTTGGGATTTGACGACCCAAATAAAGCGCTTGGAGAAATCTTCAGCTACGGCAGAGATGACATAAAATTTACCATTGTTGGAGTCGTTGATGATTTTCATGCTCAATCGCTCCAACAGGAAATGGATTATATTATTTTGAGCAATGTTTCTTTCAATATCAAAGAAATTGCTGTAAAAATTAATCCGGTTACTGCCAGTTTAGCCGGATACAACAGCACCATTAAGATGATAAAGGAAGAGTGGGAAAAAACTTTTCCGGATGCCATTTTTGAATACAATTTCCTTGACCAGAAAATAGCAGGTTTTTACAACGGCCAGACAAATTCATTTAAACTTATCCGGTTGTTCGCCATAATTGCCATACTGATTGCCTCGCTCGGACTTTACGGATTAATTTCCTTTATCGCCAACCAGAAAATTAAAGAAATCGGCATCCGCAAAGTGAATGGCGCGAAAATTTCGGAAGTAATGGTTATGCTGAATACCAACTTTATAAAGTGGATTGCAATCGCTTTTGTTGTTTCAACACCAATAGCCTGGCTCCTTATGCACAAATGGCTCGAAAACTTTGCCTACAAAACAGAACTAAGCTGGTGGATTTTTGCTCTGGCGGGAGTGCTGGCTTTGGGAATTGCGCTTCTAACAGTTTCATATCAATCATGGAAAGCAGCGACAAAAAACCCTGTAGAAAGCTTACGATATGAATGAATTTAACCGTGAGTTGGTCTCGCTTTAGGCTAGAGAAAGCAGCAACGCGGAACCCGGTGGAGGCGTTGAGGTATGAATAAAATGACAAATAAATATACAAATTCTGTAAATTATTTTGACAGAATTGAGATCTAGTTTAAAATAAACATACTGATTATTAATAGATTGTCATTGTGGTATAGTTCTGGATGTTCGAAACCCAACAACCAGATAAAACAACCAGAAAACAACAGACTCAAAGCCATGATCAAACATTTTTTCATCAACATTCTCAGGAACATCCGCCACAACAAGATCTTCACAATGATTAACCTGGCAAATCTGGTAATCGGGTTTGCTGTCTTCATCCTGTTTAGCGCGTTGATCAGCCACGAACTTAACTACGACAAATTCAACGAGAATTACGACAACATATACAGGGTACAAACCCGCCAGGAAGATTCGTCCCCAACCAATTTCTGCACGTATAGTCCGGCAGCATATCGTTACCATTTAATGGCCGATGTGCCAGAAGTTGAAAAGGTTTTGCTGATGCGCGAAGTTTCGGGCGGGGCCAAAGGTTCAGGACAGTTTTTTACGCTTCCCGATGGCAGCCAGTTGTACGAACTTAACGGCTATTGGAGCGAAAACTCGATCTTCGATATTTTTACCATTCAGCTTATTGAAGGAAATAAGAGCAATGCGCTTACCGATCCCGGCACCATTGCCCTTTCGAAAACGTTGTCAAAAAAGCTTTTCCCGGAAGGAAATGCACTTGGAAAGCAGGTTACCATTGGGAAACGGTTTCCGGCAACTGTTTCTGCTGTTTACAAAGATTTCCCACAAAACTCGAACCTGAAAGCAACCTATCTGGTGTCGATCCCAACGTACCCGTTACTGAGCGGCGATCCGGCGTATAGTGAAAACTGGACCAGCATTTCGTTCGATAACTATGTGTTGCTGAAAAAAGGCGCTGACCCAAAGCTCGTAAATGCAAAGATTAAAGATGCCTTTAAGAATGTAAGAAATTTTGAAAAAAGCTCACCCTACCTTCATCCACTTTCAAAGTTGCATATTTCGCCGAACAGCCAACCCGACGCGATTATTGGCTTGGGAATTCTTTCACTGGCCGCAATTTTAATTCTTATTCTGGCAAGTGTCAACTATGTGAACCTTTCGCTGGCCAATTCAACGCAACGATGCAAAGAAATCGGGATTAGAAAGGTCATTGGTTCATCGAAAAAGCTCATCGCTTCTCAATTTCTGGCCGAAACCATCCTACACACCTTGTTTGCTACAATCATCGCGCTTTTTGTTGCACAGGTTTCGTTTCCGTTGTTAAACCGTATCCTGAACCGGAACATCGATTTTTCTATATGGGACAACGGACAGTTACTGATCTTCATTTCGCTGGTAAGTTTGCTTGTTGGTGTACTTTCAGGATTGTATCCTTCGCTGGTCATTTCGGCATACAACCCGATTAAAGTGTTGAAAGGAAAGATATTCAGCAATGGTGGAAACTCAATCAGTATCAAAAAGATACTGGTAGCTGCACAATTTTCCATCTCCCTGTTCATGCTCATCGTTAGTTTTATCCTTTTTAATCACGTTAATTTTATCCTGAACAAAGATTTGGGCTTCGACAGCAAAAAAATTCTTTATACCGAGATCAACCCTCGCGATAAGATGGAATTCGAAACTGTTAAAACCCGGATGTTGCAGCATCCGGAAATAGCTGGAATTTCGTTTTCGAGTACCATTCCTTTTATCGGAAATATTGGCGGATATGTGAATTGGGAAGACGCCGCGCCCGACGAAAAGGTAATGATCAGCCGCAACTATGTGAATTATGATTTTGTCCCGACTTTTAACCTGAAAATGTTATATGGCCGCAATTTCTCAAAGGAATACCCGGCTGATAATAAGGGTTGCATCATAAACGAAACCGCTTTGAGGGTTTTTGGCTGGAGCGATCCGATTGGCAAGCAGATTACTTTGGAAGGGAAGTCTTTCCCGGTTATCGGCGTCGTAAAAGATTTTCATCCATACTCGGTTCACAACCCAATTCCAACCTACATCATGTTCCTGAACAACAATGTGATTTCAGGATCGACGCTTTTGAGTGTACGTTTTACTGGCGATGAGCAGAAAGCCAGGGCATTGGTAACCAGCGAACTCAATACTATTTTCCCAAACGATCCATTTGAATTTAAAGATTTTGGTGTGGCCTTTTACCTCGATGAGGCAATCCCATTCTGGCAGACAATGAAACGGATGTTCATGTTTTTTGCAGTAGTAACGTTAGTCATTTCTACCATCGGGCTATTCGGGTTGATTCTTTTTACAGTGAAACGCCGCACCAAAGAGATTGGGGTCCGAAAAGTACTGGGAAGTTCAGTCGGTTCAATTTACTGGCAATTATCGACCGAAGTAGTCGGTATGCTTGGTTTTGCCATTTTGGTTGGATGCCCGGCGGCAATTTACATTTATAAAACTATGCCTGGAGCCTACAAAGAACCACTTTCGATTACGGCATTTTTTGTTTCGGTAGCGCTTGTCGCCTTTATCGCGCTTTTGACAATCAGTTACCATGTTATTAAAATTGCCGTGAGTAACCCGGTGGAGGCGCTGAGATACGAATAAACTAGTCTGAACTCCCGACTCGTTGGGACAAGTTATGATTTTTGTGATTAAAGGATTATCCTGATTTTTAGAATAGAAACAATCATGGTTTATCACAAATCAAGGTTCTGACAATTGGAAAGCGACCATGAGGAATCCGGTGGAAAATATGTTACGAATAGTTTAATCTTTTAAAATTTGAATCCATGATCAGGCATTACATCAAAATAGCATGGCGCAACCTGGCCCGTCAGAAAGGGCTGGCATTCATTAATATCCTGGGTTTATCTATCGGGCTGGCTTGTTTCAGCTTATTCCTGCTTTATACGGTTAACGAATTTAGTTTCGACCGTTTCCACGCCAATGCCTCCCGTATTTACAGGGTTTACGACTGGTGGGCTTACAGCGATCGCGAAGGAAGCGAACCCTCATCGGCCACTCCGCTCGGACCTGCCATGAAGCAGGATTTGGCAGACGTTGCCGATTTTGTCCGGATCAGTCCGGGCGGAGAGAAATTAATCCGTGTTGACAATCAGGTACAGCGTATCCAGGTATCGTTTGCCGATCCGCAATTGTTCTCGGTTTTTACGTTCCCGCTGATCGAAGGAAATGTTGCTACGGCCCTCGAGTCGCCCAAACACATTGTTTTAACCCGCGAAAAGGCCATTCAGCTATTCGGGAAAACCGATGTCGTCGGGAAAACAGTCGAAATCAGAAACGGTGATCAGTTCGAACCTTTTGAAGTTGGTGCTGTGGCTGAAAACATTCCGGTCAACTCAAGTATCCGGTTTGACATCCTTGGAAACTTCAATTATGTGTTAAACTCTGATTTCGGAAGAGCCAGCATTAACGACTGGAACATGACCATTGGCATTTCGGTGTACGTTTTGCTGCACGAAAACAGCAGCCTGATGAACGATCCTGCCCGGCTGGCTTCGTTCCGGCAAAAGTATTTTCCGGCTGAAACTACTGTCAATCAAGAAAAATCAGGAAAACCTAAAACAGGCAGTTTGCCCAACGGATACGGATTACAACCTTTAACCGACGTTCATACCGACATAAAAATCGACAAGTGGGGAGCTTCGGACCCAAAACACAGTTGGATTCTGATCAGCATCGCCATTGGAGTTTTACTCATTGCATGCATCAACTTTATTACCCTGGCCGTCAGCCGCTCGGCCGGAAGATCAAAAGAAGTCGGGATCAGGAAAGTTACCGGAGGGCACCGTTACCAACTGATTTACCAGTTTCTTTCCGAATCGCTTTTGATGAGTATGATTTCTGCCATTTTAGGATTAATTCTGGCCTACAGCGTATTACCTTTTTTCAACGAACTTTCCGGCCGGTCCTTATCGTTCTCATTCAGTCGGTACCCCGAAATGATCGGGATACTTTCAGGAGTTATTCTTTTGGTCGGTGTATTGGCTGGCCTATATCCGGCGCTGGCCATATCCGGATTTCAGCCTTCGGAAGTACTTAAAAGCAAACTCCGGTTCTCCGGATCAAACCTCTTCACCAAATCGCTGGTCTCTTTTCAGTTTGTACTTTCCATAGGGCTGATCATTTCGATGATTGTAATTATGCGCCAACTGTCATTTATGCAATCCAAAGACCTTGGGTTTGATAAGGGAAACGTAGTGATGATTAATACGCAGGGCCTTGATATACAAAAGAACTATCCGGTTTTTAAACAAACGCTAAAGTCGGAAAGCAGCGTGCTGGGAATTGCGGGCTCGGTTATCGGGCTTGGAAACGGGGAGGGACAAATGGGCCGGGGTTATAAGTTTGAAAACAAAGTAGAGACCGTTATCGAATATCCAATCGACTCTGATTTTCTTGAAGTTTTAGGCATGCAGCTTGTTGCAGGCCGTAATTTTAATCCTGAAATAGCTTCAGATGCGATAAGCTCCGTGATTGTAAACGAAACGCTGGTTCGGAACGCCCTTGGCACCAATCCTGAAGAAGCGTTGGGTAAGGAATTCACAAGCGGAAAAGAGGGTAATCGAAAAGTAATCATCGGGGTAACCCGCGATTTTAATTTCGAAAATTTAACCCACAATGTTCGCTCTCAGATGTTTTTGTATCCGGCTACTTTTAAACCCAATGCGCTGTTTGTCCGAATTAATCCGGGAGATCCGTCAAAGGCCCTTGCGGTATTAACCGCAGCCTGGAAAACCATTTCACCCGACTTGCCCATAAAATACAGCTTTCTGGATCAGAAATTTGACGATTTCTACCAAAAGGAAAAACGATGGAGTAACATCGTTGCCTGGGCTGGTGGAATCTGCATCTTTCTGGCTTGCATGGGCCTGGTAGGCCTCACCTCGCTGGCTGTTATCAACCGATCGACCGAAATAGGTATCCGCAAAGTAAACGGCGCGCGCATTTCGGAAGTGATGATCCTATTGAATAGCGGCTTCGTTAAATGGGTGGCTGTGGCTTTTATCATAGCCACTCCAACGGCTTGGTATGCCATGCACAAATGGCTCGAAAACTTTGCCTACAAAACTGAACTAAGCTGGTGGATTTTTGCACTGGCTGGTTTGCTGGCTTTGGGAATTGCGCTGTTAACGGTTTCATTTCAATCGTGGAAAGCTGCAACGAAAAACCCGGTGGAAGCGTTGAGGTATGAGTAAAAATGTCAGAACTAAGATTTTAGTGATTAAAGGATTATCCTGATTTAAGAACATAAAGAATCTAATTTACAGCCCGTCATTGAACAAAAATAAACAGAAAATGAAGAATTTACGATTTGCCTTCCACATGTTAAAACGAAACCCGTTGCTGCTTTACATCAGCATTCCTGGTTTGGCCATAGGCTTGTGTGCCTTTTTGTTGCTCGCCGTTCACCTGAAATACGAGTTTAGCTTCGACAAGCATTTCTCAACCGGCAACCGGGTCCTTCGGTTGTGCAATGTGTTGTATGATCAGGATAATACCCATACGCAGTCGATAGGGCTACGCACAGCATACACCCAGTTGCCGGCGCAGGTTCCCGAAGTTGAAAAAGCCGTTCAGATATATCCGGAATGGGGTTCGATTGTAAAAACGGAACAAGGCACTTTCGGAAACTTAAACCTGTTGTATGCCGATCCGGAATTTTTTGACGTCTTCGGATTAAAACTGTTGCAGGGTAGCACATCGGATGCCCTGATCGGGAAAAACAACATTGTATTGTCGAAATCAACTGCGGAGAAATTATTCGGAACAAGCGACTGTTTGGGGAAAACCGTAAAATTCAATGACAGTCAACTGGTTGTGGCTGGTGTAATTAACGACATCCCGAAAACCACCCATTTTACGTTTGATATGCTGAAGCCGATGCTGTCGCATGAGTTTATCGCTCAACAGGGAAGTTTGGAGTTCCGTACCTATTACCTGATAAAAGAAGGAACAAACCTGAAAAAAGCCCAACAAAATATTGCCGCAGCAAACAATAACCTGATGCCTGTCTGGAAAAAGCGTGGTGCATTCAATGACCGAAAAACTGAAACAATTACAGAACGGTTGGCCGACATTCACTTACACACCAAAGCTTCAGACGACCTGATTCCCAAAACCAACCTGTCGCAATTGTTTATTGTGATTGGCATCGCGATTTTTATCCTGCTCATTGCATTAATCAACTTCATTAACATGTATTTGCTGCATGGCGAAAAACGAATTGCCGAAATTGCCTCGCGCAAGGTGGCAGGCGCTTCGCGGGGCGAGCTGGCCATCCAGTTTTACCGCGAAAACAGCGTGATTGCCTTTATTGCGTTGGTCCTTGGTTTAGGACTGGCCGTTTTGGTACAACCGTTTTTTGCAAAAATGCTCAACCTGCCCCTCAGTGTAAGCGACATGTTTACACCACTGGGAATCATCATGATTGCGACCATACTGGTTGTATTGGTTCTTGTATCAGGCGCTTATCCCAGCTTCTATTTGTCGAAAATCAACATGCTTTCAGGTTTAAAGGGCAAACACAAGCATATTTCTAACGGAAGGTTCTCCAAGTCAGTGGTTCTGGTTCAGTTTTTCATTACCGTTCTGCTTATTTCTTCAGTGGTTGTTATCCGGGCACAGATTAAATACATGAAAGATATTCCGCTCGGGTTCAATGCCAGCAACGTAACCGCGATTACCGATTTTTCGGAGCAAACCGCAAAAAATGCCACAAACATCCGGAAAGAACTGGAGAAATTGCCTTTCATCCAAAGTGTTGGCCTTTCAGAACACAGCATGGGCGGAGGATGTAGCGGACAGGGAATTGCTTTGCTGAATGGCGAAAATGCAAACCCAATCAAAGAATACCGCGTATTTCCCGGCTTTTGCGAAACCATGCAAATCAAACTCCTTGAAGGGAAATTTTTTACCGGAAACATCAACGATAAAAAGAGCATCGTCCTGAATAAAGCTGCAGCCCAAATGCTTGGATTGCAGTTCTCCGAAGGCATGCAAGTGATGTACAACGGCACCCCGGTTGAAGTGAAGGGAATTGCAAACGATTTCTATTACGATGGTTATGCCGGAAAAACGATTGAGCCACTGGTTATTTGCCGGGTTGATGGCTGGGCATGGAATTTTTACCTGCGCACCACCGATAAGTTCACCGCGGATAACCGGAAACAGGTTGCAGCAATTTTTAACCAGTTTGACCCTGAAAACGTGATGACTTTTACCCCTCTGGGCGATATTTACGATGCCAAGTTCGAAAAAGACCAACGCATATTCCGCATGGTTTCGTCGGGCGCTTACCTGGCCATCATCCTAAGTTTTGTTGGAATGCTGTCGCTCACCGTAATGAACGTTGCACGGCGCACCAAGGAAATTGGGATACGCAAAGTGATTGGCAGCAGCGAACGCGAAATTGTTGGCAAGCTGATGGGCGAAACACTCATATTGGTAAGTATTGCTTCGCTGTTCGCTTTTGGGATGTCGTACTATCTGATGGGCGAATGGCTAAGCAATTTTGTGCTGAAAATCAATTTGCATATGGGCTACTTCCTGCTCAGCGGATTTTTTGCTTTTGTCATTGTATTGCTGGCCGTGAGCTGGCAAAGTTGGCGGGCTGCAACGCGAAACCCGGTGGAGGCGCTGAGGTATGAATAATTTTCACCCCAAACCCCTGAAGGGGCTTAAAGAAGTGCAAGCATGAGCATAAATGATGAGATTTCAATGTTTTACAATGCCAAACCAATCATTTTTGAGAGGGCAAAGGTAATGCGTGAGAATATGACTCAAGCAGAAAAGGCTGTTTGGGAGCTATTGAAATCAAACAATATGCTGGGATTAAGATTTAAACCTCAACATCCGATTGACATTTTTATTGCCGATTTTTATTGTCATCCGTTAAAACTGGTCATTGAAATCGACGGTGGAATACATAAATCCGTTGATCAAAGGGAGTATGACATTGGCCGCGAAGCAGAATTAGAACGCTGGGGAATAAAAGTCATCCGGTTTACAAATGAAGAAGTTGAAAATAACATCACTCTTATACAAAATAAAATAGAACAGATTTGCTCAGAACGACGATCAGAGCTTAAAAGTCCCCTTCAGGGGATTTAGGTGTAAAACCCGCAAAGTTGGAAAGCAGCCACGAGGAACCCGGTGGAAGCATTGAGGTATGAATAGTCAGTAAGACCTTCAAGGTTTTAAAAACCTTGAAGGTCTATTAAATTAACTGATTATCCTGATTCCGGAAACATGAATAACCAGAGTCCATCACAGAAACAGATGAATCATAGTTTGTCCTGACGTGTCGGGAGTTCAGACCACTTTCCGCTATTCAACTAAAATCAGTCCGGGATTGGTTCCGGTGATGCAGCGCCCACCTTCGGGGGTAACAATAAAGGTGTTTTCAATGCCCACCATCCCGATGCCTTCGATGCCCTTTTTAGGCTCAACGGCAAAAACCATGTTCGCTTTCAATGGCTCTTTAAAACCTTTGGCCAGAACCGGGTATTCATCAACGGTAAGGCCAATCCCGTGTCCAAGAAATTTCACCTGGCGACTTCCGAAACCCATAAAGTTTTTTTGGAAATCGTCACTCAGTCCGGCCATAATGGTTTCGTAGATAACTTCAGGGACATTGCCCGGTACGAGCATTTCGGCTACACGATGCTGAATATCGACGCACTGCTGATGAATGGTAATCACCTCGTCAGGCAGCGATTGCCCAAACATGTAAGTCATAGTTTTATCTGAATGATAGCCATTTACACCTAATCCCATATCCACAAAAACGAGGTCACCTTTGTGCAGTTTACGGTCGCGGCTACCCAATGTTGGCACTGCGGCATTTAGTCCGCGGTTCCCTCCGGGACCGTCAAAATTGGTCGGGTGCAAAGAGCTTACGCCAAAGCCAAGCTGGGCCACAATCATTTCGGTATCAAACATTGCAAAACGCGAAATTCCCTGATGCCCTTCCTTCACCATTACGTGGTAAAGTTCGGCGGCAAGGTCGGCCTCAGTCATGCCCTCGCGCAGCAATCCGGGAACCAGTTCTTCAGAAACCCGCTGATGAATAGCGCCAGCTTTTTCCATAAAACCCAGCTCCCACAAGCTTTTTACCGAGCGCGTTTGGGCAATCTGAAAGTCGAGCGATTGGTATGATGCAAACGAAAAATGCTTTTGAAACCGTTGAAACATGGCCAAGGGAACAAATTCTGTTTCGAGATAGACTTCAGCAGGAATCTGAGCGTAAGTTTGCGCCGCATCGCGGTAACTGCTCATGGGCTTGATTACCGCAAATTCCGATTCGTGCAGGGTGCGTTCGAAACTGCGCCTTACCCACAACGTTGCACCGTTCCCCCGTTCAACCACCAACATCCCCTCGGGCATTGATCCGGTGAAATACAACAGGTTAATCTTACTGAAAACTACAGCCATCCTCCAATCGGGATACTGCTGATTCATAATCTGGAGAAACGAACTCATTCGTAATTCAAGTTCCGATGCCGGTATTCTGTCGCTCATAAAATGGTGTTTTGAGCTTCAAAAGTAAACGATCAGTTGGATGAAAACGAACAAAAGCCAGAAAGAGTGGTCAAGGTTAACTATTGCGTAAAGTCGGCTATGATACAAAAGATACGTGCTGAGCGTGAATGAACTAGACAACTGCAACAAAAAAAATCAGTACCCCGCCCGCGCTGAATACTGATTTTGTGTCGTAAAAACATGGTTTGTTGCTTACCACCTGAATTATTTCGAATAAACCTTCGACAAAAATCCGGCGAGATCTTCCGGTTTTTCGCCAATCAATTTTTCGAGTTCGGTTCCAGGGAAATCAAATTCACCCTGTTTAATCCCTTCGCTGAATGCGCCAACCATACCAATAATCTCCACCGGAACTCCAGCTTCCGAAAGGGTTTTACTAAATTCTTCAACCGTTGGCGAAATATATACCACTGGCTTTCCACCAATTTTACTGAGTATCTCGGCAACATCGCTGTAAGCATATGATTTTCCCCCGGCGATTTCATATGTTTTGTTCTCATGTCCTTCGCCTGTTAAAACCGCAACTCCGGCTTTTGCCATATCCGAGCGCGAAGTAAATGCCACTTTCCCGTTGCCCGCCGGTTGATAAATAACTCCTTTTTCAAGCACATCGGCACCAATAAACATCGGCACCACATCGCTGTACAACGCATGTTTTAAAATGGTGTAAGTCAACCCGGATTCCTTCAGTAGTTTTTCTGTTAAAAGATGAGCCTGTGCAATCAGAAAGACGGGCGAATTTTCGGTCTCATTTCTCCGTTGGAAACTGGTATAAACCACGTGTTTTACTCCGGCTTCGCGGGCTGCGGCAACCACATTTTCGTGTTGTTGCAACCGGCTTGAAACATCGCTTCCCGAAACAAAATAAAGCAGGTCAATTCCATTGAAAGCTTTAACCAGCGAGTTTCTGTCGTTGTAATCGCCGTAAACAACGTCCACGCCCAGTGCCGAAAATTCGGCCAGTTTAGTGAGATCCCTGGCAATAGCCGAAATCCCGTTGCCACCTGTTTTTTCAACCAACAATTTCAATACCTGGCTACCCAATTGTCCGGTAGCCCCTGTTACCATTATCTTTTTCATCTTCTTTTTTTAAAAATTTATACTCTCTTAAGTATGTTTAGTTACTTTTGGAGAGTAAAGATAATGGTTAGTTTTCTTGTCTGCAATAACTGATTGATTCGTAATATACTTACCATGAAGTTAGTATTGTTGATTTTAAACCGGATAGTATGGAAATTTTTTTAGAAAAATATGTAAACATGGAAAGATGCCCGGTCAGAAACGTGCTGGACCGCTTTGGCGATAAATGGTCGATCCTGGTTATTATGATTTTAGGAGAAGGTGAGGTCATGCGGTTTAAGGACCTGAACGCAGCAATCAGCGACATTTCTCAAAAAATGCTTACAGTTACTTTGCGGACATTGGAAGCCGATGGATTGATTTCCCGTAAAGTATATCCTGAAATTCCGCCCAAAGTTGAATACCGCCTGACCGAACTGGGCATTAGTCTATTGCCGCATATCCAGAACCTAAGCAACTGGGCAATGACCAACTTCGAAGCTATTGAAGAGTCGAGAAGCGCTTTTCAGGTGTAAGTTTTACCCGGATAAGGACAGTTTGATGCAAAAAGAGGCATCCATTTCTGAATGCCTCTTTTAAATTATATGTGCAGATGCTTGTTATTTTGCATCTTTCACTGTCTTGGTAAAGTCGTTCTGAATTTTCATCAGGTTGACCGAATAGATCAGGATGTTTCGGACTTCACTCAGGATACTCAGCAAAAGCATACTGTTTTTGGTTCCCACATCATTTTTCTTGATCGATTTAATCAGGTTTTTCCGGGCCTCACGCACCATGTCGATAATTCGAACCTGTTCAGCATTGATTTCAGCCAGCTTGTCTTCATTGTTCGACTCCAGCAGATCAATCATTTTTTTGGTAAACACTGAAAACTCTTCGGCAATTTGAGTCAGTTCAACAGCTTGCGAGGCCAAAATAGGTTTATGGTTGTTATCCACATGGTTAAACACCGGATCGGTAAGGTAATTGATACAATGAGCCAGCTCCTTCAGGTAATCTAAGGTTAACACATAATAATGACTGGCCTCTACCGAGTCAGGAGGTAACGAATTGATTGTCTGGTGTATTTTGTTCTTTTTATTCAACAACTTCTGCTCCAGCTCAACGGTATTCTGTACTTGTTTTTTTAGTTCCTTACGGTTTTCTTTAATCAGTCCTTTTACGGTTTCGCTAAAAATAGAGCTAACGGTATTCAGGGTTTTGGTTATTCCTTTGTTGTTTGTTTCAAACATCGAAACTACAGTTGGAATAATTTCAGTTTCTTCAGCGGCAGCCTGAAAATTCTCTTCGCGTTTTTTGTGCACCAGGTGTGTCCGGTAAAAAGCCAGAATGGCAAACGTCAATATGGCAACTACCCCGAAAACCTGAGCCCAGCCCATAAACAATGACAAAAAGAAGGCGACCGAGAAAGCTGCCAATCCGGTAATAAACCAACCACCAATAACCGTAAAAACCCCGGTTATGCGGTAAACCGCACTATCGCGCCCCCAGGCTCCATCAACCAGCGAAGTACTCATGGCAACCATAAAAGTAACGTAGGTGGTTGATAATGGTAATTTATAAGAAGTCCCCACAGCAATAAGAATGGAAGCAACCATCATATTTACTGATGCCCTCACCATATCAAACATCGGCGGATTCGGGTCTTTCTTGGTTCTTTCCTCCATCTCCGAAGTATCGAAACGCTTGCTGATTTTATCAATGACCGGTTGTGGAATGACATGGCTGAAGAAGGTGCCGGTATTTACTACACGGCGAACCAATACTCTTGAAAAGGCTGACGAACCAAAACGCTCGGTCCCTTCTTCCTGGCGGCTTAAGCTCAACGAGGTTTCGATAACTGTTTGGGCTTTTCTCGAGAACCATAATACGATAAGCATAATAACACCGGCACTGATCAGATAATAGGAGGGGGTTTTAATGTCGCCAAGCAATTTACCCATTAACAGGTCGTTACCGTTATTTTCGGCAAATACTTTAAACGACTCAAGTCCGGCAAGTGGCACACCGACAAAATTCACCAAATCGTTGCCGGCAAATGCCATAGCCAACGCAAAGGTGCCGGTTAATACCACAATTTTAAGAGGATTGGTCTTAAATATCCAGCTTGATAATTGCAAAATAGCTGACCAGAAAACAAAACTTAACAGTATAATCAGCAACGTATTTTCTTTAATCTGGGCATACATTTCGGGTGTCATAAACGAGGCATCTTTTACCCCTTTGATCAGGATAAAATAAGTAATTGCCGAAATGGCTACCCCACCCCACAACGAACCGTAATATTTAATTGTTTTTTCGATATTAAAACTGAAAAGTAAACGGCTTAACCATTGGATAACAATACCGAAAACGAAGGAAAAAACCACCGATAAGAGGATGCTGGAGATGATGGTAAGCGCTTTGGTGGAATTAATAAAATCGCTGATTTGCGCAATTTTTTCTACTCCGTCCACCATGATAGTGGCTCCATCCCCAACTTTCAAAAAGGCAATACCAACAGCGGCTCCAAGTAACCCGAATACAAGCGAAACTGTGGTTGAAGTAGGTAATCCAAACGTGTTAAAGAAGTCGAGCAAAAGGACATCGGTAAACATGACAGCCATAAAAATGAGAATGACTTCGGTAAACAGGAAATACTGCGGGTGGAAAAGCCCTTTGCGCGCAACTTCCATCATCCCGTTTGCAAAAAGGGCACCAACGATAATCCCGATACTGGCGACAATCATAATCATTCTTCGGGAGGCTACTTTCGAACCAATAGCAGAATTCAGAAAGTTAACGGCATCATTGGCAACGCCGACTGTCAGATCGGATATAGCCAAAACAAAAAGCACTATCAAAAAGAAAATGTAAATACTCATGGGAAAGTTTTTAGTTCGCAGACTTTGCTTCTAGGCCGGAAGATACTATGAAAGTGTGGTAAGTAATGAATTTGGGGGATTTCATGTGTTTATAATTTGTTTTTTATTTGCCACATGGAACTCCCAGATAATGATCCCCCTGTGTGAGGAAGATTTTCTCATGGTCGTTTCATAATATCTTAACCAAATATTAATCAGTTTGTAATTTTAATTTCGGTTGACAAAAATAATTATTTTATTCTTGACAAGGCAGTAAATAAATTATTTCTCCAATTTATCCGGATTTAGGGTGCATGGGAAACAGGTATTCCGCACTCCTTTGCTGATGTTTTTTGCTATCATGTACTGTGCTGTTAAAAATTTGGGAAGAATGGGCTTACTTCTGATTCATTGTTCTATTTTTACCGGCAGAAATTCCAATTAATGAACAAAAAACAGTCCTATGAAATGCTTTAAACTTATTCTTTTGTTTCTGACTTTTTCTGCGTTGAACGTTTCGGCTCAACACGAAAGTCAGACTTACGTTCCGGATCCCAATCCTCAAATTCAGCAGCGAATTGACGAATGGCAGGATATTAAGTTCGGTTTGCTTATGCACTGGGGGCCTTACAGCCAATGGGGAATTGTTGAGTCGTGGTCCATTTGTCCCGAAGACGAAGGATGGTGCATCCCCGATACCGTAAAAGATTATTTTTCGTACAAGAAGCAGTATGAGAACCTCGGAAAAACATTTAATCCGACACATTTCGAACCTGGGAAATGGGCCAAAGCAGCTAAAAATGCAGGCATGAAATACGTGGTTTTCACGACCAAACACCACGACGGATTCTGCATGTTCGACAGCAAATACACCGATTATAAAATTACCGGCAAAGATTGCCCTTACCACACTAACCCCAAAGCCGATGTTACCAAAGAAATTTTCAACGCGTTCCGGAACGAAGGGCTGTGGATTGGAGCTTATTTTTCGAAACCAGACTGGCACAGCACCGATTACTGGTGGCCACAGTTCCCGCCGCTCGACCGGAATGTGAATTACGATCCGGAAGCTTATCCTGAACGGTGGAACAACTTTGTAAATTTCACGCACAACCAGGTGATGGAACTTTGTAGCAATTATGGAAAAATTGACCTGATGTGGTTTGATGGCGGATGGGTGCAAAAACATACTTCTTTAGGGAAAGCGCCTCATGTTGAAGGTTTCAGGGTAAAAAAAATGCTGAACCAGGATATTAAAATGGATGAACTGGTCGAAAAAATTCGCTCGAAACAACCCGATTGTATTGTGGTAGATCGTGCTGTTGAAGGTAAAAACCAGAATTACCTAACCCCGGAAAATCAGGTTCCCGATAAAATGTTGCCTTACCCCTGGGAGTCGTGCATGATTTTGGGAGGCGGCTGGTCGTTCTCGTACGATGCCAAAATGATGGAGACTAGGAAAGTGGTTCATATGCTGAGCGATATTGTAGCCAAAGGCGGAAACCTGCTGCTGAATATTGGACCCGGACCCGATGGAACCTGGTACGAAGAAGCTTATTCGCGATTAAACGAAATGGGTGACTGGCTCAAAATTAATGGCGAGGCTATTTACAATACCCGAACCATTGCTCCTTATTACGACGGAAAACTTCGCTATACAAAAGGAAAAGACGGCGCCGCTTACCTTATTTACCTGCTGGACGAAAATGAAAAAATCCCGGCAGAAATTCAGGTAAAAGGTTTTGTTCCTGAAAAAGGTGCTAAAATCAGTTTGCTTGGCAAAAAGGGCAGTTCGTTAAAATGGAAAGCCGACAGCAACGGATTTAAACTTTCAATTCCGGAAAGTATAACAAAGGTTTTACCTTCGAAATACGCCGTTGCATTTAAAGTGAGCCAGATAGGAAAATAACATATCGATTATAAAACAAACAAGCCCGCTCTGAAAAGTGGGCTTGTTTGTTTTTGAATTAATTCCAGCATTTTATCTCTGCTCGTTATAGACACCAAATTCAGCAATCTCAGCCTGGCCTGAAAATTCATCAACAATAATTTTAACCTTGCTGCCCCAAACCCGATCAAACCGGTGAATCTTAATTTTATCCGGG
Organism: Prolixibacteraceae bacterium; assembly: GCA_019459525.1. Taxonomy (GTDB): domain Bacteria; phylum Bacteroidota; class Bacteroidia; order Bacteroidales; family Prolixibacteraceae; genus Aquipluma. The sequence goes on from JAIBEY010000042.1 coordinate 18,861, forward strand.
TTTTCTCCTGAAAATATAGTCTTCCATTCGCCATTATTTTCATACACCAACCGATACTTTTTAATCGTACTTTTTGAATCGGCAACGGTAATCATATTGAACGACTCAACTTTTAGCAAATCAACTTCATACCAGGGAACTTTTACCATTGGGTTCGATTTCCATGAAAAATTGAAGTTGTCGTCGTTGGCAAAATCCATAATCCACATATCATCACTCCAGCTCGAATTGGAAGGTTTATGTTTTGCCATATTCGTCGAAACAATTGGCGCATCAAATGCCGGAAGCGTTGCATCAACTGGCTTTCCGGTCCATATTTTTCCGATTGCTTTTAATGCCTCCAGTGCATTGCTATCAATGAGCCCATCCGTATTCGGGGCAACATTCAGGATAAAATTACAATACGCTTTATTGAAAGGGACAATGTTGTCGTTAACCAGGAATTCTGCTTTTTTAAGCTCATCGGTAGGAAAAGAAGATTTCCAGAACCAACTCGACTGAACCGGAAGACACGACAACGCCGGAAGATGATTGGATTCGCTGGAAATATGTTGTCCTGCATTTTGCTCGTACGATTTAATATCGGTGTAAAATAAGGCTTCGGCAGGATATTTTGCCGCGTTGAGATCCATCACCAGGCAATTGGGCTGAAGGTGTTTAATTAATCGGTAAATTTCCTCAAACGGAACATCTTCGTACGAAATCCGCGACCATGGCGCATCCCAGCCGTCAATAATCAGGGCCGAGATCTCGCCGTAATGGGTCAGCAATTCGGTCAACTGGCCTTTAACCATTTCAATGTGAGCTTTCGAAATATGTCCGGGGCGAAGCTTGTGGTGCGTATCCAGTATCGAATAATACAACATGGTTCGAAGTCCCTTTTTCCGGAAAGCCTCAACGTATTCTTTTACCACATCTCTTTTTAGCGGACTATTCATCACATTATAGTCCGTTGTTTGGGTATCCCAAATGCAGAAACCACTGTGGTGTTTGGTGGTCAGGCAGCCGTAACTCATTTTTGCTGACTTTGCGGCTTCGGCCCACTGGTTACAGTCCAGTTTTTTCGGATTAAAGATCGCAGGCGTGGCATCAGGGTCGGCCCAGTCCTGGTTCATAAACGTGGGAATGTTAAAATGAATGAACATTCCAAACTTTAAATCGACAAATTCCTGCTGGAGATCGTGTAAGTTCCGGGCATTTTGTTTTGCCTGGGCTTTTAGCTGCTGCGGAACTGTGCAAAGAGTAAAAATGACACAGCCCATGATCCATAAATTCCTCATAGTATATTTTTCAGATGGTTTAGCTTTCGAATTAACAACCGATTGTTTGGTATTCAGGAAAAGGGCTGCCCTGCCAGCCCGTTGTGATTTACAACTCCACACACATTCTCCGGATTAACACACAACCGGTTTCTACTTGTATCCGCAAATCTATAAAATTTGTACACCTTTCCGAATCAATGCAAACATAATACGAGTACATCTTCCCCTTTTTTCTTTCGGAATAGGCGCCAATAAAATAAACGATTGACAAACTCAGTCCTGCCTTTCCCTTTTTCATCTGTGTATAATTTGTTTTTTAATTGTCAGATGGAACTCGCCATGGATAATCATCCTTCAGTGTGTGAGATTTTCTCTCATGGCTCGTTTCATGTTTTTAAAGATGTTTCATTATTCAGCAAAATGAATTTAATTTGTATGTCTGAACATATGAACAAATGGAATTAAAGATTGATCACCAAAGTCCGGTACCGCTGCATTTTCAGGTAGAAGAATTATTGCGGAAAATCATTGAACTGCCGGAGTACAAAAACGGAGGTTTTTTGCCCAAAGAAGTAGAACTGGCCAAAAGACTGGGTATTTCGCGAAATACAATCAGGCAGGCCACCAATAAACTGGAATATGAAGGTTTGCTGACACGTAAAAAAGGCGTTGGAACGAAGGTTGCCGAAAATACAGTTACCACCAGCCTCGACAGTTGGCACAGTTTCACCCAGGAAATGTCGGAAAAAGGAGTCGTATTTGTCAATTTCCGAATCGAGACCAAGTGGGTAAAAGCCGATGCCAAATTAGCTGCCTTTATGCAGATTCCGGAAGAAACCGAAGTACTTTGCCTCGTGAGGTTGCGCGGATTCGAGGATGGCCCTTTTGTATATTTCGAAAGTTATTTCCACCCGCGCATCGGGCTTACCGGGAAAGAGGATTTCGCCCGCCCGCTTTACGACATAATCGAAGAGGATTACCACGTTGTTCCGGTGCTTTCGCGCGAAAAAATACGGGCAAAAACTGCATCGGCCATTACCGCCAAACGATTGAAAATCAGAAATGGTGACCCGGTTTTGGTTCGTGAGCGATTTGTTTTCGATCCGGGAAACAGGCCCATCGAATACAACATTGGATTTTACATAGCCGAAAAATTCACCTATTCCATTGATATTAAGAGATAATATTAGTCTGCAATTAACTAACCAACAACAACTTATACAAACTTATCAATTAAATGAAGAACATAGCTATTGGAGTGGATATTGGCGGAAGCCATGTCAGTTGCGCTGCGTGTAACATTGATGAAAAAAGGTACCTGGCCGAAACCTTATCCGGAAATGATTTGGATAACCAGGGATCCGTTGATGAAATTATTGGCGCCTGGAGCAAAACAATTCAAAATACAATCGATAAAGTTGGCCGCGAAAATGTAAAAGGTATCGGCTTCGCCATGCCCGGTCCGTTCGACTACCTGAACGGAACAGCCCTATTTAAAGGAAACAACAAAAAGTACGAAAACCTTTATGGGTTGAACATCCCGGAATTACTTCGCCAAAAACTGGATCTGCCTGAAGATTTTCCAATCCGTTTTATCAACGATGCCACCGCTTTTGCCATTGGCGAAGACTGGATTGGCAAGGCATCAGGCACAAACCATTCGTTATCCATAACCCTTGGAACCGGATTTGGGTCTGCTTTTCTGAGCCATCACATGCCTGTAACCAGTGGTGCAAACGTTCCTGAAACCGGAGCTGTATGGCACCTTCCTTTTGAATCGGGAAATGCCGACGACTACTTTTCGACCCGCGGTTTATTAAGCCGTTACGAAACCAGAACCGGGAAACAGCTTTCAGGAGTGAAAGAACTGGCACAACTGGCTTCTGTTGACGCTGTAGCTCAGGAACTTTTCGTCGATTTTGGCCAAAAAATGGGTATTTTCCTGAAGCCCTGGATCGAAAAATCGAAGATCGAAGTTCTGGTGATCGGGGGAAACATTTCCCACGCGTTTCACTGGTTCGGGAAACACCTTCATGATTATTTTTCTGAAAACGGGCTTGAAATCCGCATTGAAGTTTCGGACCTGAAAGAAACAGCCTCGATGATAGGCAGTTCTGTTTTGGCCAACAACACCTATTATGAGCAGTTAAAGCCGCTTTTGGCCAACATGTAAAAACCAACTAAAACTATAAGCATGTCGAAATCAACAATATCGATGAAGTTTGTCACTCCAGTGCTCATGTCGTTCTTTGTCATGAGTTTCTGCGATTTGGTCGGAATTGGAGTTGACCGTATTAAAATTGATTTTACACTGAGCAATACGCTGGCACAGCTCATCCCGTCGGCTGTTTTTCTGTGGTTTTTTGTTTTGTCGGTGCCGGTTGGTATCCTTCAGGACCGGATCGGAAAACGCACCGTACTCAATATCGGGATGAGCATTACTGCTCTGGGACTTTTCTTCCCGTATATTTTTTACTCGTTCGAAATGGCTTTGCTGGGTTTTGCCCTGTTGGGCATCGGAAATACCATAGTTCAGGTGTCGGCCAACCCTTTGCTGGTCGATGTTGTTCCTTCCAACCGAAGATCAAGTTTCCTGAGTTTCTCACAGTTTATAAAAGCAATTGGATCTATGATTGCCGCACCGCTGGCTGGCTGGTTTGCCCTTCGGTTTGGCGACTGGAAGTTGCTTTTCCTGGTTTTCGGGATGGTATCGGTGTTATCAGTTATCTGGTTGTATTTTACGCCAGTTGAAGAAACCCGTAACTCCGAAAAAAGAGCCACGTTCGCATCGTCCTTTCAATTGCTGGGTAACGGATACATCCGCATGATGGTCATAGGTATTTTTCTGGTTGTTGGCATTGATGTAGGCATCAACGCCTTTTCCGGCCAGTTCCTTCTGGCAAAATTCGCATCAGCACAAACCCTGGCCGAATCGGGTCGAAGCGTTTATTTCCTGGCCAAAATGCTTGGGACTTTTGGGGGCGCCATCCTGCTTTCCAAACTTCCGGCCCGCAAATTTTTCATTGCATCAGCACTCCTCGGACTGGTTTCGCTCCTGGCACTCATCCTCGCTCCGTCTGATACCGTTGCTCTGGTCGTCATCTTCATTGCTGGCCTGGGTATTGCCAATATTTTCCCGATTATCTTCTCGCTCACAGTCGAAAAATATCCACTGCGGTCAAACGAAATCTCCGGACTGATGATCATGGCCGTTTGTGGAGGGGCAGTTCTTCCTCTTCTGATGGGCTGGATCAGCGATTTGACCAGTAACGCAACGATGGCAATGTTGGTTCTGATAGCTGCCATCGGTTACCTTTTAGTTGTTTCACTATTCCTCGGAAAACCAAAAACCTAAACAATGAAATAGTCATAAGAGCTAAAGCTCATACCAACCGAAAATGATTATTTATGGCTATTCGCTTCGCGGATTTCGCAAGCGCAATTCCATACGTTGCGACTTAATTAAAAAACAATAGTTAATACGAAAATTATACGATCAATATTGAAAAAATAAACACATGAAAATAACAAAGCTGAATTTAAAATTACTGGTATTTATAGGTTTGATCGGAACGATTATTTCCTGTTCCCCAAACAGAGAAACGTTTAATCCGTCTAAATATGTCGATCCGCAGATTGGTTCGGTGCATGGGCGCTGGTTCTTTTACACCCCGGCAGCATTGCCTTTTGGCATGGCCAAATTGGCTCCGCACACCAATGCTTATGGAAGCGGGGGCAGTTGGGCTCCTTGTGGTTACGACGACCGGCACACGTCCATCGAAGGATTCGGACATTTTCACGAATTTCAGATTGGTGGGCTGGTAGCCATGCCAATAACCGGCGTTTTACAGACCATTCCGGGTACGCTTGAAAATCCGGATTCCGGATACCGGTCGCGTTTCGACAAAGAATCGGAGCACGCCGAACCGGGTTATTATTCGGTATTCCTGAAAGATTACGGCATTAAAGCCGAACTTACGGCAACCGAAAGGGTGGGTTTCCATCGCTATACTTTTCCTGAATCGAACGAGTCACGCATCATCTTCGATGTGGGGCACCGCCAGGGCGAAAGCAGCGGGGTTACTGAAGCCCTCATCCGCTTATCGGGAAAAGCGGAGTTGGAAGGTTCGATTGAAACGCTTCCGGAATACCTCAAATTCTGCGACTTCGACAAACGGGTCAGGATGTATTTCGTCATTCAGCTCAGCAAAGAACCCGAATCGTTCGGCGCATTTACCGATTCGCTCATCGTCCAAAATCAAAAAGAATCCAAAGGCATTGGCAACGGTATGTTCCTGAATTTCATCACAACAAAGGATGAAATTATTGAAATGCAAGTTGGCCTTTCGTACACCAGCATCGAGAACGCACGAAAAAACCTGACAGCCGAAGCCACCGGACAAAACTTTGAGGCTGTTCGGGAAGCAGCACACGAAAAATGGAACGGGAAACTGAGCCGCATCAAAGCCGAAGGTGGCGACAGCCTCAGCCGCGTGAAATTTTACACCGGCTTATATCATGCACTTTTGGGGCGCGGTACGTCAACCGACATAAACGGGCAATATCCCTTGTATAACGGAACCATTGGGCAAGTACCGCTCGACAAGAATGGGCAGCCCAAATACAATCATTACAACACCGACGGTATCTGGGGTGGTTTCTGGAACCTCAGCCAATTGTGGGCGTTGGCCTATCCCGATTATTTCAGGGAATACATTCAGTCGAACATCGATTATTACAAAAGTCGTGGCTGGCTGCACGATGGCGAAGCTGCCGGGGCCTATACCAACGGGGTGCAAACCAACTTTCAGGGCTTGCTGATTGCCTCGGCGTACAACTGCGGCATTCGCGATTTTGAAGTAGAAACCGGATACGAAGCGGCGCTTAAAAATGAAGTGGAATACCACGGGCGCGACCTCGGAAACGGCAAATACGACCTGAATTATTTTGTCAAAAACGGCTATGTCCCTTACAAAGACACAGCCATTGCCAACGGCTGGGTGTTCAATTTTGGGTCTTCGCATACGCTGGAATATGCTTTCAGTTCGTATGCCGTGGCGCAAATGGCCAAAGCCCTGGGCAAAGAACCTGATTACGAAAAGCTGATGAAACAGGCAACCTATTACCAAAACCTGTTCGATCCGGAAACCAAATACATCCGCCCGAAAATGCTCGACGGAACATTCATTGAAAAATTTGATCCGATGAAAGCCTGGGACGGATTTCAGGAAGGAAACGCCTTTCAATACACCTGGTATGTGCCGCACGATGTTGCAGGACTCATTCAACTGATCGGAAAAGACGAATTCAACAGGCGGTTGGGCGAGGTCTTTACCCATGCACAAAAGAGCCAGTTTGCCGGTGGTACTGACGAGATTCATAGCTTTTCGGGTATCGATAAACAGTACAATCACGGCAATCAACCTTGTTTGCACGACTCGTGGTTGTTCAATTACAGCGGGCAACCCTGGCTGACACAGAAATGGACACGCGCCATTTGCGACGAATTCTACGGTACTGAACCGCTTCGTGGTTACGGAGTTGGCCAGGATGAAGACCAGGGGCAGTTAGGTGCCTGGTATGTAATGGCAGCGCTGGGATTATTCGATGTTCAGGGGCATTCGGCCATGAACCCGACCTTCCAGTTTGGGAGTCCGCAATTTGATAAAGTGACCATCCAACTCGATCCGAATTACTATTCAGAAAAAGAACTGGTGATTGAAACCAAAAACAACTCGAAAGAAAACGTATATGTTCAGTCGATTTTGTTGAAGAACGAAAAGCTTGAAAATTGCTGGGTCGATCGTAAAAAACTGACAGAAGGAGGAACTTTGACTTTTGAAATGGGAGCTCAGCCCAATACCAATTGGGGTACCGGAACTCCACCGCCAAGTATGAGTTCCGAAAAATAACCTTACTGGATGGCTTTTCTCTGATTATCTTTTTACTAAAGTTCAACTAAAACAGCAAATCAATGAAACAATCTATTTTCATTTTTCTTCTGTCAATTTTAGGAATGCAATCTGTAATTGCTCAAACCAGCTTTAAAACAGATCGGTTTCGGCTGACACTTTCAGCGGTAGGACAACTCACAGAAATGACAGATCCTTCAACCAATAAAAATTACCTGGCGCTTGGAGAAAAAGCCCCTTTGTTGAAAATTCGTGTTGGCAACGAATGGGAAGAACCGGGCAGGGCTGTTTTTAATAGCAAATCAGGAACCATTACCCTGAGCTTCCCTACATCGAAAATATCAGTTGATATAAAAGTGGTTCAGAAAAAGAGCCATCTCGTTTTCGAATTGATACGGCTGAGTGCCAAAGAAAAAGTGAATGCTGTGTATTGGGGCTCCTATCCCACTATTGTCAACCAAACAATCGGTGAAGTTATTGGTGTTGTGCGCGACGGCGAATATGCTATTGGGTTGCAAGCACTCAATACAAAAACGCTGGGCGGAGTATTGAAGAATGAAGGAGGGATTGATGATTCAAGAGGCTCGGCGGCCCTTGCTCAATCGTATGGAAGCAGCTTACAGGCCTTCAGTCTCGACCGCTCGAAACCTCGCCGGATTTCAGTTTGGAACGATCAATATCCCGATGTTCCGGTTGAAGCCATACCCAACGAAACGACAATCGGATCGAAGATTGCCTTGTTTGGCTGTGCCGAAGATCAGGTTTTAACCCGTATAGGTGAAATTGAACTGGCAGAAGGCCTTCCACATCCGTTAATTAACGGTATTTGGCACAAACAGTCGCCCGAAACCGGCCGGGCCTACCTCATTTCCGATTTCAACGAAAACAACATTGACGAACTGTTGGATTTTACCAACCAAGCTGGCTTGGTATCGCTCTACCACGAAGGGCCGTTTCAGTCGTGGGGTCATTTTATTCTCGACCCGACCAGTTTTCCAAACGGAAACGCCGGAATGAAAACCTGTGTCGAAAAAGCGTCAAAAAAAGGTCTCCGCATTGGCGTGCACACGCTCAGTACGTTTATCAATACCAACGATCCATATGTCACTCCAATACCCGATAAACGTCTCGCCCAAACCGGTTCGTCCAAACTTTCAGGAAATATAACCGCCACAAGTGCTGAAATTCCGGTTGAATCCAATCAGTATTTTAAGAATATTAAACCCAGCACCCTGCATGCAATCCGCATTGGCGATGAAATTATTCGCTTCCGTGAAGTGACTGCCGAGGCGCCTTATCGGTTACTCGATTGCCAGCGTGGCGCTTACGGCACCAAAGCAACCGATCATGCAAAAAGCGAAACAGTGGTTATGCTGATGGATTATCCGTATAATACACTTTTCCCAAATTTCAACTTACAACAGGAAATTGCCGGAAATTTAGGTCGCTTTTTTAACGAAACCGGCGTTTCACACATGGACTTTGATGGTCACGAAGGTTGCTGGTCTTCAGGCGAAGGAGATTACGGGGTACAGGCTTTTGCTGAAAAAGTTTTTCAGGATACCAAACACACGTTGGTTAATGGCACCAGCCGGTCGAGCCACTATTACTGGCACATTTGCCATTACTGGAACTGGGGCGAACCCTGGTATGGCGGATTCCGGGAATCACAGGGCGATTACCGGTTGGAAAATCAACCCTTTCTGGAGCGCAATTACATGCCCAATATGTTGGGCTGGTTTTTACTTTCGGCGACAACCGGCGCTGAAGACATCGAATGGATGATGGCCCGCGCGGCCGGATACCGTGCCGGGTTTGCACTGGTTGCCCGTTACAACAGTCTGAAAAAGAATCCCAATACGCAACAATTACTTGGCCTGATCAAGCTTTGGCAGGAAGCATCCCGGCTAAACATTTTCTCGGCCGATCAACGAATCAGGCTTAAAAATCCGGCTAACGATTTTCATTTGGAAAAAGATGGGCAAACCTGGAAACTTTATCCATTCAGGAAGTACACGTTTGAACACACCAAGCAGTTGCTCCAGCCCGGACAGCCAACCTATTCGGAATGGCAGTTTGAAAATAAAGATGCCGGACAACCACTTAATTTTACCCTGACTTTTATGGGCAAAGAAGGTTCGATTCGCAACCCCTGGATGGAGCTCGATGGCTATTTTAAGCTGGAATTACCTGGAGAATTTGAGGCTGGCAATTCTGTTGTTTGCGACGGGACAACCCTTAAAATCTATACGAATAAAGGCAGTTTTAAAAAGCAAATCGAACTAAACAAGCCTATTCCAACCCTGAATCCGGGAAAGCACACCGTCAAATTCGATTGCCAGTTTCCGGAAGAAACAGAGCTGACCAACCGGTTCATCATCAAAACAATTAGTAATCCTGAAATCATTCAAAAATAAAATACCAGTTTATGAAAAAGTATTATCCCATTTTTATGTTATTTTTACTGACGTTTGCGTGTGCAACTCCGACAAAAAAGTCAGAAAACAAAGAACTTTCGGATCAAATCGCAAAAAACGAATACATACCATTCGTTAAAACCAAAGCTCTCGAAATAATGAAAACCGGGTTCAATGCCGGCGATGGTTATCGCGAAGTATGGATACGCGATTACAATACCTTTATCGAACTGGCCGCCCAGGTTTTTCCCAAAGAAGAGCTGAAAGAAAACCTGCTCGTTTTTTGCCGGATGCAAGGTGAAGATGGAAACATTATTGACGGGTTTACTCCCATTGAAAAAGTTGGCACAGTAGCCTATGATTTTTCCTATTCGAAGCTGGAACCTCGTTACGCAGCACATAAAAACTCAGTGGAAACCGACCAGGAAAGCTCTCTGATCCAGGCTGTTTACAAATACATCAAACTAACCGGCGACACCACCATCCTAACCGAAAAAGTGGGTGATAAAACGGTGGCCGAACGGCTCGAATGGTCGATGGATTTTTTAATGCAGCACCGGTTTAATCCGCAATACGGACTCATCATCGGAGCTACAACAGCCGACTGGGGCGACGTTCAGCCCGAACATGGCTGGGGAGTCGATCTGGATGCCAACACCCATCCAGCTATTGACATTTACGACAACGCCATGTTCATCATTGCACTAAATAACCTGACCGAAATACTTCCGGCCTCCCAAACCAAATGGAACCCTATTAAGGAAAGCATTGCCCAAAACTGCCGCAAACACTTGTGGGATAATACCAATCAGAAATTTATCCCTCACATTTATCTTGAAAAAGGATCACCGTTCCCAGCCGATTTCAATGAAAACGAGATCTATTACTTTGGTGGAACAGCGATTGCCATTGAAGCAGGTTTGCTGAGCAAAGATGAAATTAAAACTTCACTGGACGAAATGATCAAACGCGTTAAACAGGCCGGAGCGCCGTCAATCGGCCTGACCCTTTATCCGCCCTACCCCGAAGGTTATTTTGTGAATAAAATAATGAACCCCGTTTACAGCTACCAGAACGGCGGCGACTGGACCTGGTTCGGAGGCCGGATGATTCAGCAGCTAATTGAGAACGGTTTTGTTCAGGAAGCTTACGAACAGGTGCAACCCATGCTAAAGCGCGTAAAAGACAACAACGGATTTTACGAGTGGTATTCAGTTGACAACAAACCGCGCGGATCGGGCACTTTCCGTGGCGAAGCGGGAGTGCTTTACACGGCTATTGTCATGTTCGAAAAATGGATTAAAGAATAATAAAGAAATGGAAAACACAAAATGGCGCAAAACCGATCAGTTTCTGATGCCGGTGAGCAAAGAGGTTTCAGCAAAAGGAATGTACGATATTTACCCAACGCTGAAAATTGAGGATGGAGAAATAGCCGAAGGATTTGGATCACTTGCTCAGCAAATCGCCGATGAAAAACAACTCGTTATTGATGGTTATGTTGGCGTATTTTTTCCTGATTTTCAGGAAAAGCTGGATGCGGAATTGCGGAAACTAGGTAAAAAAACAGCCTGGTCGTCAATGGAATCGGCCTTGAAACCGGAGGAAGTGATGAATCAACTGACGGAACCTTTTCTGGGTGGCGACGACCCCATTTTTGGAAAACGGACAACGCTGCAACTGGCCGATTTTTACGATGCAGACAAACTTCAGCGCCTGAAACCCGAAACAGATGCCGATATCCATATTCTGATAGGTTGTGGTGCGGCTTTGGCCGGATGGAAAGGTTTGCTCATTTACATCGACCTGCCCAAAAATGAACTGCAATTCCGGGCAAGGGCCAAAGTAATCACCAACCTGGGAGTTGCCCAACCGGCCGATATTAAACTCATGTACAAACGGTATTATTTTGTCGATTGGGTAGTTTTGAACCGTCATAAACAGCAAATTCTTTCCACCATCGACCTCATAATTGACGGGCAACGTCCCGATCAGCCCACGTGGATGAAAGGTCAAAGTTTACGCCAGTCGCTGCAAACGATGAGCCTGAATGTTTTTCGCGTTCGCCCGTGGTTCGAGCCGGGAGCCTGGGGCGGACAATGGGTAAGGAATAAGATTGACGGATTAAACAAAGACGTTATTAATTACGCCTGGTCGTTCGAGCTCATTGTTCCTGAAAACGGGCTGCTCATTGAAAGTTCAGGTAAAATGCTTGAAGTTTCGTTCGATTGCATCATGTTTCAGGAAAACCAGGCCGTTTTAGGGAAACATGCCGGTCGGTTTGGCGTTGAATTTCCGATCCGTTTCGACTTTCTGGATACGTTTGATGGTGGAAACCTTTCGGTACAATGCCACCCGCGGCCCGATTACATGAAAGAACATTTTGGAGAGGATTTTACCCAGGAAGAAACCTACTATATTTTAGATGCCGCCACCAACGCGACCTGTTACCTCGGTTTTCAGGACGACATTAATCCGGCAGCATTCGAAAAAGACCTTCAGGAAAGTTTCGAAAACAACCGAGCCATCGATATTACCAGGCATGTTCAGATTCATGAATCGCATAAACACGACCTTTTCCTGATTCCTCCGGGAACCATACACAGTGCGGGAATAAACAACCTGGTACTTGAAATTAGCCTGACACCCTACATCTTTACATTCAAAATGTACGACTGGGTAAGGCTCGACCTGGATGGAAAACCCCGGTCATTGAACATCCGGCGGGGAATGGACAACCTCTACTTCGACCGGAAAGGGTCCTATGTGAAAGACAAGCTGATTGCCCATCCGTATTTGCTGGAAGAAGGAGCCGGATGGAAACTGTATCATTTGCCCACTCACGAAAAACACAGTTACGATGTGCACCGGATTCATTTAAATACCGAAGTAGAAATTGACACCGAAAATAAATGCCATGTACTTTCGCTGGTTGAAGGCACAAGCATACTCGTTGAAACCCCAAATGGCATGAAACAACGATTAAATTATGCCGAAACTTTTGTAATTCCTGCGGCTGCCGGAAGTTACCGCATTATTAACGAGTCGGAAAACGAAGCGATGTTGGTTAAAGCATTTTTAAAGTAACTACGGCCTTCCGTTGAAGGATACCATCTTTTGGATTTGTTCGTCCCACAGGCGCAGCTTCAGCGATTTGATACTCCTGATAAATGTAACTGGTTTTACTTCCTTGAAAATGGAATTTTCGCGGTAACAGGTGTTGAGGTAATAGTTTGGAATCCGGGCATTCAGGTGATGAATGTGATGAAAACCGATATTTCCGGAAAACCATTGCAGCAATTTCGGAAATTTGACGAATGAACTGCCTTCCAGCGCTACTGTCCGGTAATTCCATTCTTTATTTCTGAACCAGGTCACATCTTCGTATTGGTGTTGGAGGTAGAACAACCACAAACCGGAGATAGCCGCGATATACAGGATCGAAAGCTGGACAATCACGAAAGTTCCAAACCCGATGGCAAAACTCATACCCGTAAAAAGAATCAGGAGTGCGGCATTGGTGAAATATATATTCAGTTTCTCCTTTCGGGTCATATCTTTTTTGGTCAGGCGGTTTTGAATCAGGAATACATACAGCGAACCTATGCCAAACATGACCAGCGGGTTGCGGTAAATCCGGTATTTAACCCGATTCCACTTGTCACTCGCCTGGTATTCCTCTTTGGTCATCGTCCACACATCGCCCACCCCGCGTTTGTCGAGGTTCCCAACTGTGCCGTGATGCCGCATGTGCTGGTTGTGCCATTTATCGTAAGGCGTAAAGGCCAGTATCCCGAAAAACATCCCGATAATCCGGTTGGCTTTTTGCGACTTAAAATACGATCCGTGTCCGCAATCGTGAAAAATGATGAACAGCCGCACCAGAAATCCTGCGGCCAGTAGGATAAGAAAAGCTGTAAGCCAGTACGAAACAGAAAGGCTGTAAACGATTAAAACCCATAAGCCCACATAAGGTATAAATGTGTTCACGATTTGCCAGATACTTCTGCCAACGCTGGGTTTCTGGTACTTTTCTATGTTTTTGCTGATTGCCATCCAGGGGTTGGCTTCCGTATTTATATTTTCAGGGGATTTCATTTCTTTTAAATTAATAGTTTCACATCCAAATATTTAAACGTTATGGGGTATCATCTTGTTCTACTATCCGACTTGTTTATGGACATGTTGCTTTTCCTGTTTGAACCAGACTCTGTCATCGAATTCGTACGGGAACAACCAAAATTCATGACCAAAAAGCACCAAATAGCTCTATATCAGTAACTTTAATAAGTATGTGATAGTTAATAAATTCATAACCTGAAGGTTAACATCAGTTGATTGCATCTAAAAATTTTCTTCTTTTGTAAAAACATTGATTTACCAGTACTATGATCCACAAAATTTTATCCGCAGCCCTCGTTTTATTGCTCTTTGTTTCATGCTCGAAAGAAAAAGCGTTGATTCAAAATCCGGAACGTTTGGCCGACATTCAGCGCATGTTGACTGAGCAGAAAGAACTGAGCTCGAAAAGTCAGGTTCCGATCTGGGACATTTTTAACACGCCACTTTCCGCCGAAGAAAAACAAGCTTTGGAATTCGTTTATGCCTACATGCCGCTCAGCGATCTGGCCGATTACCAACCCGAATTTTTTCTGAAGAACGTGCAGTACAGCCTGAAAGCCCGTGCCGAAATGCCCTGGGGAAAAACAATTCCGGAGGAAGAATTCCTGCATTTTGTGCTGCCATTGAGGGTGAATAACGAAAACCTCGACAATTTCCGCGAAGTGATGTACAACGAAATCACCCAACGCGTGAAAAGTATGGACATGAAACAGGCTGCTCTGGAAATCAATCACTGGTGTCACGAAAAGGTGAATTACCGCGGAACCGACTCGCGTACCAGCGCACCGCTCAGCACGGTGAAAAAGACATTCGGACGTTGTGGCGAAGAATCAACTTTTACTGTAACCGCCATGCGAACCGCCGGAATTCCTGCCCGCCAGGTGTACACGCCGCGCTGGGCGCATTCCGATGACAACCATGCCTGGGTAGAAGTTTGGATCGATGGCAAATGGCAGTACCTCGGTGCCTGCGAACCCGATGTTGACCTGAACATGGGCTGGTTTAGCGAACCTTCGCGCCGCACCATGCTGGTGCACACCCGCGCCTACGGACGCTACATGGGCAGCGAAGATGTGGTGATTGCCGAAGACCGTTTTTCGGAACTGAACCTGACTTCGAACTACGCCACGACCAAAAAAATAACCATTTCGGTGAAAAAAGCCGATGGAACGCCAGCCGACAGCGCCAAAGTAGAATACCAACTGTAGAACTACGCCGAATATTACCCGATTGCTACCGGATTTACGAACACAGCAGGTTTCACAAGCCTAAACACCGGCATGGGCGACCTCGTTATCTGGGCCGCCAAAGATGGAAAATTCGGCTACCAAAAACTTTCGGTTCCTGAAAAAGATACCCTCGAGCTGGTGCTGAATCAAAGCACTCCGGTAAACCCGGGAGAAATTTTCGACCTGGTTCCGCCACATGCCGCCAAAGTAGAAAGTTCGGTCACTCCGGAAGCAAAAAAGGCCAACGACATCCGCCTGGCCAAAGAAGATTCCATCCGGAATGCCACAATGGCCACGTTTAAAGATTCAGTTTGGATTGCTGAATTTGCAGCCAAAACCCAACTGCCGGCCGATACTATTTCACGTTTAATCAAACTGAGCTACGGCAACTGGGACCAGATTTCGGCTTACCTCGAAAAAAATGCACCAGCCAATCGCAGCACCGTTCTCGAACTGGCCATTCAGTTGGCCGACAAAGATTACAGCGATGTTCCGGAAACGATCCTGACCGATCATCTCGTTCAGACCGCTCAACTGAGTTTGCAAAAATTGGTTCCTTCCAAAGAACTGTTTACCAAATACATTCTCGGACCACGCATTGCACTCGAAAATCTGAGCCCGTGGCGCAGTTTTCTGGCAACATCGTTTGGCGCTGAAATGGCTCAATCGACCAGCAACGATATTTCGGTGCTGACCAACTGGATTCGCGAAAACATCCGGGTGAATACCGTGGCCAACAAACATTCGCGGGCGCCGCTCACCCCGATAGGTGTGTATAACCTGCGCGTGGCCGATCCGCTTTCGCGCGACATTTTCTTCGTAGCCGCCTGCCGCACGTTTGGCATTCCGGCCCGCTTAAATCCTGAAACTCAAATTCCGGAATACAACCAAAGCGGCCAGTGGTTACGGGCAGGTTTCGATCCTGAAGCGATTGCCCAGCCTGAAAAAGGCTTGCTGAAACTGACAGAAAAGAACAATCCGGTAACTCCGCAATATTACCTACATTATACCATTGGTTTTCTGAAAGATGGCTTTTACCGCACGCTCGAATTTCCGGAAGGTGGCAGTTTGACCAACAGCGCCAAACCGATTGAACTGGAAGTGGGACAGTATGCTCTGATTACCGGTAACCGATTAGAAGACGGCTCGGTGCTCAGTAGTATGACCTTTTTTACCATCGAAAAAGGTAAAACGACTACTGTTCCGGTTGAACTGCGCAAACAATCGGGCGAGCTGAAACCTTCAGGAAAGCTGGATTTTAATGCGCTGAACCTACAGAAAACTAGTGATAGCCAAACTGTGAGTTTATCGTCGGTAGTAGCCGGAAAATATGCCGTGCTGGTGGTGCTCGACCCCGACAAAGAACCATCGAAACACATCCTGAACGATTTGGGTCCGTATGTCGATCATTTCAACAAATGGGGCGGCCAGTTTGTGTTTGCCATGTCAGCCGAAAAAGCCGGACAGGCCGGAGTGCTAAAAACCTATCAACTGCCAGCACAACTGGAGAGTGGCATCGATCCCAACGACCAGATCCTGAATGCCATTTCGGTTATTTACGGCTCCGGGCTCAAAGACAAACTGCCTTTGGTGCTGTTCTGCGATGCAACCGGAAATGTTTACCTGTATTCGTCGGGCTACAAAATTGGTATGGGCGAACAATTGCTGAAAGTGATTTCAGCCATCGAATCGAATCCGAAAACAGTTGACCCCCAGGCTTCGTGCAGCAAACCTTAAAATTGTGAATGACGGTTTAGACTCATTCGTCGTACATACTCGGAGTGACGTCTCTGCGAAGACGAGGAACGAGGATGAAGCAGTCTCAAACAGAAATATGAGCCTTAACAAAACACTAGCATTGTTGTTTTGGCATCAAAACTACAGAGCGGGTGACTCGAAGTCACCCGCTCTGTAAATAATAAGTCAAATTTTCTATACATTGTTTATTTCAGCCTTTGTACTTCCCAATCAATCTCATTATTAATAATACTATAAGAAAAGTCTACGGATTCTAATTTTTTAACTAGAACTGGGTATTTTGTTTTAAAAAATTGGTATGTCTGTATATTTTTAGATCTGAATTTTGGATCTGAATTATTGACTCCTTGATTATAATAACTTTTAATCATATCAATATCAGTAGGCAATCCCAAAAACTCAGGACTATCCTCAAATAGACTACTTGGGACTGGTGTTTCTCCTTTCAGCAAGGAATAAAAAAGATCAAATGGCTGATTAAGAAACACATAATCAAGCTCATTGTCGTATTCTATTGTTTTAAATATTTTATTACGATGTAAAATATCCTTACGAATAAAGAGACCAATTCCATTGATTTCTTTTTCTTTTTTATAGCTATTGATTAAAGCTTGACCATGGTAACATTGGATGTTGTTTAATTTATAATATTCAAACTCATTATAGCTTAAAATAGCTCTAAATGGAATATCTAAATTATTTGCAACAGATCTATACAAAAGATCCTGAACAAATTCGCAAGAATACATGACATGATATTCATGGGAATGGTCATCATTGAGATCATATTTATTTGCTACAAGAATTGTATCAGAAAAGACAAACGTATCAAAAGCGTCATGTCTATGTACATTGAGCTCATCCACTATTTCGTATATTTTTCGAATACGGTTATCATTACTAGATGATAAATTTGAAAACCCAAGAATATCGATGTATAGTAGATATTTGTTCTCCATATAGTTGTTGAATTGAATATTCCATTTCTGTTTCCAAAGTTAATAATCTCCACTCATTCTCTCCTTTTGTTCTGCGCCTTTTGATAAACATATTTTATCGTTCCATTTGAAGAACTGACTTTCGGCGTTCAGGGAGCTGAAGTCAGCGAAAATATTTACTTTTTTGAGCGAAGCTGTTTTTCTTTTGCGGAGGGAAACGTTTTGGCATCAAACCAACTCCATACCTCGACGGAATAAGGGAAGTTATTCGGACTGACTATAAAAAGGGATAGTTTGACCAATTTTATTCCTCTATCTTTGTCCCGGAAACTTATCACAGATTTTATGTCTTTTTCATCATTCGGTTTATCGCCGGCATTAGTAAAAGTATTGGCTGCCCAGCATTACGAACAGCCTTATCCCATTCAAAAAGAAGCCATCCCGGCTATCCTGCAGCGGAAAGATGTTTTAGGTATTGCCCAAACGGGTTCAGGAAAAACGGCCAGCTATGTGCTGCCCATCCTGTCGAACCTGCAAGGAAACACCACCGTAAAAAACAGGCATGCACGGGTTTTGGTACTGGTGCCCACACGCGAACTGGCTGTTCAGGTACGCGAAGTGTTCATCCTGTTGGGCTCAGAACTTCCGGAGCGCGTAAAAACGCTGGCTGTTTTTGGCGGCGTATCCATTAATCCGCAAATGATTGGTTTGCAGGGCGTCCAGGTTTTGGTTGCTACTCCCGGACGATTACTGGAACTGGTTGAGTCGAATGCCGTACATTTGTCGGAAATTGAAACCTTGGTTTTAGACGAAGCCGACAAAATGCTGAATCTGGGGTTTCGCGAAGAAATGAACCGCATTTTTACACTGTTGCCCCAAAAGCGGCAGAACCTGCTTTTTTCTGCAACGCTGAGCCCCGAGGTGGCCAACATTAATCAAATTATTTTGCACGATGCGGTAGTCGTTAAAATTGAACCCGAAAAAGAACAGATCGATCTGATTGAACAAACGGGCTATTTTGTTACCCTCGAAAAGAAAGGCCCGTTGCTGCGTTACCTCATCAAAAAGAATGGGTTACAGCAGGTGCTGGTTTTTATCTCTTCTACCTTTCAGGCCGATAATGTGGCCGATAAACTTTGTAAAAACGGGATAGATGCCGTTTCGATTCACAGCAAAAAGAGCCAGGGTGCACGAACCGAAGCTTTGCGCGAATTCAAAACAGGTAAACTTCGTGTGCTGGTTACCACCGATTTGCTTGCGCGGGGTATCGATATTGAGTTTCTGCCTTGTGTAGTCAATTACGAATTGCCCCGTTCACCGAAAGATTATATCCACCGGATCGGGCGTACCGGACGTGCCGAAAATCCGGGCGAAGCCATCTCCTTTGTAACTCCCGAAGATCAGCATCACTTCCGGATCATCCAGAAGAAAATGGGCAAGTGGGTGACTATGATCGACAGCCAAAACATTGACTTAAAAGGCTTTTAGATCAAATCGCAACTTAAGTCCACTGAGTTTTATACCCGTTTTCTTTGAGAATCAAACGCGCGGATCCGAATGCTTATAATATTTCATCAAAATGTCTTCAAGCATTTCCTTTGTTAAGGGTTTGGTTTTGAACTCGGCAAGTATATCGTAAGTTTTTGCCAAAGCTTCGTCCTCCGGATTGACAGATGTTGTAAGCATAATTACGATTAACTTGCTTTGTAAGGCTTTGTCAAGCTTTTTAAACTCCTCAAGAAACTCCCATCCGTTCATGCCCGGCATATTGATATCGAGAAAGATTAAGTCAGGAAGAGGATTTACAGGATCTATAGTCGATTCTAAATACTCAAGGGCATCTAATCCCGATTCTTTGATTACGACATGATCGGCTGCATCGTTTTTGATAATAACACGCTCATGGTAATAGTTATCGGCGCTATTGTCGTCAACCAGCATTATACAGTTTACTTTTTTAATCATACCTGAAAATTTGAAATTGAAAATTTAAAAGTGCTCCCCTTTCCCAGCTCTGATTCAATCCATATTTTTCCACCATGCATCTCAGCAATCTTTTTACAATTCGCCAAACCAATACCATATCCTTCAAATTCCCGATCGGCATTTAATCGCTGGAAAATCTGAAAAATGCGATCGAAATGCTTTTCCGAAATACCTATACCATTGTCAGTTATATAAAATTCAAAATGCTCGTTATAATTCTCACATCCGATAGTGATTTGAGGCGCAGTATCCTTTTTCCTGAACTTTATGGCGTTATTGATGAGATTCTGAAACAATTGGTGTAGTTCCGTTTCGTAAGCATTGATCACAGGCAAATTTCCGACCTGTATTTTTGTCCCGGTTGTTTGAATAAGACTATTCAGGTCGGCGATAACATTCTCTACAATTTCATTACAATCAATGGAAACCAATTTTCTGTCGCGACCAAGTCTTGAAAAATCGAGCAAATAGCGTATCAGCGTACTCATTCGCGAGGTGGCCCGCTGAATGGTCCGAATATGATTTTTAGCTTCCTGGCTTAGCTCTTCCGAAAAATCTTCCTCCAGTATTTGTATATAATTCGACACCGTTCGCAGAGGTTCCTGCAAGTCGTGCGAAGCGATATAATTAAACTGTTCGAGCTCTTTGTTTTTTAATTCAAGCGTTACTATTGCTTCGTGCCTTTTCCGCTCGGTAATATCGATAACCGATGCCAAAACAACTGTTCCTTCGTCGGTATCAATCGGATTCAGGCCAATTTCTACCGGAAATTCCGTTCCGTCCTTTCGCAAGGCAAACAACTCACGGCCCGCCCCCATTGAACGAACTGAAGGCGAAGAAAAAAACGATTCCCTCAGATGGGGATGATTTCCGCGAAACCTTGTGGGGATAATTAATTCGAGCTTGTTTCCGATCAGTTCATTGCGATGGTAGCCGAATAGTTTTTCTGTTTGGTTATTAATAAGCGTAATTTTCCCTTCCTTGTTGGTAAGTATCATCGCATTTGGAGCCGACTCCACAACCAACCGAAACCTTTCTTCGGCCTTTTTTCTTGCACTGATATCAATAATGGAAACTAACACCATAGTGACATCAACGGTAACCAAAGGATTTAAACCAACTTCTACAGGAAATTCAGTACGATCTTTTCGAATAGCATATAACTCACGGCCAGAACCCATTGTCCGGGTTTCGGGACTGGAAAAAAACATCGTTCGAAACTGGGGATGATTCTTGTGGTAGCGTTCTGGAATTAGTATTTCCACCATCCGGCCAATCAGTTCAATACGGTCATATCCAAATAGTATTTCAGTCTGGTGATTGGCATAAGCAATTTTTCCCTCCTTGTTCACAAGTACGATGGCATTGGGGGTTGCCTCTACAATCGCCTGAAAAGTCAACTCAGAGTATTTTACCTGATTCATTGCTTCTGGTATTTCCTGAGGTGTATCTACAGTTTTTCAAGCACAAATGCCAATCCTGTTTATCGTAGAATCCAGACCAGTAAACAGGCCTGTCTGGTTCCATTTCTGATATTTACTTTCCTGATGGCACAAAAAAAATAACGCTATTGTCCATTTTAGAAAGATTTAGATGGCTCTGGTTTAGATTATATGCTGCTTTAACTCGATACGACCTCATTGTTTCAATCAAGTATAACAACAATTAATCGGAATAGTTGATTGATACCGATCGTATAGCAGTCATATTTATGAGAAGCAAGCCTAAGAACAGTTGCTTAAAACGATTATTTCCAGAGTAAAGTGAGTGTTTTACAAGAATCTACCGCCAACAAAAAAGGGAAGAATTTACATTCTACCCTTTCGATATTTTCCCTTCGACACGTTACACTGCCCAGGGAGCGTTGCTCCGGTCACTGGTCTCCGGACTTTTCGGGAGCTGAGACTTCGGCGTGAGCTCAGTCGAACGCCTGTCGAAGCTTATTTGCACTGGACTTTGGCCCAGGTATCTTTCAACTGAACGGTACGGTTGAATACCAGTTTTTCTGAAGATGAATCCGGGTCAATATTGAAATAACCCAAACGTTCGAACTGAAAATGATCCAACGCTTTGGCATCTTTCACAAAGGGTTCGATGTAGCATTTGGGTAACACCTGCAACGAGTCGTGGTTCATAAATTCTTTAAAATCAACATCTTTGTGCCCATCTGGTTCTTCATCCAAAAACAACCGGTCGTACATACGAACTTCGGCCTCCACATTTTCGGTAGCCGAAACCCAGTGAATGGTTGACTTTACCTTACGTCCGTCGGGCGAATTTCCTCCGCGCGAAGCCGGATCGTAAGTACAATGTATTTCGGTGATTTCGCCATTGGCATCTTTCACCACATTGGTACAGGTGATAAAATAGGCGTAGCGCAAGCGAACTTCTGTTCCGGGTGACAAACGGAAGAATTTCTTTGGTGGTTCTTCCATAAAGTCATCGCGCTCAATGTACAACTCACGGGTAAATGGCACCAAACGTGTTCCCATTGCTGCATCTTCCGGATTATTTACAGCTTCCATCTGTTCAACTACACCTTCAGGACAATTGGTAATCACCACTTTCAGCGGATTTAAAACTCCCATCACCCGCTGTGCACGTTTGTTCAGGTCTTCACGAATCGAATGTTCCAAAAGGGCCACATCGGTAATCCCGTCGGTTTTGGTTACCCCAATGCGCTCGGCAAAATTCCGGAGCGATTCCGGAGTATAACCACGGCGGCGCAATCCGCAGATAGTAGGCATACGTGGATCGTCCCAACCGGTAACGTGATTGTCTTTTACCAGTTCGAGCAATTTACGTTTGCTCATTACGGTATAATTCAGGTTCAAACGCGAAAACTCGATTTGTCGCGGACGGTAATCCGAATCTTTCAACTGATCGACAAACCAATCGTATAGCGGACGGTGAACTTCAAATTCCAGCGTACAAATCGAATGGGTAATTCCTTCCCAATAATCGCACTGCCCGTGAGCAAAATCATACATCGGGTAGATGCACCATTTGTCGCCGGTGCGGTGATGCGGCGTTTTCATGATCCGGTAAAGGATCGGATCGCGCATGTGCATATTGGGCGACGACATATCAATCTTAGCACGCAAAACCAGGTCGCCTTCATTGAATTCGCCAGCTTTCATGCGCATAAATAAATCGAGGTTTTCTTCCACAGAACGACCGCGGAAAGGACTTTCGGTACCCGGGCGGGTAGGTGTACCTTTTTGTGCACTGATGGTTTCAGCATCCTGATCGTCGATGTAGGCTTTACCTTCGTTGATCAGTTTCACCGCAAATTCGAAAAGCCGGTCAAAATAATCCGAAGCATAATAAAGCCGGTCATCCCAGTCAAAACCAAGCCAGCGAACATCTTCCATAATGGAGTCAACGTATTCGGTTTCTTCTTTCGAAGGGTTGGTATCGTCAAAACGAAGGTTAGTTAAACCGTTGTATTTCTGAGCGGTGCCAAAATTCAGGCAAATGGATTTGGCATGACCAATATGCAGATAACCATTGGGTTCCGGAGGAAACCTGGTATGCACACGTCCATTATTCTTTCCGGCGCTAATCTCTTCTTCAACAATCTGGTGAATAAAATTATTCGATTTCACCGCATTGTCATTCTCTACTACATGTTCGCTCATCGTATTCAGTTTAAAATTCCCTTATTTTGAATGGCATTAACGACAAAAGTACAAAATGATTTCATGTGTCAGTAATTAAGCCTTTTTAAAATTGAATTCAGAAACAATAAAATTAATTTTGCTTGCTGAACCCAGAGAACAGATAGCGAATGTAAAAATTTGAGGATTTAAAAATGAGATGACGAGTTCAGAGGTTTAATCTCAGAACTTTAGTTCACTTTAGGCACTTCGAACTTTTTAATTGTAAATATATGGCACTGATCGAAATTGAAGGAATGGAGTTTTATGCTTTTCACGGGCATTTTGAAGTAGAAAAAGTGGCAGGGAACCGCTTCCTGGTGAATCTGAAGATAGAAGCCAACCTGATTAAAGCCAGTCAAACCGATAAACTGGAAGATACACTTGATTATCAGAAAGCATACCTGGCTGTAAAAGAAGAAATGGCTATACCTTCCGACTTGCTTGAACATGTTACCCAACGCATTATCGACCGGATTAAAGCGGAATTTCCTGAAGTAAAAAGAGTAATCGTGAAAGTTTCGAAAATGAATCCGCCAATGGGTGGGCAAATTGAAAAGGTAAGTTTGACGATGGAAGGATAAAATCCGAAGCGTCATTGCGAGCGAAGCGAAGTAATCTCAACAGATTGCTTCAGTCATTCTTCCTTCGCAATGACGCTTCGATCTATATTTATTTTATTTTCGAAAACCGCACCAATACCGAAGCATGAAGTTCAACCGAAACCGTAAATTTATCGGTGACACTACCTTTATCTTCTTTGCTCCATAAATCTTTTACCAAGTAGTTTCCCGAAACTCCAAGTTCGGCCAGGGTGACCGAAATATCAGAAATTCCGGCATCGTTGCTATTAAAGAATGCCACATATTTATCTTCCGTTTCCGGCACATTTGCGGTCCAAACGATGAGTCCGTTTTCTTCCTTCAACTGTTTATTGTTGGAGCTGTGCTGATTCACCGCCAGTACTTCATCGTTGGTCAGTAACGAAAGAGTAAACTCGTCGTTACTTGGCAAGTCGCCACCAAACATCAGCGGCGAACGAAATATGGCCCAAAGATTCATCAACGTATATTGCTCCGTTTGTGTAAAACCAGTCATACGATCGTCACCGCGTTCGCCACGCACCGAAATCCGACCCAGCGGAAGCATGTCGGCATCGGGCCAGTGACCTTCGCCAACGTACGGAGCCCAATCGGCACAGCGTTTAAATTGAGGATACAACATGCCCCAATTGTCCCAGAAATCGTCGCAAATACGCCACAAATTGGCATGATTCATTACATGCCCGGCCTTTTCGAGCGGAGTTGCTCCGGGCGAAGTGGAGAAAACCATGGGGCGACCGCTTTGGTCAATGGCTTTGCGAATCATCGCAATCTCGCCATAGTGGTATGGCCTTGACAAGTCATCAACCTTCACGTAATCGACACCCCACGAAGCATACAGCTTAAAAATCGAATTGTAATATTCCTGAGCGCCTGTTTTCAGGGTATCAATGGTGTACATATCGCGCAACCATTGGCACTGCAAAGAGTCCGAATAAATTTCTGATGCCTTTACATTGCTCTCCAATATCGGAGTGTTTTTCTTCACCGCTTCAACCGGAATCCCACGCATAAGGTGAATCCCAAATTTCAAGCCTTTGGAGTGAATATAGTCGGCCAGCGTTTTAAATCCATTCCCGTCGGCGGCCGATGGAAATTTTTTCACAGCGGGTAAAAATCGTCCGTATTCGTCCATCGTATAAATCGGGTCGGTTTGATTGTAACCACCGGCCTTATCGTTTTCAACAAACCAACGGATATCGACTACAATATATTCCCAACCGTGCTGTTTCAGGTGTTCGGCCATATAGTCGGCATTTGCCCTGATTTCTGTTTCCGTAACAGTTGGACCATAACAATCCCAGCTATTCCAGCCCATGGGAGGGGTTTTCGCTATTTGCCAGAATTGCTTATCCTGATTTTCAGTTACGGGCTTGGTTTGTTTTCCGGCACACGATGCCATCAAAACAACAACGATGCTTAAAAGAAGTAGGTTGGTTCTGTTTTTCATTTCTGAAGGTAAATTAGTGGTTAATTCGGCTCTAAAAGTGTAAAAATAACATTTATACTTTTTCCTGAAACCAATCGTCCACAACTATTTCGCTATTTTGGTGCTATCTATAATGCAAAAACCGGGAATCATTGAAAAAACAATGATTCCCGGCCTGAAAGATATAGGTAAGCAATAATTTATAGCCTGACAAATAGTTCGTCTTTCACTCGTCTTACTTTTGCTGCCCCACTTAAATAATCTTTTTCAGCATCCCGGTAACCCAGAACCAGAATTACGGTACTGCGTAATCCCTTTTCATTCAGGCCAAGAGCTGCATCCAACGCATCCGGGTCAAACCCCTCCATAGGCGTAGCATCAACCTGTTCTTCTGCGGCAGCAACTAATCCGGTGCCAAGCGCTATGTACGCCTGTTTCTGGTTCCACAACAGCAATTGTTCAGGAGTTTTTCCTGCAATAGCCCCGGTAATCATGTTGCGCATTCCTCCTAGAGATTCAGCAGGAATCCCGCGAAGCGTAGCAATATGGTTGATGTAGTTATCTACATTTTCATTGGTGTATTCTTTCCATGCAGCAAATACCAACACGTGTGAACCTTCGGTAATCTGTGGCTGATTATAAATTGCAGGAGCAATTTTTGCCCTTAAACCGGCATCTTCAACTACCAAAACGGTAAAAGGTTGCATCCCGATAGATGTTGGGGCTAATTGAATTGCTTCCAGAATATTTTCCAGTTTTTCTGCCGGAACTTTTTGTCCGTTCATTCTTTTAGTGGCATAACGCCATTTCAAATTTGTTAATGTGCTCATTTTTTAATTGTTTTTAACGACTTATTTGTTTCTGATTTGCATATTTAAAGTCTAATAGTTACTTTTAGTGCCTCAATAGTACAAAGTAACTTTTGAATACACAACAACGCATTTTAACAAACCCAAAGAACATGGAAGTAACCAATGCAGATTACCAGACGATTGACCTTCAGAAAAAATTAAAAGTTTTTTTTCAAGAAGATGAAAAACACCATGAGTTTTGTCCGGTTCGTGATATTATGGACAGGTTTGGTGACAAATGGTCATTACTGGCCATCCTGAATTTAGGTTATTCAGGTAAAACCAGGTTTAATGAGTTGAGAAAAAAAATTGATGGAATTTCGCAGCGCATGCTAACTGTTACGCTTCGTTCGCTCGAACGCGATGGGCTGATTACCCGAAAAATATATGCAGAAGTGCCACCCCGTGTTGAATATGAACTAACCTCGTTAGGAACCAGCCTGCTTCAGCAAATTCTGGGGCTGGCACAGTGGGCCTCGGGCAATATGGGAGAAATTGCGCAGTCGCGATTGGAATACGACAGCAAACTTCAGTAAACGTATTTTTTACTGAAGACAGATTTTCCCTTGCAGGTTGGAAGATTTTTTTGTTATCTTTGCCCACCCAAAAACGGGAAAACCATAATTTGGTCGGTTGGCCGAGTGGTTAGGCAGCGGTCTGCAAAACCGTGTACGGCGGTTCGAATCCGCCACTGACCTCAAATAATTCTTTTACGGAATTTAATTTTGCTTAAAACCTCTGATTTTCAGGGGTTTTTTGTTTTTATAATATCAGTAAATCAAGTTTTTCCCTTAAAAATAAGCTTACGGCATTTTAGGACTAATAGCAAATTTTTAAATACTATATCCGAAAATAGTATATAAATATATACCTTTACAGCATAATTTAAACAGTTGAAAATTGAAGTATTCAGAATTTCATCGAAAGATTGTAAAAAATGGCTGGAAATTTAGTCATGCTGAAGGCAGCCACTATTTTTATCTAAAAGATGGAATTTTGTCGGAGCCTGTACCTTATCATGGCAGTAAAGAAATAGGGGAAAGTTTAAGAAAGAAAATTGCAAAAAGTATGGGTTTAAAATAACCTGAAATTTATAACGCTATGGAAAAGTTAATTATTCAGATTGAGGCAAGTAAGAATTTTTTTGATGGGTTTGCCGTTAACGTAGATGGCATTTCAGGCGGTGGAAATACTATTGAGGAGTGTAAGACGAATATATTGGAAGGGTTAAAACTAATGGTGAAAAATAGTGATAAAAGTTACTGCAAAGCCCCACAATGGTTAATCAATGGCGATTACGAAATTGAATACAGGTATGATACGCAAAGTATATTGAACCATTATTCAACCGTATTTACAAAGCCTGCTTTGGAAAGGTTAACCGGAATTAATCAGAAACAGTTACACCACTACGCCACGGGATTGAAAAAACCACGTTTAGAGCAACGGAAAAAGATTGAAAACGCCCTTCATAATTTGGGGAGCGAACTGTTAACCATTCAACTGTAAAACGGTAAAAACCGCACCTCTGACCGCACCTAAAAGAAAGTTAAATTACAAGTAATTGATAGTCAACACATAGTTGAGATAACGTCAAAAACAAAAAAGGCGTTCAACTTTCTTGAACGCCTTTTTTATTTTTGAGCTGTAAGGATAGGTCAATTCTATTTCGCAGAATAATTGATCATCCACTTGACGCCAAACCGATCGGCGAACGAGCCAAAATAATCTCCCCAGAACATATCGGCCATGGGCATTTCTACCACTCCACCTTCAGTGAGTTTTGCGAATAAATCATCGGCCTGAGCCCGCGAATCAGTATGAACGGAAATGTACACGTTGTTCCCTATATTCGCGGTGAATCCCATTGATTCGGGAGCATCCGATCCCATCAGCAAATGTCCTCCGAGAATGGGAAGTGCAACATGCATAACCAGGTTCTTGTCTTCTTCGGGCAGCAGAGGCATGCCTTCCATGGGAGGCATTTCACCAAACCGGTTGATTCTACCATCAATATAATCTCCACCAAATACTGATTTGTAAAAGGTGAAAGCTTCCTCGGTGTTGCGGGGAAAATTGAGATATGTGCTAATCTTTGCCATTGTTTTAATTTTTAATGGATTAATAATACAGTACTATAATCATTTTACAGTTCGTTGTTTTTTATCATTCCTTTTTGTCAAGAAAACTTTCAATCATTGGAACTGCAACAAAATCACTTTCTTTATAATCGGGTTTTAGAGTTATTATCTCTCCAATATATTCTCCGTGTCCACCGGGGATTATTGCTAATTCTGAGTTGTCAATCAGGCGATGCATCTCAATTGCATGTTCCGGTGTAATCACATCTTTATCGCCAATTAGAATTAAGGTCGGCGCTTTAATTGATTTTATTTTCTCGTCTGGAATGTCTTTAAAGACAATCATTCTTTTTGCGTCCTTGTCGTGCATAACTTGTAACCCGCTTGTATCCGGTGCAACTTTTTTATAGCCTTCTTTTAACTGCTCCGGCATATTTTCAAGTCGCGCCTGTTCCATAAAACCCCAGAACTGTGAAGGAACTCCATTCCGTTTACAGAGTGCGGAAGCTGCAACCAGTTTATCAACTAATTCAGGATGGCGAATGGCGATTTGAAAAGCTGTAGTACCGCCATTGCTAAAACCAAAAATATCAGCCTTGACAATGTTGAGATTTTTCAACAGTGCTGCAACATCATCTGCGTCCTGCTCAAATGAAACTTCACTATCCCTGTCGCTGGTTCGACCGTGAGCTTGCAATTCAACTGCAATGAGTTTTCTATGTTTGGCCAGCATAGGGATCACTCTTCCAAATGTTGTCTGAATAGTAGAACCACCGCCGTGAATTAACACAAGCGGTTTTCCTTCTCCGTATATTTCGTAGTACATTTTTAGTCCATTCACTTCAGAATAGCCACTTTTGAAAGCCAGACTGTCGATTTTTGTATCCACAGTATTTTTATTTGTTCTGCTCTCTTTACATGAAGCCAGAATCAAAATTATTAAAGCAAAAAATGTTATTGTCCGTTTCATTGTTGTCGATGATGTTAGGCATTCGTTGTTTTCGTCAGTTACTTTTGTCCGTTAGAAAAATCCACCATCCATTCAATACCGAATTTGTCTCTAAACATCCCAAAATATGAGCCCCAGGGACTATCGTCCATAGGCATTTCAACAGTTCCACCTACTGAAAGTCCGCTAAATAACTTGTCGGCTTCTTCACGACTTTCAGCACTAATCACTATTTTAGATCTGTTTTCATTTTCATTTACCGGACCCATACTTTCCGGAACATCATTGCCCATTAAACTGTTTTTGCCAATAGGCAACGCAATGTGCATTATTTTTTCTGCATCATTTTCTGCTACTGGAAATTCAGGGCCTGATAGGTCTTTCAAACGAACAATCGTTGCGAACTCTCCGCCAAATACCGATTTGTAAAAATTGAATGCTTCTTCGGCATTTCCGTTGAAGTTAATGTGTGGATTGATAAGTGCCATAATTTTTATTTTTTAAGTTGTTTTTTCGTTTGTCGGTTCATAATAAAGCGTTACTGCGCCACCTTTAAAGGTTTTAGTCTTTATGAGTTTAAGAACAGTCCTGTCGTTTATATTTTCAAATAAGGACAGACCGCTTCCTGCAACAACAGGGTGAACACAAAGTTGGTATTCATCAATCAAATTAAGTTTCATTAGTTGTATAATTAAACTCCGGCTACCAACTAAAATGTCTTTACCCGATTGTTGTTTGAGTTCTAAAACTTCTTCTTCAATAGCTTGATTTGATAATCTTGCGCTGTCCCATTCTACATCATTCAGTGTATGCGAAAAGACAATTTTTGGAATTTTGTCTATAGCAATGGCAAAGTCGTCCATCGATTTTTCGCCTGAAGGATTTTTAAGTAGAGTTTGCCAATACTGCATGAGTTGGTAAGTTATCCTTCCATATAGAATAACGTCTGCGTTATCTAGCAGTTTAGCGTAATGTTGATGGATTTCTTCATCTGGGATGCCTGCTGTATGATCGCAAAACCCGTCAAGCGTCATATTGATTGCTGCAATTAGTTTTTTCATATTTTGTTTTTTAATTGTCTGTCTTTTGACTACTTGCGGCGGCGCTTTACAATGACCGTAAACGAGAAAGCTACACGCTGGGGCGGATTGTCTCGTCTGAGGCGAGATCAATCCAAGTTAACCGGGACTGAGCGGAAAGATTCACACCAAAAACCACTGCCGCCAAGAGGGTTGCTGATGTCATAGGCAGTGTCCTTTCATTTGTCATAGTTTAACTTTCGAAAGATTTTACTCTCACATATTTCTTTCAACTTGCCGAGTGCTTTTGGGTAGGTCTGGTTCATATAATCTAAAAAATCTTCAGTAGTAGCGTCTAAGTCAACGATAACGGTTGTAGATCCATTGTTTTCTTCGAAGGTATAGTTTTCAAATCCGTTTGCCCATTTTTCAACTTCAGGCCCTTCTGTAATTTCCTTGTCAGCTTTTAAAAGACCATAATGTTGAATCGAAACAAATCGGTTGGGAATGTTTTCAGCTATCCTGGAAACCATACCTCCCTTTTCTCCATTCTCATCAACTCCAATAAACAGAATCTTATTTCCCTTGTCCCAACTTCCTTCATAGGTAGATGTGGGGTTAAACAAAGAAGTCCATTGCTCATAAGTTGATTTACTGTTGATGCCAAGCATAAAATCATATATCCTGGGCACAGGTGCATTGATGCTTACTTTGAACTGTAACTTTTTCATCTGTGATTAATTTGTTTTTTAATTGCCGGATGGAACTCGCATGTGAGATTGTCACCCGTGTTTGTGTTTAGCGAACATGCTCGTTTCATAATTTCAATATTTGTTTGAATTATTCTTTAGGTTCTTTGTTTACAGTCACTTTTGGCAGTCGTTTAAAATTGTCTAAACAACCTGTTATAAACTATCTTCGTTTTTCATTCCTTTCAAAAGTGCATAAATCGCCATGGCGTGGCCATGTCCCAGGGCAAAATCTTCCTTTAGCCAACTAACAATTTCACCTGCTTTTGTGTCAGGTTTCAATTTTCCGCCTTGACTAAATCCTTTTTCTTCTGCCATTTTCCTGAAATCTTCAGGACCTTTGCCAGTCTTCGATTTGATTGTATTTAAATAAGCCTGAAACGACATATCAATTTGCTTTAATGTTGAGTATTTCGGTTAATTGGTCGTCTGAAACATTGCACTCATCCGTTTTTGCATTTCCTCGAAAGAAACGTCCTCGATGTGTGTCATGATTGACCACCGGTGACCAAACGGATCAGTAATGCCGCCAGTACGGTCGCCGTAAAATTGGTCTTTCACTACCATTTCCCCGGTAACTTTTGCTCCCGCCTGAAGTGCTTTGGCAAATACGGCATCCACATCTCCCACATATAAACAAAGGCTTACCGGAGTTCCGCCGATTGTTTGCGGACTTAAGTTTCCCCACTGTTCATTCTCTTCGGCGATCATAATTTTGGAATCGCCTATTTCCAACTCAGCATGACCAATGCTTCCATCGGGCATCGTGAGTCGCCCTGTTTCTTTTGCGCCGAAAGCACTTTTGTAGAATTCGATGGCGTCGATGGCGCCTTTCACAGAAATGTAGGCAGTTAATGAATGCCATCCTTCCGGAATTGCTTTTACTTTTGTTTTCATGATTAAAATTTTAATTGTTAAATAGTATTAGTTGTATAATGAAGGCAAATAACTCCTGAGGCAAATGTTTTGCTAGTCAGGAGTTTTAGCCTGATTTCATGTGAAATATCCTTGAACAAAGAATTGCCTTGCCCAAGCAGGATTGGGTTGATGAATAGCCAGTACTCATCGATTAAATTTTCATTCATCAGGAACCGTGTCAGGGTCGGACTACCAAACAGGACGATTTCTTTTCCTTGCTCATTTTTCAATTTCCTGATTTCATCCGGTACATTCTCGCTGATAAGCTTCGCATTCTTGATTTCGGAACCTTTCAATGTTTTTGAAACAATAATTTTTTGAACACTTTTGTACCAGGCCGAATGTTCAATGTCGTGTTTGGATGCATTGGGCTGATCGGCCGCTGTTGGCCAGTAGGCTTCCATTATTTTGTATGTTCCCCGCGCGTAGATGGCGGTGTCCGACTTCAGGGTTTGCTGTCCGGCAATTTCGAACATTTCCTCATCCGCCAGAATCCAATCCATTTGTCCCTGCGAGTTGGTGGTAAAACCATCCAGCGAAATGTGCATAAATGAAACTAGTTTTCTCATTTTCAGATCTTTATTTGGTTTAAATCAGAACTTCAGCATGATAGCCATTTCGATGGAGTATCTCAATAATTAGTTGGTTTGAAACACTTTCAGCCTCAATCCTCAAAATTCTATCGCAGTCTTCCAAATCGAAATTGATCTGACTATTTGGAATATGGTTAATAATTTGATCAATAATTATTTCTGAATGCTCGGGCTGCTCAACATTTGTTTTGAAAACCTCTACCATATCGTTTGTAATTACTAATAGCCGATCGTTGATTTATCCCGGCGCTTATTTTAATTTCCATTTTCTAACTATCTCGGCATTAAAACCATCTCCCTCTTTAGGGTTAGGATGTCCCTCGCCAATGGTAATTAAATCGAAAAGGCTTTTTTCTATATAGTTGCCCCAGGAATCGATGCAAATTTCGTAGCATTCGTATTCCGGAACTAATCCTTCGTGGGTGAATAGCAATTTAGTCTTCCCCCCTTCGTTGGAAATAGTAAAGATTAGTTTTGTGTTTATCCATTCACTTTTGTCTTCCGTAAAACTAAATTGATTGTCAATTACCTGGTAAACTAATTCTTTGTCAGGAATTAAATTGATAAGTTTTATTTTACATAAATGAACATCTTTGTAGTGATAAAAAAACACTTCATTTAGTTTTTCTGTACTACCTTCAATTTCTTCGGACCACCAGCCACGAAAATTTCTGGCGGCATCAAAAACTTCCTGCGGGCTTTGCTCAACCCAAATGGTTGCTGTAAAATCTTGCTTATCCATACTTGTCAATTTTGTAAAATTTGATTTCTAATGGGTTTCACCTTTCCACAACTATGAATTATGATAGACCTGCATTAATAAATTGAGGTCTAGTTTTTTCATTTGAAGCATGGCTTGCATCACATTGCCGCCTTTATCCGGGTGGCTTAATAATTCGCCTAAAACAGTCAGCACAATTTGCCACGAAACTCCAAACTTATCCTGAAGCCAGCCGCATTGCTGTGCGCCTTCGAAACCACCGTCCGTAAGTTTTTCCCAGTAAAAATCAATTTCATCCTGAGTTTCACAATTCACCACCATCGAAATGGCCGGATTAAAATTCATGCCCATATTTTCATGGCTGTCCATGGCGATGAATTCCTGTCCGTTAAGGGTGAATTTGGAGTGAACGACAGCGCCTTCCGGCCCGACTTCCTTTCCATATCGTTCCAACTGAATAATATTGGAATCGCTGAATATGGAGGTGTAGAAATTGATTGCTTCTTCGGCTTTTTTATGCTGATCGCCTGAAAACATGAAGCACGGCGTGATTTTTTGTTCACGTTCAGGTAAAATTAACTGCCACGAAACGCCATATTTATCCTGAATCCAGCCATATTTTTCGGCAAATGGGTAGTTGTCGAGCTCCATCATTACCGTTCCGTTTTCCGATAGCTTACCCCAAAGCCGGTCTATTTCCTGGATAGTTTCGCAATTCACAAAAAAGGAGATGGTTGGATTGATTTGAAAAACGGGGCCACCGTTTATAGCCACAAAATCCAGTCCTTCAATCTGGAAATCCATCGTCATGACCGAATTGTCAGGCATTCCTGTAGCTTTTGCCCCTTCTTCACCGTAGCGGGTGGTTCTTTTTATCTTCGAGTTATTAAAAACAGTGAGGTAGAAATTTACAGCTTCTTCGGTTTGATTGTTGAACCATAAGAATGGGGTAATCTTTTGAATTTTAGCCCCCATCTTTATTTTACCTGGGTTCGGTTTAATTTGTGTTTCCATGATTTCTGTTGTTTAATTTATTAGTAACATTTTTGTTATTCCCAAAGTTCGAACTTTTTGGTAGTTAGACCGGTAACAAAAAAGGTCAAATTTCGGGGTATTTAAGACGAAAATGTCTTAAATTAGCAAAAAAGTGAAGAAATGACAAACTTAGGATTAATAGTGCCTTATGATTATAAGCTATTGAGCATAGCTGCGATTCTTGATGTGTTTGAAACCGTGAACCGGATTTACAGCGGAGAAAATCGGGAAAAACCTTTTGTGATTCACGTTCTGCGTACGCCGGATCAGATTGAAAAGGAAGGTGCTTTGTTGCATGGTTATCCTGTAACCTCAATAAAATCAGAACTGAAAGCAGATGTGGTTTTGATTCCTTCGTTTTCAACGGAAAACATGAAGGAAACACTAACTAAGAATCAAATGTATATTCCCTGGCTGCATCGTCAATATCAGGATGGAGCTGAAATTGCCAGTTTTTGTACCGGAACGTTTCTATTCGGCGCATCGGGTTTGCTCAACGGGAAACTGGCAACCACGCACATTGATGCCTGTACCCGGTTTTCAATGGCTTTCCCGACGGTTATTTTAAAACCCGACCATGTGGTTACGGAGGATGGTCGTTTTTATACCAGCGGTGGATCAACTTCAACCTTTCACCTTTTGCTGCGGCTGGTTCAAAAATACTGCGGAAATGAAATGGTAATCCGGATCGCTAAAATTTTTGCCATTGATTTGGATCGGTATAGCCAGAGTTATTTTGGAACTTTCGTGCCTAGTCGTAATCACAAAGATGATCTGGTGAAAAAAGTTCAGGAAAATATGGAAACCCGGTTTCATGAGATTGGGTCGCTGGAAGATATTATGAAAGACATTCCTTCGAGCAGAAGAAATTTTGCCCGGAGATTTAAGCTGGCAACCGGAATTCCACCCATTGAATATTTACAAAATGTACGCATCGAGTCGGCCAAGAAACAATTGGAACAAACGAATCAGAACATTAACGAAATTATTGACCAGACCGGTTATTCCGACCCGAAATCATTCAGGAAGGTCTTTAGTAAATTGGTGGGAATGACTCCGATGGAATACCGGGAAAAATTCAATGTAAAATAAAAGTGTCGGTAAATTAAAGTAGACCAGCTGTTTTAAAGACTTGAGATGCTAATACGGTAATCCGCATTTCGAATCTCTTTTTCGACGAATGCCATTAACATACTTTGGATTGAAAACCGCAGCATCTGGGGTTTACTTATCGTCACTATTTCTTGGCCTTTTCGACCGTTTAATAATAACCAATGGTTTTGGTCTTTTTTCGATCTTTTTTTCAGGTTCAGGTTTGCGGTCCGCTCCTGCCGGTCCGCGCATATAAATAATAAGACCATTCAGAAAATTCCGAAGTAACTGGTCGCCGCATTCTTTATAATTAGGGTGGTCTTCCACCCGAAACAAGGCGCTGACCTCACTTTTAGAAACATCAAATTCAGCAAGTTTCAAAATTTGAATAATGTCTTCGTCGCGCAGTTTCAGCGCTACACGGAGCTTTTTAAGAATATCATTGTTAGTCATATCGTAAATCTTTGTGGTCCCGGAATTGGTCCGTCAAAGAAACGAAAAAAAACAGAGAAGGATTCCCTGTTCCATTGCCGAATAGAATCTGAATTGAATCCTCTGTCCAAATTTCAAAAAATTCTTTTTTCGAAGCTTGAAATTTTTTGATTATTTTGTTCCCGCTTAAAACCAATCATTCGCCATGAAGAAAATACTTTCGTATCTCCTGACTCCTCTATATTTACTCAATTTCGGACTTCTTTTGGTCATTTTTCACCCCATACAAATGTTTACCAACTGGATCTGGGGTTATCCGGTACGCAAAAAAGCTGTAGATATACTCAATTTCGGGTTGCTTTATGGCCTGCGGATTTTAGGCACAAAAATTACATTCAAAGGACTCGATAAAATTCCGCAAAACCGGCCAATCATCATCGTTGCTAATCATCAGAGTACACTCGACATACCCACTGTAATTGTAGGTTTCCGAAAAAATCATCCGAAATTTATCTCGAAGATTGAGTTGGGTAAAGGTATTCCGAGCATTTCGTATAACCTTCGTCATGGAGGATCGGTACTGATTGACCGTAAAAACCCCAGGCAGTCGGTGAAGGATATTTTGCTGCTTGGCAAACATATTGAAGAAAACAATTATGCCGCTTGTATTTTTCCGGAAGGAACACGAAGTAAAGACGGGCTTTTAAAACCATTTATGCCTGCCGGAATTGCATCGCTGATTAAAACAGCTCCGTCAGCGTTAATCGTTCCGCTGGCTATTGACGGCAACCACGAGCTGATGAAACATGGTTATTACCCCATGACTTTGGGCGTGCATCTGAAATTAACCGTTTTCGACCCTATTGACCCGAAAGGAATGGACAGCACAGAACTGGCCCAAATCATTGAGGACCAAATCAGAGGTGCACTAAAACAGTAGAAGGAAAAGCTTTTTTTATTTTATTGAAGGAACAAGTCTCAGTCTCTCGGCTGCTTTTTCGAGTGTTTCACTGTTTTTAGCAAAACAAATCCGAACCATTTTAAGCTTGTTTTTTTCGTGCATAAAGGCTGAAACCGGAATCACCCCAACCCCAAACTCGTTGGCCAGGCGAAAGGTAAAATCAGTGTCCGATTCATCAGAAATTTTCGAATAATCCAGAATTTCAAAATAGCTTCCCTGCGAGGGTAGAACTTTAAATAAGCTATCGTTTAGCAAACGATTAAAATAGTTGCGTTTACCCTGATACATTTCAGAAATATCTTTGTTGGCTTCTTCGGTCTGAAGAAATTCTGAAAGGGCATATTGAAGTGGAGTATTTACGTTGTAAATCTGGAACTGCTGAATCCGGCGGAAATCGTTCATCAGTTTTTCCGGAGCTAAAATGTAAGCCAAACCCCAACCATTGATATTGAATAGCGGACCGAAAGATGAAACAATAAAACTCCGGTTTGCCAATTTTTCGTACCGGGCCACACTCTGATGGGTATTGTTGTCAAAAACAATTGATTCAAAAACCTCATCGCTTAAAATTACGATATTGGTCCCATTGGTCAGGTGCTGAAGTTGAACCAGATCGGAATCGGACAAAACGGCTCCGGTAGGATTGTGGGGAGAGTTTATAATGATCATTCGCGTTTTCGAAGTAATCATTTTCCGTACTTCTTCCCAGTCAATATGGAAATTGGGCTGTTTAAGCGTTACATAAACCGGACGGCCGCCGTTAATCGAAATCGCGGGAGCATAGGATTCGTAAGCTGGTTCGAAAAGGATGACCTCATCATCTTCTTTAACTACCGAACTGATTGCAGTCATGATTGCCTGAACATTGCCGGCCGTAATTGTTATTTCAGTTTCGGGATTGTATGTGTGATTGTACATCGTTTTAACCCGTTCCGAAATAACTTCACGCAATTCGCTGATCCCTTCGTGAGGTGCGAAGTTATTATAACCCGATCGAATATAGGTAGCCGCCAAATCGGCCAATTTTTCCGGACATGGAAAATCAGTTTTCCCCAGAGATAAGTCTATTGCACCGGTTTCTGTAACCAGCTTATTGACGGTGGAAAAAATACTTCCTTTTGTATTTGGTAATTTCGAAAGAGCCATGAATTATCTATTGATTTGCAAAGTTAAGAAAATATGCCATTCACTTGCTTTCCTGCTTCAGAAGTAATTATTTTTCGACTGATAATTTCTCAAATCCTTCACTTCAAAACTTCTTTTAATACGGTTAATGATTTGATTTCGCCCAAACCGTCGAAGTGAATTTTGTAAAATTCCAACAATTTTTCGAGCACAATTTTTCGTTCATTATGCGTGTAATTTAACTCTTCAAGCGAGGCCGATTCTACATCAAAAAGTCTTGAAAATAAAACAGTTGACTGCTTGTCGGCAAATTGGCTATGGAGAGGTTCATGGCTTACAAAAAGTGCCGATTGCAAGTCGAAAAAATTGCTGATCTTCGAATTGTCCTGGCTGGGATAAATACCCAGAAACTGGGTTAATTTAAACAGGAACCAGATGTGGAAATTACCTATACCCGAATCAGATAAATCGAGAAAAGTCAACGCATGAAAAATGAAATCGAACAGTTCTTTATTCGCCTCTTCCTCGCGTAAACATTTGTACAAAATTTCTGAAAGAAAAATGGCTTGCGAACTCTTGCGAATATCGAATGGAATAGAAGTATATGGACTGGCGATACGGGCATTTTTCAAACGGTGAATTTCCCTACCCGTTTTGTAATAAATTTCGAGGTCGAGTAAATAAAGTGGCTGAAAAACAGCAGCTTTAACCGATGAATTTTTACTTCGCACCCCATTTATCAGGAACGATTGACGACCATACGCTTCGGTATAAATAGTGGTAATCAGGCTGGTTTCAGAATACTTAATACCATGCAGAAATATTCCGCGGGTTTTTTCGAGCACAGTTGCTGGTTTTAATGTATAAATAACAGCTTTGTAATTTTCGTTTTCTCACCTGCCGGATCGGTCATAAAAACCAGATAAACACCGGTTTTGCAGCGGTTTCCATTCAGATTTCGCCCATCCCAAATGGCCTGTCCGCCTAACGATGTGGTTTTAAACACCAGGTTTCCGCTGATATCGGTTATTTTCACATCGGTGTCGTCAACAAGCCCTTTTACAACAATGGGGCCATCATACGTTTCGCGTACCGGGTTCGGATACACGTAAACATCGCTGAATTCATCGTTCCCGGCGGTTGCTTCGCCCATGTAAGATATTAATCCGGAGGATGTGCCCATAAAAACTTCGCCGGTCTTCTGGTTAATGGCAATATCCGTAATTTCGTTACTGGGCAACGGACTATTTTCAGTATTAAAATGCTCAATTTCAGTATCGCCATTCTCCGAAATCAAAAATACGCCGGAAGCTTTAGTCCCAATCCATTTCCGGTTGGCGCCATCAATAGCAATCGCAGACACGGTTTCGGTTTTGAGCAGTGGATTAAAAACATTATCACCCAAATCTAAACTGGGGCGACTGGCATAAGTCACGTTTTCTGTCCATATTTTTGGGGGATCGCTAAAAACGGCCACCCCGCCCGATGTCCCCACCCAAATTTCGCCTTTCTGATCTTCGACCAAAGCGTAAACATCGCCCATATCCGTATAAATCTCATCTTTACCATTGGAAAAGTAGGCAACTACCTTCTGCTCTTTAGATTTGTCGTTGGTACTGTTTAAAGCATACAGGCTCTGGCCTTTCCCACGTGGAACCAGTATCCATTTATCGTCGTTTTGGGTTACAATCACTTTCCCAATCGAATATTTATTGGCGATCCCGCTTAGTTCAAATGCGTTCCAATTTCCATCGGTTTGTAAAACTGAAATATTTTTAGCAACATCTGAATTGGTTACCCAAAGATTTCCTTTGGAATCGAAAGCCATTCCTCCGATGCGTACATAGGGGGCATCAGGTTGTCCGGGCAGTGCGGTTTGCAAGGTGCTGTTAAAATTGTCGTATCGTTTTACAAATTTTCCGTTGTTAAATTCCAGAACTCCACCGCCCCATGATCCGGCAAAAACATGATCCGGATTCTTGGGATCAGCAGTAACACAAACTATATCCCTGAAATCGTTTGTTACGGGAAAAATCTTACTGTCAAAAACAGACCATTTCCCTTCCCTGTTTAGCTGAAATTTAGGCTCATTATAAAGATTGCCCCAGGAGTTATTTATCCCTCCACTGCCAATCCAAAGATCCTGTCCGTTCATGTGGAGCGAATATATTCTATTATCAATGGGCCCTTCGGGAACAATACGCTCTGCCTGATTACCAAGTTTTAACAGACCATGCTCCAGGTAGGCTATCCAAAGTATATTCTGATCGTCGAGTACCGCAGACAACGTTTGGGCAAGAAGTCCTTCGTAACCTGGAAGTGGAGATTTCAGGACATATTTTACCAGTTCAAAATTACCATTGTAAACAAAGACTTCTTCGCGGCTCGAAAAAACAATATAATTTCCGTTAATCGTTATGTCGTTAACGTAACGAATATTGGTGAAGAACGGAGTCCAGACACCCCCGTTAAGCTGATAGATTTCGTCTTCGGCCCAGGCATTATTATCCGTTCTGTAATTGGCAATTATTTTCCCCTTAAAATATTCGATGTGGCTGAATTTTTTGTTTGCATTCGGAATAGAAGTCTGTTTTACCCAATTGGCATAATTCTGAAGGTTAGGATCCGAAGCGTTTGCCTTGTAGATACCGTTGACGGTAGCCGCATACAAAAAACTCCCGTCAGTTGCGATATCGCATACATTCAGATAAGCTCCCTCGTTACCAATAAAATAAGTGTCTTTTATCTCTTTCTTTTCCAGATTAATAACCACAATGCCAAATCCGCAGGAGAGGTAGGCCAGTTTTCCGGTGAACATTACATTATTGATAGTTTTATCGGCAGGTATTTGTTTGCGCTTGATGTCGGAGATGTTAAAAATGTCATTCCCTATCAGTAAATCGATATTGGCATTTTGATAGGCTATGAGCAGAATGCCGTTCTCTTTGCTGTATGCCAGACGTTGTACACCAACATCGGAGAGACCATTAATTCCCGACATCTTTTGAATGCTGTTATCCGTTTTGTTGTAAGAGAACAGTCCACCCTCGGTAACACAATAAATTTTTTCACCTGTATCAACTACATTCTTTGCGTGGGCATACGATTGGTAATCAGTCCATTCTCCAACCGAAGGTTGCGCATATGCCCGGAAGATTGTCAGGCCGATTAATGCGATTAATAACAGGTATTTGTTTGCCATTAGTTGTCTTTATGCTGAATTAAATACTCCACTAATTTTTGAACTGCTCTTCCGCGGTGACTGATTTTACTTTTTTCTTCCATCGGCATTTCGGCAAAGCTGAGGTGCGATTCTTCGGGTTGAAAAATGGGGTCGTAACCAAAACCAGTCTTACCACGCTTCTCTTCCAGGATCTGCCCGTCAACAATACCTTCAAACTGAATTTCATGGCCGTCAATCACCAACGATATAACTGTTCTAAAACGAGCTTTTCGGTTTTTTATTTTGGCAAGTTTTTCTAAAACCAGGTTCATGTTATTCTCTGCACTTCTTTCGTCGCCGGCGTACCTGGCCGAATACACTCCGGGCTCGCCGTTTAGTGCTTCAATTTCGAGGCCGGTATCGTCGGCAAAGCAGTTGAATCCGTATTTGTTGTAAATGTAAAACGATTTTTCGGCAGCATTTCCCTCCAGTGTTTCCTGATTTTCAGGAATTTCGTCGTTGCAATTGATGTCGTTCAGGCTCAGTAATTCGATCGAATTACTGAGCAAATGTGATATTTCCTGAAGTTTATGGGGATTATTTGTGGCAAATACAAGTTTCATACGAATTAAAATAGTCCGTGTATCTGGGCATCAATGCGGTCGATTATTCCACTCAAATCCTCCGGATTATTCTGAAAATCAATACGATCAACATCAATAATCAGTAATTTTCCGGCTTTATAGCGGTTTACCCAGGCTTCGTAA
Organism: Prolixibacteraceae bacterium; assembly: GCA_019459525.1. Classification (GTDB taxonomy): domain Bacteria; phylum Bacteroidota; class Bacteroidia; order Bacteroidales; family Prolixibacteraceae; genus Aquipluma. The sequence continues at coordinate 60,631 of JAIBEY010000042.1, forward strand.
CGTTCGTTTAGCTGTTTCAGGTAATCAATTCGGATGGAATTTTCGTATTCCCTGCCGCGTTTCTGAATTTGGTTGACCAAGGTCGGAACCGAAGCTCTCAGGTAAATCAGCAAATCCGGAGCCTGAACCAGTCGGCTCATCATTTTAAAAAGATTCGTATAGTTGTTGAAGTCGCGGGTCGTCATCAATCCCATAGCATGGAGGTTGGGCGCAAAGATCTCGGCATCTTCATAAATGGTCCGATCCTGAATTACTGTTTTCGACGAACTCCGGATATCGACCACCTGTTTGAAACGGCTGTTCAAGAAGTAAATCTGGAGGTTGAACGACCAGCGTTGCATGTCTTCATAAAAGTCGTTCAGGTATGGATTCTCGTCAACATCTTCGTAATGGGCACTCCATTTGTAATGTTTGGCAAGTAATTCGGTCAGGGTTGTCTTTCCGGCACCAATGTTTCCAGCTAAAGCAATATGCATTTTTTGATTTTTAAAATTTGAACTAAATTACAAAATAAAACGTGGACAAGAGGGCAAATCCAAAAGTTTAAAGCGATTTATTCAGTTCGGTTAATGGATCGAGGTATTGCCTGTCGTTTGCCAAACGGGGTATTTTGTTTTGTCCGCCCACCTTGCCCCTTAGTTTCATCCATTCGTAGAACAACCCTTTTTTTGCCACAATTACATGAGGCATTTCCAGGCTTAAATTCCGATGCCGTTTAGCCTCATAATCAGAGTTTATCGTCTTTAACGCACCATCAAAAAGCAGGATAAAATGATCCAGATCGTCGGGTTCCTTTTCAAATTCGATGATCCATTCGTGCGCCCCTTTCTGATTGTCTTTCATGTAGATAGGGCCTCCGGTATATTCAGAGATGATTGCGTTGGTGCGGGCACAGGCTATTTGAAAAGCTTTCTCAGCATTATCAACAATAACCTCTTCTCCAAAGGCATTGATAAAATGTTTGGTTCGGCCGGTAATTACAAACTTAAAGGGATATTTCGATGTAAATCGGATTGTATCGCCAATCAGGTATCGCCACAATCCGCCGTTGGTCGAAATCACCATCGCGTAGTTTTTACCTGTTTCTACTTCTTGCAGCGAAATGGCATTCAGTTTGTCCGACCGGAACTCATCCATCGGAATAAATTCGTAATAAATCCCGTAATCCAGCATCAGAAGCATGTCCTTTTTGTCGGGCTCGTCCTGAATTCCAAAAAATCCTTCCGAAGCATTGTAGGTTTCCATGTAGTGCATCTGCGTACCCGGAAACAGTTTTTCGTATTGTTCGCGATACGGATCGAATTTGACACCACCGTGCGTAAACACTTCCAAATTTGGCCAAACCTCCAGTATATTGCTTTTGCCTGTTACTTCCAAAACCCTTTTCAAAAGAACCAGGTACCACGATGGAACACCGGCAAATGAGGTTACATTTTCGTTGAGCGAGTGCTCAATAATCTTTTCTATCTTCTCCTCAAATTCTTCGAGCAGTGAAATCTCGGTGGACGGAGTGCGGTAAAAATCGGTCCAAAAAGGTATGTTTTCGATTATAATTGCAGAAAGGTCGCCGTAATAACTGTTATTGTTGTAATTGCTCACCCGGTGGCTCCCGCCCAAAGTAAGGGCTTTGCCCGAAAGAACTCCTGAATCGGGGTAGTTTTTTAGGTAAATAGCCAGTACATCGCGTCCTCCGCGAATATGAACATCTTCGAGCGAATCTTTGCTTACCGGGATAAATTTACTCTTATCGTTTGTGGTTCCAGATGATTTGGCAAACCATTTGGTTTCGCCAGTCCATAGCAGGTTTTTTTCTCCCTGCATCATCCGTTCAACGGTCGGTTTGATATCGTCGTACCCCTGAATGGGTACAAATTCCCGAAATTCTTTTTCGGAACGAATACCCTTAAAGTTATATTTTATGCCAAATTCAGTACTCGAAGCGTTATCTAAAAGTGCAAACAGCACTTCACGCTGAACTTCGTGGGGGTGTTTCTTAAATAGCTCAATCTGATATATTCGCTTAAAATTGACCCAATTAATGATGGAATTGATAACTGGCATGTAAAATCGTTTTCAGTGCCGTCAAATTTATTAAAAATTCTGACTTTACTTAAGCCTGTACGACTGCTTCAGGCCAAAGCCCAAAATGGCCAACTAAAACGATTACCACGTAAGCTGAAATTTTTTTTTCTACTTTTACTTCCGATTTCAGTTATCACATCAAGCTTTATCTTATGAATTACATTGATCTGGTTCTTGCCATTATCCTGATTATAGCCGCAGTACAGGGGTTTCGGAAAGGTTTTATTGTTGAGCTTGCTTCGTTGGCAGCCTTAGTTCTGGGTATCTGGGGAGCAATCAAATTTTCGGACTGGACTTCGGGTTTTATTACTGATACTTTTAACTACCATTCGGAGCACCTCAGCACCATTGCTTTTGTGATAACCTTTATTGTCATCGTGATACTGATTCACGTATTGGGGAAAATGCTCGATAATGTGGTAAAAGCAGTTGCATTAGGTTTTCTGAATCGTTTGGCCGGAATTATTTTTGGCATTTTAAAAACGGCTGTAATCTTGAGCATTTTTCTTTTGTTGTTCGATAGTGTGGATGAGAATGTACACCTTTTACCCGCCAAACAAAAAACCGAATCAAAAATTTATTCACCAATGAAACAGTTGGTTCCAACGTTATTCCCTTTCATAAAACTTTGGGATTTCGATAAAGATACGAAACCTGAAGAAAAGGCGACTGGCTCTAAAACGACAACAAAAACGACTTAACGAATTTCGGTTCAGGTTCCCGGTAAATTCATTTTCAATACCCCGGATACCTATACCGGCGCCGTATTCAGGAATAGTACCGTTGCCTCCCCTGCTCTCAAAATTTTAGTCAAACAACCCGTCAATCATATACGGCCTGATTTTCTCAGGCGATAGTTCAGCGTTAAGCCGTTGATTTTATATCTTTGGGCGGTTTTTATATCAAAAACGCGTTTCAATTTTACTGACGTTTAACTCACAATACAAAGTACGATGAATTTTGTTGACGAATTGACCTGGAGGGGCATGATACACGACATGATGCCCGGAACCAAAGAACAACTGGACAAAGAATTAACCTCAGCATATGTCGGGATTGACCCAACCGCCGATTCGCTGCACATCGGACACCTGGTAAGTGTGATGATGCTGAAGCATTTCCAGATCGCTGGCCATAAACCTATTGCCCTGGTTGGTGGCGCAACCGGTATGATTGGCGATCCTTCAGGCAAGTCGCAGGAAAGGAATTTGCTGGACGAACCAACCCTTCGCCACAATCAGGAATGCATCAAAAAGCAACTGTCGAAATTTCTTGATTTTGAATCGGATGCCCCCAACGCTGCCGAAATGGTCAACAATTACGATTGGATGAAAGATTTCAGCTTCCTGAATTTCATCCGCGACATTGGCAAACACATTACTGTCAACTACATGATGTCGAAAGATTCGGTAAAAAAACGACTGGATTCCGATAGCGGTGCGGGTATGTCGTTCACCGAATTTACTTATCAGTTGGTTCAGGGAACAGATTTCCTACATTTATACCAGACAAAAAATACAAAGCTCCAAATGGGCGGTTCTGATCAGTGGGGCAACATCACCACCGGAACCGAATTAATCCGCCGGAAAACCGGTGGCGAAGCATTTGCGCTTACCTGTCCGCTCATTAAAAAAGCTGACGGCACCAAATTCGGAAAAACCGAATCGGGCAATGTTTGGCTCGACCCCAAGCTGACCTCGCCTTACAAATTTTACCAGTTCTGGTTGAATACCTCGGATGACGATGCCGTTCGTTACATCAAAATTTTTACCCTGCTTGCAAAAGAAGAGGTGGAAGATTTAGTTGCAAAACATGCCGAAGCGCCACATTTGCGTTTGTTGCAAAAACGGCTTGCCGAAGAAGTTACCGTGATGGTTCATTCGCGCGAAGAGTACGAACTGTCGGTTGAAGCCTCGCAAATTCTTTTCGGACAGGGAACCGCCGAATTGCTTAATAAACTGGATGAAGCAACTTTTCTCTCCGTTTTTGAAGGCGTCCCTCAGTTCAAAATTTCGGCAAACGAATTGGAAAATGGCATTAAAGTAGTTGATCTTTTAGCCGAAAAAGCGATGGTATTTCCTTCGAAAGGAGAGTTGCGCCGCACCATTCAGGGCAACGGATTAAGCATCAATAAAGATAAAGTTTCTGATGCGGAACTGACGATTAACCGTAATTTCCTGATTGCTGAAAAATACATGCTGGTGCAGAAAGGAAAGAAAAATTACTTCTTGTTAATTGCCGAATAAATTTCAGGAATACGCCATATACTAAAAGCACAAATGTTTCGTTAAAACAACGACCAAAAGCCCCTTCTATGACAAACTTTTTTGATAATCAGAATTTGCTCGAAACACTCTGGAAATGGAAAAAACATTTGATTGTTGTTAGTATTCTGGCCATTACGCTTTCTGCCATTTTTTCGTCCTCCACATTTATTCAGCCGAAGTATAAATCTTCCGCAAGAATTTACCCCAGCGTTAATATGTTTCCTTTTAGCGATGAATCCGAAACGGAGCAGTTGCTCGAAATTGTCAACTCCCAGGATATCAAACTAAAGGTAATGGATGCTTTTAAACTGGATGAAGTCTATAAAATTAACAGACAGGATCCGTTATACATGACGTATATGCTGGCTGAATTTAACGACAATGTTTCGTTCAAAAAGACTGAATACGAAACGGTTGAAATTCAGGTTCTGGATATCGATCCGGTGAGGGCAAGTAATATGTGCGATTCGATCATTGTATTTCTTGACAGAAAAGTAGGAAATCTGCACCAAACCAAATACGGCGAGGTGGTAGCCATCGCAAAAAAAGATTTAACTAAGCTGGATTCGGAAATCGATTCCATCAACTCGAAATTAGACGAACTGCGCAAAAACTACCAGATATTCGACTACGATTCCCAGTCGAAAGAGATTACCAAAGGAATGGTTAAAATTCTGACCGAACAGAAAAAAAACACTTCCGGAGGAAAGGAACTGGAAAAATGGATGAAAAACTTATCGGAAAAGGGCGGCGAATATGCCATTCTTGACTCTGAAATTAAGAACTTATTCCTTCAAAGAGACTCTGTAAAACAAGCCTACGACTGGTCGTTAAGCAATTATGAAAAGAAAATAGTGTATGGCCAACGGGTACAGAACCCAATACCTGCCGATAAAAAATCATATCCTATCCGCTGGTTGATTGTTTTGGGTTCAACAGTAGCTGCTCTTTTTGTATCTATACTGGTAGTTCTGGTTCTTGACAATAAAAATAAAGCCTAAGCGGTGTATCAAATCCGGAAAAAAGTTGTTCTCTTTTACCTGATTTCGGCATTGTTTATTTTGCTGAATGCATTTTTTATGGTGCATAAGCATTCTATGATTATCAATGCTTTACCTTTTGTTTTTGGAATTATCCTGCTTGCGATATTTGCTTTCGACAAGCTTCTTTATCTGGTTGTTTTCTTTACCCCGCTTTCACTTCCGCTTAAAGAAATAATGCCAGGCTTATCGTTCGACATGTTTTTGCCTACCGAACCCCTCCTGGTAGGAATACTACTCATCTTCATCCTGAAATGCTTTACTAACGGACGGTTCGATCGTGATATTCTGACTCATCCCGTATCTCTGGCCATCTATTTCAGTTTATTTTGGATACTGGCCACCAGCTTTACAAGCACCATGCCTCTTGTTTCGTTTAAATTCCTCTTGTCGCGAATCTGGTTTATTGTTAGCTTTTACCTGTTAACAGCCAAACTTTTCGAATCGGGCAAAAACATAGAGAAGTTTATCTGGCTATACACTTTGCCCTTGTTAATTGTCATTTCGTATGCCACCACCCGCCATTTGAGTTACGGTTTGTGGGATAAACAAGCAGCGAACTTCGTGGTTAATCCGCTGTATAACGACCACACGGCCTACGGAGCAGCTTTGGCCATGTACCTGCCTTTTTTATTTGGTTTTTCGTTTACAAAAATATACACCCCAAAAGTAAAGTTGTTTGTATATGCTGTATTGGGCATATTGCTTGCAGGACTTATTCTTTCGTATGCCAGGGCCGCATGGCTAAGTATGATTGTAGCATTTGGCGTGTGGGGAATTATGCGCCTGAAAATTCGGTTTAAGCCGCTATTTATTACCTTTCTGGCCACAGTTTCCATCATCCTTGTTTTTCAGAATCAAATACTGATGTACCTGGAACGAAATGATACCGAGTCATCGGCCAACCTCACCGAACACATTTCGTCCATTTCAAATATTTCGTCTGACGCCTCCAACCTGGAACGTATTAACCGGTGGAGCTGTGCAATCAGGATGTTTGAAGATAAACCCTTTTGGGGCTGGGGCCCGGGAACCTACATGTTTAAATATGCTCCCTACCAGCTAACCGCCGACCGGACTATCATCAGCACCAATTCGGCTGACGGAGGAAATGCGCACAGCGAATACCTTGGACCAATGGCCGAATCAGGACTTTTAGGAGTTATAACTTTCCTGATTTTGATTTCAGTAGTTGTTTATACTGCCATTCATGCCTATACCCGCGCAAAAGACAAACGTTTAAAAACCCTTGTTATGAGCGCTTTGCTCGGATTAATCACCTATTACATACACGGAATCCTGAATAATTTTCTGGATACCGATAAACTTTCCGTTCCTTTTTGGGGGTTTACAGCTATTATTGTGGCCATTGATATTCATACCAGGAAAATAGTCAAAGCCGAAGGATTACCCGAACCGGATGCTACCGTTACCAACAGGATTTAAGGCAAAAAAAAAAAGCTGAGGCCCCTGACCATCAGCTTTTAGAACAGTTACACGGTTTCAAACTTGGCAGAAGTGAAACCTGTGAAGCCAGGGATTTTGGCTCTTACCCCGAAAGCTTCTCGTTGCCGGCAGGTCTTCTGGCTCTCCTGATTTTTGCCAACCTTCCCATCTTGCCTTAGGCAATACAGTGGTTATTTTCGGCAAAACCTCCTTGCGGATAAAGGATTACAGCTGCGGGGACAGCTCCTGTTTTGAACAGGATTCCCTTTTCATTCCGGGTAAACGGAAACCAACAACACGTCTGCAATAATACAGAGAAAATTCAGATTGGATCATTAGTTAAAAGTTAATAAATTCGGAAGTTTTGGCCGCACCCGCCCATTACAAATTATACACCCACCCGGTAGATTTGTAATTTTTTCGAATTACCTTTGAACCCGAAATTAATGATGTGAAAATGAAACAATTCATTGGAATCCTGCTTTTTGCAGCCATACTTTCAGGACTTTCATCCTGCTATTCAACCTCGATTGAAAAACCAGACCAGCTCATTAAAAAGGAAAAGTTTGTGAAAATGATGGTTGACATGTACCTTGTTCAAGGAAAAGACATGAACTTTAACGAGGCCGATAGCCTGAAAAAAATCACTCAAACCGATCTTTATTTCTCGGTCCTGAAAAAATATGATGTTCCGGATACTGTTTTTGTCCGCTCCTTGCTATACTATTCCAGTTCTCCGAAAGAATATGAAAAATTACATGTTCAAATCGTGAATATTCTGAACGAATCGGAACAGCAATTTAAGCCCAAGGAGAAATTGAATACCGATACGAAATGAAAAAACTGGCAGCCAACTACCTGATTGCTGAAGATGGAAAATTTCTGAAAAACGGGATTGTAGTTGCTGAAGATGATGGAACTGCGACCGCATTTATTGATACCACCAATGACCTGAAGGAAATTGCCCGGCTAACGTTTCATAACGGCATATTACTCGCCAACTTTATTTTCCGAAAAGGAACCAATATCGTTTCGTCTTCCGAATCAGAACCACGGCTAAAGCAGTTTATTTTCGAAACGGTCCTCCCATTGGAGGCGTTTTCAATTCAGGAACTGATTGATCTGGGAAAACAAGTTCAGGAACAATTTCCGGAAATGAAAATTCCCGAAATTTTAAAACACATATCTGAAGTTTTAGTAGCGAATAACAACTTTGTAAAAGAGAATCTCCCCGGCATTTTTCTCATCATTGGTGTCGATCTTTCCGGATTACATTTTACCCCCAAAAGTTGCCTGAAAAAAATCCTTTAATTTGAAATTTTACTATGTCAACATTTTTATTCGATCAAATCATATTCGGACCCATAAAAAGTCGTCGCCTGGGCATCTCGCTAGGCGTAAACTTATTACCGACTGACAGCAAAGTTTGTTCGTTCGATTGCATCTACTGCGAATGCGGCTGGACTCCCCGAAAACGGGAGCAAAAAGCCATTTTGCCAACCCGAACCGAAGTACAGCAAAAAATGAAAGAAAAGCTGGAAGAAATGATCGGAAGAAATGAATTTCCGGATGTAATTACGTTTGCCGGAAATGGCGAACCGACCCTTCATCCTGAATTTGAGGGAATTATTGATGACACTATCAAACTTCGTAATCAACTGACGCCCAACGCACGGATTGCCGTTCTGTCGAATGCCACCATGCTGCACAAACCTTCCGTTATCAGGGCTTTGTTGAAAGTGGAAGATAATATTCAGAAACTGGATTCGGGATTTGAAGAAACCATCAGGAAAATTGACTGCCCATCATCGAATTTCAGACTGAAAGATGTCGTCGAAAACCTGAAATTATTTAACGGGAAGGTTATTCTTCAAACCTTGTTTCTGCACGGAAAATTTAAAGACGAAATCATTGACAATACCACGGAAGAAGAACTTTCGGAATGGCTTAAACTGGTTCAGGAAATCAGTCCGTCGCAAGTGATGATTTATACCATCGACCGGGATACTCCGGCATCCGGGCTTGAAAAAGTAAAACTTGAGGAATTAAACCGTATTGCCGACCGGGTTCGGGAAATTGGATTCGAAGTTCAGGTTTCCGGATAAAAGATAAAAGAAAGTGATCAGTCCCGGTACACTGTAAAGTGCAATTGGTGGTCGTTACAGTCTGTAAATTGCTGAGTGCAACGACTACCAATGACAAGGAATGACTCTTTATTTTGTTGTCCGGGTCCAGGTGGTTGATCTTCCCATCCATTTAATTCCGGCCACATAGCCTTTAAGATTCAGCGTATTGGCATCTTTATCGAACCAGGCAAAACAGTCGTATGTTTTTCCGTTATCCGGATCATAAATCCGGCCATTCTGCCATTCTTTGTCCGAAACATTGTACTTTAATCCCGAAAGAATCTGCAATCCCAATCTGGATTTCGATCTTAATTTAGCATCCGGATTGTTGAAATCTTTTTCCGGTTCGCCGTTCACGTATTTCTCCGGATTAATATAAACCACCGTTCCAACGAACTTTCCATCTTCTTCTTTAACCTCAATTTTCGAAGTCTTTTTATCGTTCCACCAAATACCGGTAATCTTTTGCGCGTCCTGGGCAAATACAGGTAAAATCATCAAGCTGAGCAACAAAGCAAATACCATTCGTTTCATAAGCTTATTTTTTTCAGCAATTTATGAATATTTTTTTTGGTTTGGCGCTTTCCCTGTTGAATAGCTATTTTTGAACACTTTTTTTCTGAAGGCTTAATTGATAAAAATCCTGTTTCTGAAAGCTGGTTTGGAGTACGTTTATTAAAAATTTAGTTGAATGAATCGCTACCTCTTTTTTTGTGTTTTTCTGTTTGTTTCTGTTTTCGTATCAGGTCAAAAAATTGAACTGGAGGCCGAACTTTTGGTGCAAAGCCGCCACGTTTGGCGCGGGTCAAAACTTGGGACTGCCCCCGCCGTTGAGCCTTCGGTAACTTTTGGGTTTGGCCGTTTCAGTTTTAATTTGTGGGCAGCAAAAACGACCAACAACACGTATTCCGAAGTTGATCTCATTCCGTCCTGGCAATTCAATGAGTTCTCACTCACGCTTTTTGATTATTACAATCCGGTTTCGGGCGAAAGCAACCGTTACCTGAACTTTCAGGAAGGGCGAAACCGGCACTCGATTGAACTTTCGGTGGATAACTATTCCATTGAAAAGCGGCGAATAAAATGGATGATCGGTACTTTTTTGCTGGGCGACCGAAATGAAGAAACCGACAAACCGTTCTACTCCACCTACCTCGAACTCAAATATCCCTTCACAGTTTTAGGCATCGAAACCGAACCTTTTGCTGGCCTTACTCCTTTCTGCGGATATTACGCCGAAAAATTTGCGGTAATCAACACCGGTATTTCGTTCAGCAAAAGTTTTGAACTGTCTTCAACACTTTCAATTCCGGTAAATCTATCATTTATCGCCAATCCTCATCAAAACACCCAATTTTTTGTACTCTCCTCCGGAATTGTATTCGCTAAAAGCAAATAAGTACCTAATTAAAAGACCATTTTATCCTTAATGTTTATTTAACACATATTGGTTGCACAAGTCAACTAATTCGAACTATTTTTGGCCCGAACTAAGAATAGTAAATGGAACTGAATAAACCATTGGGATATATGCTGGGCATGACACTTCGGGTTTTTAAAACCAGAATGATGACCGAGTGTAAAAAAAAGGACATCGAACTCTCGCTTGAGCAGTTTGTTATTTTAAACATGTTGAATGCAAATTGCGACCTGATTCAACAGGATCTGGCCAATCATCTGCAAAAAGATAAATCCATTATCGTTCGACAAATCGACGGTTTAATTGAGGATCAATACGTTGTTCGACTAACCAACAAAGAAGACAAACGAAAAAAAAACCTCATCCTTACAAAAAAAGGATTCGAGCGATTAAACGAAATGGAAAGAATCGCATCTGAGGTATCAAAGAAACTACTTACGGGTGTTTCCGATAGCGAGCTTGAAATTTTCAAGGATGTACTGGTGAAAATTCAGGAAAATGGGGAGCTTGAAGAAGAAGCCATTTAATTGTTGACTCAAACAACCAAATAAGAAACACAATCAAAGAAACAATATGAAAACAATGATCAGAATCAGAAACTTTAGTTTAATTGTATTGGCACTTGCGGCCTTTTCGTGCGCGAAAAAACAGCAAGGCGGTGGGCAAGCCGGGGCTGCTGGCCAGATAAAGGAATATCCGGTTATCGCTGTTAGTTCGCAGTCAACCCAACTTTTTAAGGATTACCCGACCAAACTGGAGGGTCAGCAAACGGTTGAAATCCGGTCGAAAATTGCCGGATATATCGAGCAGGTTATGGTTGATGAAGGTGCATTTGTAAAAAAAGGGCAAGTCCTTTTCCGCCTGAACGCCAACGATATTCAGGCAACAGTGCGCTCGGCCGAAGCTCAGGTAAAAGTTGCCGAAGCCGAAGTTAACTCAGCCAGAATAAACCTGGAAAAAACCAAACCACTCGTTGAGAAAAACATTATCAGCAAGTTTGATCTTGAATCGATGGAATCGGTTTTTAAATCCAAAGAGGCACAACTCGCCCAGGCCAACGCCAATCTCCAGAATGCCAGGGCCAATCTTCAATACACGTTGATTACCAGTCCGGCTGAAGGAACAATCGGAACTTTTCCATACCGGGTTGGAAGCCTGGTAAGCAGCGCTACTGCCGAACCATTGACTACCGTTTCGAATACGGTAAAAATGTATGCATACTTTTCGTTTAACGAAAAAGAATTTCTGGCCTTAACCAACGGATTGGAAGGAAAGAACCTTCAGGAAAAATTTGCCAAACTGCCCGATGTTACGCTGGTTTTGGCCGACAATTCGGTGTACGAAACTCCCGGCCGCATTGAAACAGCAAGCGGATTGGTTGATGCACAAACAGGCGCTGTTAATATCAGGGCCAGCTTTCCGAACGCAGAAGGACGTTTGCGTAGCGGCGGAAGCGGATTGGTTCGCATTCCGCAGTATGTCGATTCGGCTATTATCATTCCACAAAAAACCACTTACGAATTGCAGGGCAAACACTTTGTTTTCCTGGTTGGGGCCGATAACAAGGTTCACAATACCGAAATTCAGATTTTGGCAGGGAACCTGAAAGACTCCTACGTGGTAACCAGCGGGTTGAAAGCCGGCGACCAAATTGTGTTTGAAGGAATTGCTGCTTTACGAAACGACACCGAAATCAAACCGAAATTGGTTGATGCCGGAAGCCTTTCGGAAAATGTGCCGGCCGCAAATCAGGTTAAAAACTAAATTCAGAAAATCATGTTCAGAAAATTTATAGAACGGCCGATTTTATCATCGGTCATTTCCATCATTATCGTCATTCTGGGGGCGCTCGGGTTGGTCAGCCTCCCCATCGAGCAATATCCCGACATTGCTCCCCCAACCATTCGGGTATCCGCATCATATACGGGAGCCAATGCCGAAACCGTATTGAAAAGTGTGGTCATTCCGCTCGAAGAACAAATCAACGGGGTTGAAAACATGACCTACATGACTTCGACTGCCAGCAACGACGGTTCGGCATCAATAGAAGTTTACTTCAAGCAGGGGATTAACGCCGACATGGCCGCAGTGAATGTGCAAAACCGTGTTGCACGGGCAAACAGCCTGCTTCCTGCCGAAGTTACGCGCGCCGGGGTAATCACCGCTAAACGCCAAAACAGCATGTTATTGGTATTCTCGTTGTACAGCGAAAATGGTGAGTTCGACGAAACATTCCTTCAAAACTACAGCAAAATCAACCTTCTACCTCAAATTCAGCGGGTTAACGGAGTTGGTGAAGCCATGGTTTTCAGCGGAAAAGATTATTCGATGCGTATCTGGCTAAAACCGGATGTAATGGCTTCGTACAATTTAATGCCTTCGGATGTAACCGCTGCGCTGAGCGAACAAAACCTGGAGGCAGCTCCCGGACGTTTAGGCGAACTGAACGGACAATCGTTTGAATACGTGATCAAATACAAAGGGAAACTCTCGCAACCCTCCGAATTTGAAGACATCGTTATAAAAGCGGACAAGGACGGAAATATACTTCGGTTAAAAGATGTAGCCCGTGTTGAAATGGGAGCTTTGAACTATTCCGTTTCGACCTCGGCCATGAACAAACCGGGAATTACAATGGCGGTGTTTCAGGCTGCCGGATCGAATGCCCGCGAGGTCATTGTAAATGCTCAAAAAGTACTCGACGAGGCTTCTAAATCATTTCCGGAAGGAGTTAAATACAAAGTATTGGTTAATGCCAACGAATTCCTCGACAGTTCAATAACCAAGGTTCTCCACACTTTGCTCGAAGCTTTCGTGCTGGTTTTCATTGTGGTGTTTATATTCCTGCAAAATTTCAGGGCAACTTTAATCCCGGCTATTTCTGTGCCGGTATCCATTATTGGTACCTTCTTTTTCCTGAATATATTTGGCTTTACAATCAACCTGCTCACGTTGTTTGCGCTTGTTTTGGCTATCGGTATCGTGGTTGACGATGCGATTGTAGTGGTTGAGGCCGTTCATGCCAAACTCGACCAGGGCGCCAGAAATGCTAAGGAAGCTGCCGTTTCGGCCATGGACGAAATTTCTACTGCTATCGTTTCTATCACGTTGGTCATGTCGGCAGTATTTATTCCGGTTACATTTATTACCGGAACCACTGGTGTATTTTACAAACAATTTGGGATTACACTAGCCGTGGCCATTGTTATTTCGGCCATCAACGCACTAACCCTGAGCCCCGCACTTTGCGCCATATTCCTGAAGCCACACAACGAAAATGAGTTGCATAACAAAGGATTCAAACAGCGCTTTTACACTTCGTTTAATGTGGCATTCGAATCGATGACCAAACGTTACCAGAAAACGACCAATTTCTTCATCACCCGTAAATGGGTAGCTGTTGCGCTAATTGTTCTTTTTTTAGGAGGGCTGTGGTTCCTGATGAAAACTACACCAACCGGATTTGTTCCTGCGGAAGATACCGGAAGAATGTTTATTGATATCAGCCTGCCACCGGCAACTTCGTTGGAAGAAACAAAGAAGGTTGTGCAACAGGTGGATGATATTCTGGCAAACACCCCATTGACAGATGGCCGTACCATGATTGTCGGAAATTCGCTGATCAGCGGACGAGGCAGTTCATACGGGATGATTATTTGTAGTCTTCTGCCATTTGAAGAGCGCAAAGAAAAAGGACAGGATTTAAATACTGTGATTGCAAAACTTTACGGTGCCACATCGCACATTAAAGCAGCAAAAATCATCATCTTTTCGCCGCCAATGGTTCCGGGTTTTAGTATCTCAGGAGGATTTGAGCTAAAACTGGAAGATAAAACCGGTGGCGACATCAAACAATTTGAGCAAAACGCCAAACAGTTTTTGGGTGCTTTAAACCAGCGGCCCGAAATCCAATACGCCATGACTTCCTTCAATACGAACTTCCCGCAATACCAGGTTGATGTCAATGTTGCCCGGTGTAAACAGTCCGGAATTACTGTCAACTCGGTGCTCTCAACCTTGCAGGGATATGTTGGCGGGCTTTATGCTTCCGACTTTAACCGCTTCGGAAAACAATACCGGGTTATGATTCAATCCGACCCGCAATACCGTGGAAATCCGGAAGATTTAAACAACATTTTTGTCCGCACTTCGGGAGGGGAAATGGCACCAATTACTGAATTTATTACGCTAAAAAGGGTTTTCGGTCCTGAAAACATTACCCGTTTTAACATGTACACGTCTATTGCTGTAAACGGGGCGCCAAATTTCGGATACAGTTCGGGTGATGCAATTAAAGCAGCTCAGGAAGTAGCAGCCCAAACATTACCACAGGGCTACGGATACGAATTCTCTGGTTTGACCCGCGAGGAAATGTCTTCGGGCAACCAATCCATCCTGATTTTTGCACTGAGCGTAATTTTCGTCTATTTTTTGCTTGCAGCGCAGTACGAAAGTTTCATTTTACCACTTTCTATTCTGTTCTCGTTACCTATTGGGATCGCCGGTTCGTTCATTTTTGCTAAAATAATGGGCGTTGAAAACAACATTTACCTGCAAATTTCGCTGATCATGCTCATCGGGTTGCTGGCCAAAAATGCCATCCTGATCGTTGAGTTTTCGCTACAGCGCCGCCACCGGGGAATGAGTATTATGCAATCGGCCATTGAAGGGGCAACCGCCCGTTTACGACCAATCCTAATGACTTCTTTTGCTTTTATTTTCGGATTGATTCCGCTGGTAATCGGCGGAGGGGTTGGCGCTAATGGAAATCGCTCCATCGGAGTTGGTGCTGTAGGCGGAATGTTAATTGGTACCATGATCGGTATTTTGGTTATCCCGGCTATGTTTGTCATTTTCCAAACCCTTCAGGAAAAATTCAAAAAACCCGAAAAACAAATGATTTCGGAAATGAATTGTATGGAAGGCGAAGATGTCGGATTTGAAGGCTAACGAAATCAGTAAAACAACAATTATGAGAACACATTCAATAAAAAATATCATCCTGATTGCCGGACTTGCGGCTGTTCTGTATTCGTGCAGCACCACGCGCCACTTCACGCGCGAAACAGTCAATACGAATGGACTTTACGGCAATCTGGCAACAACCGATTCGGTAACCTTAGCCGATAAACCGTGGCACGAACTATTTACGGAAGCATACCTGCAAAAGCTTATTGAGGAAGGGTTGAATAACAACCCCGATTTGCAGATAGCCATACAAAAAGTTATGCAAGCCGAAGCCTATTTCTCGCAAAGCAAAGCCGCCATGCTGCCCGGAATTTCAGCCAAAGGAACCGGAACGTATGTCCGGAATCCGGAATCGATTTATCCGGATGGCCCGCGCGAAGTAAACAACTTTCAACTGGGGGCAGAAGCAAGCTGGGAAGTTGACCTCTGGGGCAAATTGCGAAGTTCCAAACGGTCGGCTTATGCCAATTTGCTGGCCAGTGATGCCGGGAAAAAGGCTGTAGAAACCCGCCTGATTTCGAGCATTGCAACGGCTTATTACAGTTTGGCCGGACTGGATGCCAAGTTGGCCATTACCCGCCAGACGGTAAAAAACAACATCGACCTGGTTGAAACAATCAAAGTACTGAAGGAAAGCGGAAGGGTTACCGGTGCGGCTATCGTGCAAAGTGAAGCTGCCCGTTATGCTGCCGAAGTCACCATCCCGGATCTGGAACAGCAAATCCGCGAAACCGAAAATACGCTTTGTCTTTTGCTTGGACGTGCTCCGGGAACCATTGAACGCGGAAAGATCGACGAACAGACTTTATCTTCAGTTTTACAAACCGGTGTTCCGGCCCAGTTGCTAGATAACCGTCCGGACGTGATGCAGGCCGAATTTGCCGTGATGAGCGCATACGAAACAACCAACAGCGCCCGTGCCTACTTTTATCCGGCACTCACGTTAACCGCGTCAACAGGCTTTGCGGCTACCGACCTGGATCAACTGCTCGACCCCAAATCGTTTGCAGCCAATGTGATTGGTGGACTGACCCAGCCGGTATTCAACAAAAAGGTCAATACCACCCGGTTAAAAGTGGCACAGGCACAACAGGAAGAAGCATTGATCAATTTCCGGAATACCTTGCTCAAAGCCGGGCAGGAAGTACACAATGCAATGGGCTCGTACGAATCGTCGGTTCAGAAAATAGCATTGCGCCAATTGCAATTGGAGGCACTCAACAAATCGGTTGACTACACCAAAGAGTTACTGACATACGGCTCGGCCACTTATACTGAAGTACTGAATGCACAAACCAGTTTGTTGTCGGCACAACTGAACAGTGTGAATGACCAGTTGCAGCAACTCAATGCCGTGGTAACCCTGTACCGTGCATTGGGCGGTGGCTGGAAATAGCAAATGACTATTCGACCACAGATTACCCGGATTAACACAGATTATATTTCTCTGTGGGAATCGGTGTAATCTGTGGTTTATTTTTTTGTTTTTTTGTAGCTCAACAAATTCAGCAACCCAATGGCAAAAATCAACTGGAAACCCGGAACCATGATTTACCCGCTTCCGGCAGTGCTGGTTACCTGTGGCGAAACTCCTGAAGAATACAACCTGATTACAGTAGCCTGGACAGGAACCATTAGCAGCGACCCACCGATGTGTTACATTTCGGTGCGGCCATCGCGCCACTCGTACGAAATCATTAAACGCACCGGTGAATATGTAATCAACCTCACCACCGAAGAACTGGCCCGTGCCACCGATTGGTGTGGTTGCCGATCGGGTGCCAAATACAACAAATGGAAAGAAATGGGATTAACACCGGTGCCGGCAACCATCGTAAAAGCGCCTATTCTGGCCGAAGCTCCCATCAGTATCGAGTGCAAAGTGAAACAAATCATTGAACTGGGCGTTCATCACATGTTTATTTCCGACGTAGTAAATGTGATTGCTGATGATCGGTACATTGATCCGGAGACCGGCGCTTTCAGCCTGAAGAAATCAAATCCGATTGTTTATTCGCACGGCCATTATTTTAAAATGGGCGAGCCGATTGGCAAGTTCGGTTGGTCGGTGGAGAAGAAAAAGAAGAAGTAGAGGCGCGATTTATAGCGTCTTAAATTTAATGCAAACATTACCAGCAAAACGCTGTTCTATCAGGATTAAAAATTTTAAGATAAGACATGACAAACAAAAACATACTTTCAGAAAACCCCTTGTTAAAACCCTTTACGGGAATTCACGAAACGGCTCCGTTCAACTCGGTTAAAATCGAACATTATCTTCCGGCATTTGATGCGGCCATTGAAGAAGCAAAGTCTGAAGTTCAGCAAATCATTGACAATCCGAAGCAGCCTGATTTCGCCAATACCATCGTGGCACTCGACCTGGCTGGCGATCGGCTCAACCGGATTCAGAACATTTTCTTTAATCTGAATTCAGCCGAAACATGCGACGAAATGCAGGAAATCGCACAGGAGATTGCCCCTAAACTTTCCGATTTCGGGAACGACATTACCCTGAACGAGCAGCTTTTTGCCCGGATCAATACGGTGTATAATCAACGCGAAAGCTTGGTTTTGAATACAGAAGAAAGCACATTGCTCGAAAAAACATACCGCCGTTTTGTACGAAGTGGTGCCAACCTGAACGAAACCGACAAAGCGAAATACCGCGAAATCACCAAAGAATTATCGACGCTCGGTTTGCAGTATCAACAAAATGTACTGGCCGAAACGAACGCTTACGAATTGCAGATTACCGACAAAAACGATTTGAGCGGACTTCCGGATTCGATTATCGAAATGGCGGCTCAAACTGCGCAATCGAAAAACAAAGAAGGCTGGCTTTTCAATCTGCAATACCCCAGCTACGTTCCATTCCTGAAATATGCTGATAACCGCGAATTGCGCGAGCAGATTTTCAGGGCTTCAAGCTCGCGGGCAAACCATGGAAACGAGAACGATAACAATGCAATTATCAAACGTATCGTTGAACTGAGAATAGAAAAAGCCCACTTGCTGGGTTTCAAAACGCATGCGGAATACAAACTTCAGGAACGAATGGCCGAAACTCCAGAAAAAGTAATTCGGTTTTTAGATGAACTTCACCTGGAATCAAAACCATTTGCGGTTAAAGAATTTGCCGAAGTGCAGGAATTTGCCCAAAAATCGGGTTTTACCGGATTGGTTCAGCGCTGGGACTGGGCTTATTATTCGGAAAAACTGAAATCGGAGAAATACAACTTTACCGATGAAGAAGTAAAACCCTATTTGCAACTCGAAAAAGTGATTGACGGCGTATTTTCTCTGGCTCAAAAACTGTACGGCTTACGGCTTCAGGAAAATAAGAATATCGAAGTTTACCATCCGGAAGTAACTGCCTACGAAGTGTTTGACGAGCAGAGCCGGTTTATTGCAGTTTTGTACCTCGACTTTTTCCCACGCGAAGGAAAACGTTCCGGAGCATGGATGACCGACTATCGCTCGCAGTCGAATGTTGACGGAAATCAAATCCGTCCGCACATTTCGCTGGTGACCAATTTCAGTAAATCAACAGAAAACACTCCTTCTCTACTCACGTTCGACGAGGTAACTACTTTCCTGCACGAGTTTGGACACGGGCTGCACGGGATGTTATCGCAATGCCAGTTCCCCGGAACTTCGGGAACCAACGTGTATTGGGATTTTGTGGAACTTCCGTCGCAAATTCACGAAAACTGGGCTTACGAAAAAGAGTGGCTCGATCAGTTTGCGGTGCATTACCAAACCGGTGAAAAGTTGCCCGAAGAACTGATTCTGAAAATACAGAAAGCGCAGAATTTCCAGGCGGCATACATGATGGAACGGCAGATCAGTTTCGGTATGCTCGATATGGCTTACCACCATCGTGAAATACCGGTTGCTGGCGATCTGAAAGAATTTGAAATGAATGCCATTGCATCGACCGATTTGTTTGAACCGGTTGACAGAAGCATGCAAAGTACCGCATTTTCGCATATCTTTTCGGGAGGGTACGACGCCGGATATTACAGCTACAAATGGGCCGAAGTGCTGGATGCTGATGCATTTTCGGTGTTTCAGGAAAAAGGTATTTTCGACCGCAAAACGGCAGATTCGTTCCGGAAAAATATTCTGGAAAAAGGAGGAAGCCAACATCCAATGATTTTGTACAAAGCTTTCCGTGGACAAGAACCTACAACGGCAGCCTTACTGAAAAGAAACGGATTGGTATAAAAAAATCCTTGACCTGGAAGTGTCTTTCGGCCTGTTTCAGATGAACATGATGACCATATTCATAATAAGCAATCCGAGTAAAAAACCGGCGTAAACCTGAGAACTGGTATGCTTTTCGAGAATAAGCCTTGCCGTTCCTACCATGCCGGCAATAAAAATGAGAGTTATCAGAATTAAAACCGGACTTTCCTGGAGGCGGAATGCCAAGGCAAAAAATCCGCCGACCAGCCCGCCAATGGCTGCCGAATGTGCACTTATTTTCCAACGCAGTGAAATGATAATCAATGCAATCTGAACTAGAATTGACGCAATCAAAAACAACTGGTAAATGGGAAACAGCGGTACGCGTTGTAAAATAAGATAACCGATATAATAAAAGAACGAACTGAGTATTAATGGTAATACCCGGTCGGTTCCTTTTTCCATTTTAATGTCGAATCTTGGGCTGAAAGATAATAGTCTGATGCTAAGCGCCGGCAAAATGCAGGTTGAAAGAAAAACCACCAATAAGATGAAGCGCTTCAGGCTCCAGGGAATGACAGCAAAGTAAAATCCGGAATTGAACAGGAGCAAAAATCCCAGGGTTGGAATCAAAAGCGGATGAAATAGAATTGAAGTTACGCGGGCCGTAAGGGAGATTGCTTTGTTCATGTTACAGTTCTTTTCTCATTCGGGCAACCGGAATTCCGAGTTGTTCCCGGTATTTGGCCACGGTTCGGCGTGCTACGATGTACGATTTTTCTTTCAGGATTAATGCCAGTTTTTCATCGGTAACGGGGTGACGTTTGTCTTCGTTGGCAATACATTCCTGCAGAATTGATTTAATTTCGCGGGTAGAAACTTCCTCGCCGGTGTCGGTCTGCATTCCTTCAGAAAAGAAATATTTCAGCGGATAAATTCCGAAATGTGTCTGTATATATTTGCTGTTCGAAACGCGCGAGATGGTCGAAATATCGAGCCCGGTAATATCGGCAATGTCTTTCAGGATCATTGGCCGGAGCTTGGTTTCATCACCTTCCTCAAAAAATTCCTTTTGAAATTTAATGATTTCGGCCATGGTTACCATGAGGGTTTGCTGGCGCTGACGGATAGCATCGATGAACCATTTGGCCGAGTCGAGTTTCTGCTTCATAAACATCATCGCCTCTTTTTTGTCCTTCGAAACCAGATTTTTATTTCCTGAATACGATTTCATCAGGTCGATGTATGTTCCGCTTAACTGCAGATCGGGGACATTTTTTTGATTCAGACTGAGCAGCAATTCACCTTCCTGGTTATCGAGCAAAAAATCGGGAACAATAACCTGGTTCGATTTGCTCATGGGGTTATTGTAAGAACTTCCGGGTTTAGGGTTCAGCTTCAGAATTTCATCAATAGCCTCTTTCAGCTCCTCTTCGGTGATGTCGTATTTTTTAATGATTTTGTCGTAGTGTTTCCGGGTGAATTCTTCAAAATTATCCTGAAGAATTTTTGATGCCAGGCAAGTCGAATTCTTTCCCTTTTTCCGGAGAATCTGCAACAGCAAACATTCCTGAAGGTAGCGTGCACCAATGCCCGGTGGATCAAAATCCTGAATAATTTCCAGGTACCTTTCCAGATCTTCCAGTTTCACGTCAATGCTCCGATGGAAAGCCATGTCGTCAGAAATAGCCAGCAAATCCCGTCGCAGATAGCCGTCTTCATCAATGTTTCCGATAATGTATTCGGCAATTTGTTTTTCATCTTCATTCAGCTCCGATAGCCCAAGTTGTTCGATCAGTGAATCGTGAAAACTAACTCCTGATGAGTAGGGCATGTCCACCTGCTTATCGTCTTTCGAATAATTATTGGCGGCTAAACGGTAGCTGGGTATGTCTTCTTCATTGAGGTAGTCATCGAGCGAGAATTCGTCATCTGACGATGAATCGTCGGAATCGTCTTCGCTGTAATTTTCGTCAGCATTTTCATCTTCAATCAGCTCCAGGATCGGGTTCTCTTCCAGCTCACTTTTTATTCGTTGCTCAAGCTGCATGGTAGGTATTTCCAACAACTTGATAACCTGTATCTGCTGTGGAGAAAGTTTCTGCAATAACCGTTGCTGTAAGCTAATTCTCTGATCTGCCATTCTTGATTACTCTTTGCTCAAAATTACAATTTTTAATCGAATGCCATAACCTCTTTATTTAAAAAGAAAGGCCAGTGAAAAGACATCTCAAATTAAACAATTAATAAACAGACACTTAATAACAACACACAATGTCATACAGCACTTTAATGTAATCCTTTTTTATCCTCGGGCCTATTTTTCAACCTCTTATAAAAAGGCAGATATTCTACGTTGTCATATTTAACCCGCTGGCGGAATAAATAAAAACTGGTACCGAATGAGATTCCTGAAAACTCTGATATTCCAGGCAATAAAAACGATGTGAGATTATCGGTACCCAGGTAAGTTTGGCCATGTTTCCACTTATACAAAAACCCAAGAGGAATATTAAAATAAGAATCGCCGATGATGGAATACCCGAAAGAAATATTGAAGTTTTTATTCACATCAAAACCTGAAGTGAACGACATACTGTTATGTTTTAATCCTTTATAGTCGATTAAGCGATTAACAAAACCCAAACTAACAATTGGACTAAGCTTGTACCTGATTCCGGCATAATAAGTTGTGGGCAAAGAAAGGGAATACTCTTCCTGATCTTTTTCAACCTTAAATAATCCATGAACATCTTCCGTTTCTGTTGAAAAATTTGGGGTTTTGGATAAATAATTATCGCCCTTTTCAAAAATGAATTCATCGGGAAACTTGTACTGACCTTTTAAAATCAACGAATTAAGGTTACTCTTCCAATTTATCTTTCCCAGATCGACCACACTGGCTGAAACAACTATTCTTGAATTTATCCGGTAACTAAATCCCAGGTCAATGCCAAGCCCAAGGTTCTTCGAATTCATCAAATAATCTTTTACATTATAATTGTTGGCAACAGCAACCCCATCCAAAAGGGTATCGGCATCAAGTTTAAAATCTAACGGAACGGATAACCTTACCGGCCCGTATGTGTTCAAATAATAATCGCCGTCTTTGATCAGCGCCTCTCCCTCAGCCTCGGAATACATGGAAGCTTTCCCAAAATACAGCTTCGCCCGGATTCCTACCTCTAGTTTATTATTAATCTGCTTTCCGTATCCCAGGCTATATTCGCGGTAATGAACGATTTCCGACGGAAAAAACTGGCGCCTGTCGGTATAAACCGTAGAGTAATCAGGATCGGATAAAAAATTGGAGAAATTGCCCTCCAGATTCGTTATAAACTGTTCGGCTTCTTTAATGCGAAAGTTAAACGAACCAATAGCGGAGTTATAATAACCCAGGTTTAAAAGTGCGATTTCCATTCGCTGGTAAAACAGGCCTGTTTTCACCAAATCATCAAAAACTTGATTATAATCCGCATCGGTAATGGTGCCTTTAACAAATTTGGTCAGCATGTCTTGTATGATTTCTTGCTTGTTGTAACCAACGCCCATGCCCGCAAGTGGTAGTATGCTGAAGGTAAATCTTTCTTTTTGCGAAGTAAGAAAGGCAGGATTTAAATTGGAAGAGTTAATATGGCCTTCGGTATGGTAAAAAAACAAACTTGATTGAGCATGGCCCAAAACCACCGTTAATAGTAGAATTACCAGGATTAAGTAACACTTTCTGACTGCCATTAAAGTATTATTCATGATTTTCCAATAGCTAAAACACCGTAATGGATAAGATTTCTGTTTACTCTGCTCAGTTATTTCGACATGCAAATATGGCCAAATTATACGTTTTAGGAAACAACCAACTTAACCGCTTGTTCGAAATCGTATTCATTTCCCATACTCAGCCCAATGAAAAGGATCATTTTGCTTTCAAACATTGCAAAAAAATACAATTGTTTTCATTTAGCTAAACAGGATCATTTATAGAACTTTACTATACAAGTTACGCATTTTTTTGCCAAAAATTGTTAATCCCTGTAACGAAATGCCCGTTCAATCGTCCTATCCCTTTGTAAAGAAAACTCAGAAACAGAAAACAGAAGGTTCATTAAATTTCGTTCACCGGTGTTTTAAGTATGTATTTGTCGGTTAAAACTGACATTTTAATCGTTTTACAGTTCGAAATCGGCCATTCATCGAAAAAAACAGAACCTATTGTGCATTAATAACGAATTTTGACTTGAAAACTAGCAGAAAACAAAGCCATGATTAAATTAAACAACATTCACAAATCCTATGTAATGGGAAACAACAGTCTCCACGTCCTGAAAGGCATCGACCTTCATATCGAACAAGGAGACTTTGTTTCTATCATGGGTTCATCCGGTTCCGGAAAATCGACTCTTTTGAATATTTTAGGAATGCTCGACAACTATGACAATGGAACTTACCATTTGTCGGGTAACCTGATTTCGAACATGAGCGAAACAAAAGCGGCCAAATACCGCAACGACCTCGTAGGTTTTGTATTCCAGTCGTTTAACCTGATTTCGTTTAAAAACGCGATGGAGAACGTAGCACTGCCACTTTATTACAAAGGAGTTCCGCGGAAAAAACGAAACCAGATTGCGTTGGAATACCTTGAAAAATTAGGGTTGAAAGATTGGGCGAATCACATGCCAAACGAAATGTCGGGAGGTCAGAAACAACGTGTCGCCATCGCCCGTGCATTGATTTCGAATCCTAAAATTATTTTAGCCGACGAGCCAACCGGTGCCTTGGATACAGCAACCTCGTACGAAGTTATGGAAATCCTGAAACAGGTTAATGACTCAGGTATTACCGTGATTATTGTTACCCACGAACACGACATTGCTGCCATGACCCGCCAGATTATCAGGCTCAAAGACGGACGAATCCACGAGATTATCCGCAACGGAGAACTGAAACAGTTCCAGAAAAGCTACATGAAAGAACTGGAAACCGCTTAATCCTGAAAACATGTTTGACATTGACAAATGGCAGGAAATTCTTGCCACCATCAAAAAAAATAAGATGCGGACTTTCCTCACGGGTTTCTCTGTGGCCTGGGGGATTTTCATGCTGATGATTTTGCTGGGTTCAGGAAACGGGCTGAGTAACGGTGTTGCCTCCAATTTCATGAACGATGCAGTAAATGCCATGTGGATTTGGCAAGGAGAAACCACCATTCCTTACGAAGGGATGAAAACCGGACGCCCTATCCAATTTCACAACCAGGATCAGGAAGTTGTACAGAAAGTTTCAGGAGTTGGTGCTTCTTCCGGACGTTACTTTATGGGAAATACCCGCTATTCCTACTTAAAAGAATCGGGCGAATATACCACCATAACCTGCCAGCCCGAATTAAGAGAGGTGGAAAACCTGATTCTGAACGAAGGCCGGTTTATCAATCAGATTGATATCCTACAGAACAGAAAAGTGGTAGTCATCGGCGCTGATATAAAAACAGCCCTCTTTAAAGATTCAGTTGCCTTAGGCGAGTATGTCAATATAAATATGGTACCTTTTAAAGTGGTGGGTATTTGCACCGAACCCGGATCGACCCGGAACAGGAATGCTTATATGCCGCTTTCAACCGCCCAAATGATCTTCAACGGATCTAACAGGCTTCATAACCTGGCACTTACGATTAATGCCTCCACCCTTGAAGAAAGCCAGGCTATTGAAGAACAAATCAGGACAGCATTAGGCAAACAACATAAATTTGATCCCAAAGACGAAGGCGCCATTGGCTTGTACAATAAATTGGAAAATTACATCCAGACGATGAAAATATTCCAGGCCATTAAAATATTTATCTGGATCATTGGCATTGGAACCTTGATTGCCGGAATCGTTGGCGTAAGCAACATTATGCTCATTGTTGTAAAAGAACGAACCAAAGAAATCGGAATCCGTAAAGCCATCGGCGCAAGCCCATCTTCAGTAATTGGGTTGATTTTGCTCGAATCGATCATGATAACCACCATCGCCGGATACATTGGTCTCGTTTTGGGTACCGGATTGATGGAAATGATCAACTACTTTATGATGCAATCTGCCGGACCGGCAACCGACCAAAGCGAAACCATATTCCTGAATCCGACTGTTGATATCAACATAGCCATCTATTCCACTCTGCTGCTCATCGTTGCAGGGGCGATTGCAGGTTACATTCCAGCCAAACGGGCCGCCAGTATTAAACCGATTGTTGCCCTGCGCGACGAATAACAAAGAGGAGAATTTACTATGTTTGATTTAGACCTTTGGAGCGAAATAATTAGTGCCCTGAAAAAGAATCGGATGCGAAGCTTTATGACTGCCTTTGGTGTTTTCTGGGGAATTTTCATGCTGATTGTTATGTCGGGAGCCGGGAAAGCACTGGAAAATGGGGTACTCGACGGGGTGAGGGCTTTTGCAACCAACTCGGCCTTCTTCTGGACAGAACGAACCAGTGTGCCTTATGAAGGATTTCAGCGCGGACGCCGCTGGAATTATGAAACAAGCGACATGGATTATATTCGGGACAACGTGAAGGAAGTTGAATATTTATCTCCCCGTTTGTTCGGAAACCAGCAAGCCGGAAACAATACTATCCGTGGTGAAAGAGCCGGAGCATTTAATGTTTATGGCGATTATCCTGATTATTTCAAAATCGATCGCTGGACACCCATTCAGGGACGATTGATCAACGATATTGACATGATCCAGGAACGCAAAGTCTGCAACATTGGCGAACGCGTGGTTGAAGTCATGTTCGGGAAAGATGAAAACCCAATCGGGCAATACTTAAAAGTAAGTGGCGTATATTTTCAGGTTGTGGGTGTTATTCATGCCGAAACCCGCATCAACATTGGTGGAGGGAAAAAAGAAGAAACCATTATCATTCCGTTCAGTACCATGCGGAAAGCCTACAACTACGGCAACCGGGTCTATTTCTTTTCGGTAACCTCGAAACCCGGAACCAAAGTAAGCGATCTGGAAGAAAAACTGAAAACCATCTTAAAAGACAGGCATAAAGTTGCCCCGGAAGATCAGCAAGCCATCGGTTCGTTCAATATCGAAAAGGAATTCGTCAAATTCAACGCCTTATTTATAGGAATTCAGGCACTAACCTGGATTGTAGGAATCGGAACCTTGTTGGCTGGAGTTATCGGCGTTAGTAACATCATGCTGGTAATTATCAAAGAACGAACTCAGGAAATCGGGATACAGCGGGCCATTGGCGCCACACCTGCAACCGTTATTAAACACATTGTTGCCGAAAGCGTGTTCCTCACTGTAATGGCAGGATACATTGGCCTGTCGTTGGGTGTCGGGGTACTCGAAATCTTGAATCAGATATTGCTTAAGGGTGGCGATAAATTGTTCTTCCGTAATCCTGAAATCAATCTGACCATGGCCCTCTCAGCTTTAGCCGTACTTGTTGTTTCCGGAATTATTGCTGGCCTTATTCCGGCAAAAAGAGCTGTAAGTATAAAACCAATTGATGCCATCCGCGACGAATAAAAAGTTTTCAACTTAACAATGAACTTTAGAAAATAAGAAAACAGAAACATATAAAAAGACCGAATCATGAAAAGAATTTTCAAAATCTTAGGAATTGTAATCCTTGTAGGGATTTTTGGGGGAACAATTTATTTCCTCTACACCAAATCAAAAAAGGCGCCGGAAGTATATGAAACCAAAAATCCGTTTGTGACGAACATTGTTCGTAAAACGGTTGCCACCGGATCAGTTGTTCCGCGAAAAGAAATTGATATTGTTCCACAGGTTTCAGGAATTATTGACGAATTGTATATTGTTGCCGGCGATTTTGTAAAAAAAGACCAGGTGATTGCCAAAATCAAGATTATTCCTGACATGGTGAACCTGAACAATGCAGAAACCCGCCTGAACCGAGCCAAATTGGGTTTCGACGATGCTAAAATTGATTATGACCGTCAACAGAAACTGTACGATCAGAAAGTAATTTCGTACGAAGAATACAAAAAATCCAAGGTTGGGTACGATTCGGCCAAGGAAGAATTGTCGGCAGCCGAAAATAATATGGAATTAATTAAAAACGGTGTAACAAAAAGGGCTACAACTGCTACTAATACGCTTGTTCGTTCAACAGTTAACGGAATGGTGCTCGATGTGCCTATTAAAGAAGGGAATTCGGTTATTCAATCGAACACCTTCAACAACGGAACAACAATCTGTACTGTGGCCGACATGCAGGACATGATTTTCAAAGGTAAGGTTGACGAAACCGAAGTAGGTAAAATCAAAGAAGGCATGAACATTGAACTGGAAATTGGCGCCATTGAAAAAGATAAATTTGGCGCTATCCTGGAATACATTGCCCCTAAAGGGAAAGAAGAAAACGGTGCCATACAGTTTGAGATTAAAGCGAATGTGGTACTGAAAGAAAACCAGTTTATCCGCGCCGGGTACAGCGCCAACGCCAATATTGTTCTCGAAAAGAAAGACAGCGTGCTGGTTATTCCGGAAGGATTACTGAAGTTCGAAAAAGATTCTTCGTTTGTTGAGATTGAAACGGCCACACCACAGACGTTCGAAAAACGGATGGTAAAAACCGGAATCTCCGATGGAATGAACATTGAGGTAACCGAAGGATTAACAAAAACGGATAAAGTAAAAGGTGCCAAAATTGATCCGAAGAAAGTAAAAGAAGAAGAAAAGAAAAAGGCATAAGAAACCTTTAGTTTCGGGCCACAAACCCTGAATAATTTTTAGGGTTGTGGTGCTTTAATACGGATACATGATAGTAAAACAAATTTTTAAAAATATACGAATGAAACGAGTGTACAGCTTTATCGCAGCAATCGCACTGCTTGTTGTGTCCACGAGTGCTCAAGGGCAGTCAACATGGTCGTTGCAGAAATGTATCGATTATGCCCTTCAGAACAACATTCAGATTAAACAACAGGCACTGAATTCTGAATATTATAACAACCAACTCGGGCAGGCCAAGTTTAACCGCTTACCTAACCTGAATGCCGGGTTTCAGAACAACATGAACTTCGGACGAACAATCGGATCGGATAATACCTACCTCGATATCAACTCCAACTCGACCTCGGGAAGCTTAACCACTAACGTTACAGTTTGGAACGGCTTTACCCTGCAAAACTCTATCAAGGCCGCAGAAATGGATTTGCGTGCCAGCCTCGAAGAAATGCAAAAAGCCAAAGACGACATCATGCTCAATATAGCAGCATCGTACCTTGAGATCCTTTTTGCTGACGAGTTACTTATTGTTGCCGAGGATTTGTTGAAGATTACACAGCTCCAGCTCGATCGGACCAGCAAGCTGGTTGAAGCCGGAAGCCTGGCTAAAGGAAGCCTGCTCGAAATTGAAGCTCAGTTTGCCCGCGAAGAACTTAATGTAGTTAATGCTCAAAACAGGCTTCAGTTGGCTTACCTGGCACTTTATCAATTCCTCGAAGTTCCATCTACCGAAAGTTTTAAAATTGAGAAACCAACGCTTCCGGAAATTGGTGCAAACCTGAGCCTTTTGAATTCGATGGATGTATTTAAAAATGCTGTTCAGTTGAGACCTGCCGTTAAAGGTGCAGAATTTAAGCTGGAAAGCGCCCGTAAACAATTGCTGGTTGCCAAGGGAAACCTGATGCCATCGCTTTCGTTTGGAGGTAACTATTACAACTTTTATAACAATAAATACACCGACTACCAGGGCAATAAAATTGAATTTAACGATCAGCTTAAAAGCAACGAACGTTATGGTTTTGGTGCCACACTCAACATTCCAATTTTCAATCGTTACCAGGGTAAAACAAGTGTGAATAATGCGCAGATTCAGGTAGAGAACAACGAACTTCTGGTGCAGAATACTAAAAACCTGCTCCGGAAAGACATCGAACAATCGTACACCAACGCCCTGGCTGCATTTAAACGATATGTAGCCAACCAAAAAACGGTGGTATCGTCAAAAGAAGCATTCCGTTACACCGAAGAAAAATTTAATGTTGGGATGATTAACTCGGTAGAATACAACCAAAGTAAAAATAACCTGTCGAAAGCCCAGAGTGATCTGCTTCAGGCTAAATACGAATACATTTTCAGGACAAAAATTCTGGATTTTTATAACGGACAACCCATTGAGCTGTAGATGCAAGAATAGCGACAACTCATAACGCAAGTAAAAATGGTTTTAACCGCCGGTGCAAATCGGCGGTTTTTTTATGCCGGCTTAAGGGTGGATTTTAAATCGGTATAAAATCATATTTTTTTTACGGGTTACGGATATTCTAAACTCAATTAACTTACCTTTGCACCGAAATCATTATAAATCCAAAATGGACGATTATCATTCGACACAGTTATTTAAGTTATTAATCCGGTAAACAGAGCCCGTCATAGTCTCTGCTTGTCGAAAAAAGGAGAAACTATGATTACTTATTGGGAAACCGGTACTTCCTTTACACGTCTGAATGAATACCAGCCAAACTGCTGGATCAACTCACAGGAACTTACCAACGAAGAAGTAGAAATTTTAATCAGCGAATACCACGTACCCCGCGATTTTGTGATGGATGCGCTGGATACCGACGAACGTTCGCGTATTGAAGTTGACGAAGATATGGTTATGATCATTCTTCGGGTTCCGCTTAACAACCAGAACAATGGTATTCCTTTTATAACTGTACCTCTGGGTATTGTTATTTCGGGCAACCAAATCATTACCATCTGTTCACGCCGGACCGAGATCATCCCGTCCTTAATTAAAGCCATAAACGAGAACAAAATCACCATCGTTAACCAATTCGACTATGTGTTGCGTATTTTCCTGATTTCTGCAGTTTGGTTCCTTCAGTTCCTGAAAGAGATAAACGTACAAACCGCGCTGATTGAAAAAGACCTGGAAAATGCTACCAAAAACAAGGAATTACACCGCTTGCTGCGCATGGAAAAATGCCTGGTTTTCTTCATCACCTCACTGAAATCGAATGAAATGGTTTTGGCCAAAATGCGCAACAGCCGCAACATGCAAGGTATTGAACACGACGAAGATTTGATGGAAGACGTCATTATTGAAACCAAACAGGCCCTCGAAATGGCAAACGTTTACAGCGACATCCAAAGCGGAATGATGGATGCCTTTGCCTCGGTGATTTCGAATAACCTGAACGTGATCATGAAACAACTCACGTCAGTAACCATTATCCTGATGATCCCAACTTTGGTCGCCAGTTTATACGGAATGAACGTCCCGAATAACCTGGAAGGAACCCCGTTTGCTTTTGCTTATGTCATTGCTATATCGATCACATTATCGCTGGTCGGCGTTCTGCTCTTCAAATGGAAAAACTGGTTCTAAACACCTCGATGACTGGATTTACCAAAGTTTAGGCAACTGCCACGAAAATTGTAGAAATACAACAGCAGCGATCAACACATACAGAAATATTTCGGCCCAGACTAACCGTTTCATAAATATCAGATAATTCGAAATCAGGTAAGTTAGTGGTATGGCCAACACCATAATAATTTCCTGGGAAACCGCCGGACTGGCCATAATCAGTGTAATCGAAATAAGAAAAATCCAGAAGAAGGCTTTAAAATATTTGCGGGAACTGATTTTTTTACCGTCGTACTGCGAGAGAAGAAAAAGACTACCCAAAAGAGTCAGTAAAATCAACAATCCGATATAAATCTGAATCGCTAGATTTTCGCGAAGGAAAGTCTGATGAGAAGTAAAATTCGCTTTTAAAGTCAGTTGTAATTCATCAGAACTCCCTGTTGCCAAATAGTAAGTGAGGGCAGCTACCCAGGGCAAAGCAAATCCGAGAGTCGTTAAAACATATTCGCGCCAGTTTACTTTTGGTTTAATAATTATAAATCCGATCCAAAGAAAGGGAAAAAAGAAAACCAGATTCAAGTAAAACAATGACCCGATAGCCAGAAAAATGCCGGAATCGAACGCATTGGAATGAATAACTTCCTTCTCGTAAGTATTAAAAATACGGTCGATTGCCAATATCAGAAACAGTGAGGCCGGATAAACCGGGTGCATGGAATGAAGATCAGGCAGGCCACTGGTTATCAATACAAAAAGGCTTGCCGGAAGTACCGTCCTGATTTTAATAAAGGCATACTGCACATTCAGTTTTAAAATCAGAAATGCCAGTAGAATAGTAAACAGCAAGGCTGTAACAGTGCTGGCCAATGGATTTTCACCAAGTAAATAATCAATAGGCTTATACAAAATCATCATGTCTTCGCCCTGATAAAAAGGGAAAGCCACCGAATTCATTAATGATTTAACCCATAAAGCTATTGCAATAAATGGGATCAGCAGAAAATGAAATGGTTGATTTGTTCTTAACGTTTTGAGTAACATGACCGAAAAATTACTTCAGTAAATATTCTAATTTTAGTGGATGGGTGCCTTTAAAGATCGAAACCCAAATCTTTCCGGAAATACATGCCATCAAAACCGATCAGTTGCGCATTTTTATACGAACAGTCAAGCGCTTCTTTCATGTTTTCGCCGTATGAGCTGATAGCCAGAACACGTCCGCCATCCGTACAAACAACCTCGCCTTTTTGTGTGGTTCCGGCATGAAAAACCATGCTGTTTTCAATCCGGTCAAGACCAGTTATCGCTTTCCCTTTCACATAATCGCCCGGATAACCTCCTGAAACCAGCATAACCGCAGCCGCGGTCCTCGTATCTATTTCAATGTTTTTTTCGGATAAAGTTCCTTCGGCAGCACCAATCAGCAGATCAACAAAATCAGATTTTATCCTTAGCATTACGGCCTCTGTTTCCGGATCGCCCATCCGCACATTGTACTCAATCACCATAGGCTCTCCTCCACAACTGATCAGTCCAAAAAAGATAAACCCGTTGTACGGGATGTCATCTTTTCGTAACCCTTCAACTGTTGGACGAATAATCCGATCTTCCACTTTTTTCATGAAAATTTCATCGGCAAACGGAACGGGCGAAATGGCTCCCATACCACCTGTATTTAAACCAGTATCACCTTCGCCAATGCGTTTATAATCTTTGGCAACCGGTAAAATCCGGTAATCTTTTCCATCGGTAATGGCGAAAACAGAACACTCAATTCCGCTCAAAAATTCTTCAATCACAACCTTGCTGCTTGCAGAACCAAACTGGCCATCGAGCATTTCTTTCAACGAATCTTCTGCTTCCAGGAGGTCATTTATAATCAAAACGCCTTTCCCGGCAGCTAATCCGTCAGCTTTCAAAACGTACGGAGCAGCCATTGTTTTCAGGAAAGCCAATCCTTCCAAAAGGTTTTCTGAAGTTACGGCCAGGTATTTGGCTGTCGGAATCTGATGACGCATCATAAATTCCTTGGCAAAATCCTTGCTTCCTTCCAATTGAGCCCCCAGCTTTTGCGGACCAACAAAACGAACCGCTTTTAATTGCTCATCAGAACTAAAAAAATCGTGAAGCCCTTCACATAAAGGCACTTCAGGTCCGGCCAACACCAAATCAATCTGATTTTCGATTACTGCCCTTTTTATTCCATCAAAATCAGAAACCCCAACCGGAATATTTGTTCCCAAAAGCGAAGTTCCGGCATTTCCGGGAGCAATAAACAGTTGATTAAGTTTGGTGGACTGTTTGATTTTCCATGCCATGGCATGCTCTCTCCCTCCTGACCCAACAATTAAAATATTTAACATCTTTATTTTCGTTTATGGTATGGTATTGTTTCAAAACAGTAACCTTGTTCCTTCAGCCAGCCAATGGATTCGGGCAAGGCTCTTTCCAGGTTCTTCCACGCTTTAATTGAATCATGAAACGTAATAACCGACCCTGGCCGAACAAAATCTTTGATATTATCTAAAACGGCCTGCGAACTTAAGCGGGAATCGTAATCACACGAAATCAGGTCCCACATAACGATCCTGAACCGTTTTTTTAGATAGCGGTATTGCGAAAGTTTTAACCAGCCGTGCGGTGGCCTGAAAAGATCGGAATCGATATATTTCCCGGCCTTTTCGATATTCCGGAAATATTCCTGATCTGCTTTCTTCAATCCCTGCCAATGGTTGTATGTGTGGTTTCCAACGGAATGACCATCGTTCAGTATTTGCTGGTAAACCTCCGGATATTTCACCACATTTTCGCCCACA
This sequence comes from Prolixibacteraceae bacterium, assembly GCA_019459525.1. Lineage (GTDB taxonomy): Bacteria > Bacteroidota > Bacteroidia > Bacteroidales > Prolixibacteraceae > Aquipluma. Next base: position 94,331 of record JAIBEY010000042.1, read on the forward strand.
CAGAAGAAAGTGGCTTTTAGGTTTTCTTTCCGGAGAAGTTCAAGTACCCAGGGTGTTACTTCAGGAATTGGCCCGTCGTCAAACGTCAGATACACTGTTCGTTTGGTTTGATCAAATCTCCATGTAGCTCCACGGAACAGCGATGTGATAAAACCGGGCAGACGAACCCTGGGGTCGAAACGCTTCATTATTTCAACGAACTGTATCTTTCGAGATAGCTGTTAAATGAACCTGATACTTCTTTCAACAATTCCGGTTGATTATTTCGGGTACAAATCATACTCATTTCCCGCATAAAATATAAAATCCGCTGGATTTCTTCGTCAACCGAATTGCGTAATGGCTTTTTCAGTTTAAAGAAATAGTCCAGTTGTTCCTTATAATCGGTCATAATCGTAGTGATAATTTCCTTCCCCTTTTCGGCCTGCCCGGCTTTAAAATAGGTTTCAGACATCATCATCGAGAAATAATTGTAAGGTACAACCTTGTGCGGAATCAATTCACCACAGCGGTCGAGAACTTTGGTTGCCTTGTCGTTCTGGCCTTCTTCAACAAGCGTTTCGGCCAGGCGGTTAAAGGTATTCCGGATGTTCATCATCATGCGGCTATTGTTCTCGTCGATATACACATCCGAACGTTCCATGTTACCCCATTTGAAGTTTTCCATCACGTTTTGATACATCAATCTCGAATTCACTTTCCCCATGTTAATTCCGTTTTCGTCGGATGAGGTTTTAATTGGCACCAGCTTATAAGCCAACCCTTCGAGTTGGAAATAATCCTGAAGATTCAGGTATTTATCGCGGCCAATAGTAATAGCGAAATAAATCGGACGTTCCCAGTTGTTGTTGGCAATCATATCCAACACCATCAATTCGTCTTTTGAAATGTAATGTTTGTTGCTGAAATCTATTTCGAGCGTATCCACAATCTTATCGTAATCTTGTGGTTCAACAACTTTATTTTTAATTACAGCAGCTTTGTCAACCACCATAAACAGTTTCTTGGAAGGAATGTATGATGCGAAATCGGCTTGTTCGAGTTTAGTTCTCGGATTTTCGTCCTTCACAAAATCAATTGCCTTTTTCAGTTCAACAGAGCCTTTCAGTCGCGGATCTTCCATCAGGTAAACCACATCGCGTTTCCCCTGCACATAAAGGTCGTGTGTAAAACTGATGGGCAGTGGTTCTGATTGGTATGCTTTGCTTTTCATCTGATCGATGTACCAATCGGTCTGGAAATAGCTTAGGTTACACACACGAATATCGGTACGAACACCTTCAACTTCCTGATTGTACCACAATGGGAACGTATCGTTGTCGCCATTGGTAAAAATAATGGCATTTGGGGCACAGGTATTCAGATAATTGGCCCCAAAATCGCGGGCAGTGTAACGGTTCGAACGATCATGATCGTCCCAGTTTTCGGCAGCCATGATAACCGGAACCAGCAAAAGTGCCAGACCGCTTGCAACACCTGCACTAGGTACTTCAGGTATATATTTCTTCAGCCCTTCGTAAAGAGCCAAAACTCCAATTCCAATCCAGATGGTGAATGCGTAAAACGAACCGGCATAAGCATAATCGCGTTCACGGGGCTGTAGCGGCGATTGATTCAGGTAAACGACAATGGCCAAACCAGTCATCAGAAAAAGCAAAGTAACTGTCCATAGATCTTTCTTACCTTCCACACCCTTATTGTACATAAACACGATCCCAATAACACCAAGAATAAATGGCAGCAAATAATAAGCATTGCGCCCCTTGTTATTCTTAAATTCCTGCGGAAGATTCTTTTGATCACCCAAGCGAATCTCGTCAATAAAGTTGACCCCGGTTATCCAGTTTCCATTGGTAATTTCGCCATGGCTCTGAATATCGCTCTGGCGGCCAGCAAAATTCCACATAAAATAACGGAAATACATGTGCCCAACCTGATAGCGGAAGAAAAAAGTCAGGTTTTCGCCAAACGTTGGTACCTGAATTGTTTTAGATTGGCCTTCATCATCAGTAACCTGTACTTTGCGCCCTTTAATGCCGGCCCATTGCTTATACTGCTCGATATGAGAGTCTTCACGGCTATACATACGTGGAAAAATGGTACTCAGATTAGAGTCAAAAACTGGTTTCTGACGCATATCGGCTACCACATATTTTCCGTCCTTCTGAATATAATAGGGTTTATCATCCTCGTATTTTTCTAACGGAGTATTGTAATACTGACCATAAACCAATGGGCGGTCACCGTATTGTTCCCGGTTCAGGTAGCCTAGTAACGAAAATACATTGTCCGGACTATTCTGATCCATTGGAGGATTGGCAGATGAACGAATAACAATCATTGCAAAGGAAGAATAGCCGATCAGGATAACCACAAAGCTTAGCAGAACAGTATTCCAGAGAATCATTTTCTTCTGCACAGTGTATATAATTCCGTATATGATAGCGGCAACAAGTAACAGGGCATAAATAATCACACCGGTGTTGAATGGTAATCCCATCCCGTTAACAAACATCAGTTCGAACCAGGTTGCAATAGTTATTACCCCAGGAATAATTCCATACATGATAACACCAAGAATCACAAACGAAATAGCCAGGCTTAACAATATTCCGTTGCGGGTAACTTTATATTTTCTGAAATAATAAACAAAGACGATAGCCGGAATCGCCAGCAGATTAAGAAGATGAACTCCAATAGAAAGTCCCATCAGGTAGGCAATCAGAATAATCCAACGATTGGCATGAGGTTCATCGGCTGAATCTTCCCATTTTAAAATGGCCCAGAATACCAGCGCTGTAAATAACGATGATGAAGCGTAAACTTCTCCTTCAACCGCTGAAAACCAAAAAGTATCAGAAAATGTATAAGCCAACGCGCCAACAACTCCGCTTCCAAGAATGGCAACCGTTTGGCCCAATGTATATTCACCTTCAGGCTTAATTAATTTCTTTGCCAAATGGGTAATTGTCCAGAACAGGAATAGGATGGTAAATGCACTGGCCAAACCCGACATGGCATTAATCATGAAAGCGGCATTCGATGGACTACCGCCAAAGAAGGTAAAAAATCGCCCCAATATCATAAAAAACGGCGCACCCGGGGGATGTCCTACCTCCAACTTAAACGAGGTGGTTATAAACTCACCACAATCCCAAAAGCTTGCAGTTGGTTCAAGGGTTAACAAATAAGTGATAGCTGCTACCAGGAAAGTAAGCCAGCCAACAATATTGTTCAGTTGTTTAAAGTTTCTCATTTTTTAGGGCATTTTAACGCTTGCGAAGATAGTACATTCTTTCAAATCAGGGCAGTAAGGATTTGAATTTTATCTGAATTAATTGGTTGTTTACCGCGAATTTCGGGTTCACTAAATCGCTGATTTAATGAACCCGATTGGCAGGGAATCAGTAAAAACAAAAAAGCCTTCCGGTTTACGGAAGGCTTCGTATATCAATCATACCTGATTAAATTAATCGGCTAAATTGTAACGGTAAAATTTAGTGGCAGTCAGTTCTTTATCCTGACTTTTCAAAAATTCTTTTACCGTTTGCTTGTTTTCTTTAATGAAAGCCTGATTTAACAACGTACTTTCTTTAAAGAATTTCTCCAATGCACCTTGAGAAATTTTATCGAGCATTGCTTCCGGTTTACCTTCCTGACGGAATTTTTCTTTGGCAATTTCTAACTCTTTGGCAACAACTTCTGCCGGAACATCAGCTTTATCAACCGCTACAGGGTTCATAGCTGCTACTTGCATAGCAACATCTTTGGTAACCTGAGCGTCAACACCTGCTTTGTTAAAGCCAACCAATGTTGACAATTTATTTCCCGGGTGAATGTATGCTACAACAGTTTCGGCGTTAAGCTTAGCATAATATGGTAAATCCAATTTTTCACCAATAACACCTGTTTGCTCAATAACGTGGTTTTCAACGGTACGACCATCGAGAACAAGAGCTTTTACAGTATCCAGATCTGCTGCATCGTTTGCAATAGCAGCATCCAGAATCCGTTCAGCAAAAGCAACGAAATTTTCGTTCTTAGCAACAAAGTCAGTTTCGCAGTTCAATACGATCAGCGCACCTGAATTTCCGGCTGCATTAACTTTAGCTAAAACTACACCTTCTGAAGCGTTTCTGTCAGCTCTTTTGCTGGCAACCAACTTACCTTTTTCACGGATAATATCGATGGCACGGTTAAAATCGCCTTCTGCATCAGCAAGAGCAACTTTACAGTCCATCATACCAGCACCAGTTGCTTTACGCAACTTCATTACATCTGCTGCACTAATTTCCATAATATTTTCCTATTTAATGGGTTGTTGAACGATTACTCATCAATTTCTTCATCTTCATCTTCCGAATCGAAGTCTTCGTCGTCTTCGTCTTCAATAGCTAAAGAATCTGCATCGTCAGCAACTTTTGCTTTTTTACTTTTTACTTTAGTTTCTTTGTCATCACCTTCTTTTTCGCGTTCAACTTTACGTTCCGAAAGTCCTTCGCGGATGGCATCGGTCATCACCTGTACAATCAGGCTGATTGACTGAGAAGCATCGTCGTTAGCTGGAATAACAAAGTCAATTCCTTCTGGCTGCGAATTGGTATCAACCATTGCAAATACAGGGATTCCAAGACGTTGAGCTTCACGAACTGCGATTTTTTCTTTCAACACGTCAACAATGAAAAGAGCTGCAGGAAGACGAGTCAAATCGGCAATACTTCCGAGCATTTTTTCGAGTTTAGCACGCTGGCGGCTAATCTGAAGTTTTTCACGTTTTGAAAGAACATCCCATGCGCTTTCTTTGGTCATTTTATCGATGGAGATCATTTTCTTAACCGCTTTCCGGATAGTCGGGAAGTTGGTAAGCATACCACCGGGCCAACGTTCAGTAACGTATGGCATGTTAACGCCACCAACCAAATCAGCTACGATGTCTTTGGCTTGTTTTTTTGTGGCAACGAATAAAATTTTGCGACCTGATTTTGCAATCTGTTTGATAGCAAGGGCTGCTTCGTCAACTTTGACGATTGTTTTTTGAAGATCGATAATGTGAATCCCGTTTTTCTCCATAAAGATATACGGAGCCATGTTTGGATTCCACTTTCTTTTCAAGTGTCCGAAATGAACACCTGCATCCAATAAATCTTGAAAATTTGTTCTTGGCATCTTTTTACTTTTTTTTAAAAAAAATAGTCTCTTGAAAAGCAATTGCTAAGTAGTTCCGGAAATTCCGGAAGTCTGGGCAATTTAGATCCAAAGCAGAATATTTTTGTACTAAAAATATTAACGTTTTGAGAACTGGAATCTTTTGCGTGCTTTTGGCTGTCCTGGTTTTTTACGTTCAACCTCACGTGGATCCCTGGTCAAGAATCCGGCAGCTTTTAATGCGCCTCTTGATTCAGGATTGATTTCAATCAATGCACGTGAAATTCCTAAACGTAATGCTTCTGCCTGACCGGTGATACCACCACCATCAAGGTTAACATTGATGTCATACTGACCAGCAACACCTAACAGATTCAACGGTTGCAAAACAACATACTGCAGGATTCCTGTAGGAAAATAATCAGCCAATTCTCTGTTATTGATTGTGACTTTTCCTTTACCATCGCTTACATAAACTCTGGCAACCGCAGATTTCCTACGACCTAACGCGTTTACTACTTCCATTAGTTATTATTTAATTGTATTTAAATCAATTACTTTTGGGTTCTGGGCTTCCTGTTTGTGTTCTGAACCAACATACACTTTCAGGTTTCCATAGACTTTACTTCCCAGTTTGTTTTTTGGCAACATCCCTTTTACTGCTTTTTCAATCAGTCTTTCAGGATATTTGCTTAATAATTCGGATGGGGTTTGTTTCCTTTGTCCACCTGGGTAGCCCGAATAACTCAAATAAATTTTGTCATTCAGTTTGTTTCCTGTCAGACGTACTTTCTCTGCATTGATGATAACCACATTATCACCGCAATCAACATGAGGAGTGAAGCTCGGTTTGTTTTTACCTCTCAGGATTTTAGCCACTTTACTGGCCAAACGTCCGAGAACCACATCAGTGGCATCGACAAGAACCCACTCTTTTGTTACCGTAGCTTTGTTCGCTGAAACGGTTTTGTAACTTAGTGTATCCACTTGCTTATTTTTAATAAATTACGCAATAAATTAAATTTCAATCGTTTAGAGGACCAGAGGTTATCAACCCGGAATTGTTAATAAGATCTGCACACTCAACATTTTCAGTTATTTACAACAACTGCAAGTACGGACTATAATCGGGACTGCAAAAGTATTTTCTTTTTTTTGAATTTGCAAGAATTAATTTGAGCGAAATAGAAAATTAACACAAAGATTCTCAAAGTGTAATCGTGTTTAAATCTAAAACAGTTGTCTCCGGATACCCGCATTTTCGAAAAGCCCTAACCAAAAGTGCAGTAAAGTTTCTTTTTTTTGCTTCTGCACACCAAAAAAAAGTCCGGTTTGGTATCGGAAAGTACCGTGTTTTTAAGAGATTCTTCGTTTGGGGTTTAACAGTTCATGAGTAAAAAGCCACTATTCATACTTAAAACCGATAGATTCATTGACATTTCCAGAAAATTAAGTCCGTTCCATTTTTAGTTTACTTAACTTTAATCATCAGGATGTATTAATCAGACAATAAAAAGGACAAATTCCAAACGCATGAAAATAATACTTAAACGAATCAGCACAGGACTTTTGGTTACCATTGCCATTTTGGTACTTTCTGGAATTATTATGCTGGCCAACAACAATGACGAGCTTTCAACTGAACTACTCTTTTTGGCATCATTGGTATTTCCGTTTTTAATTGCCGCCAAAGGTATTGAATTTATCATTGATAATCAACTCATTAAGGCATCAATGTCTTTTCTGCTTTTGTCGCTGGTTTGCGTTTTATCTCTTATCCTTGTTTTTGGTTAAAATGCCCACTAGTTATTTCAGGCTTTTCGTATGAATGAGATAGTTCTTGTACTCGAAAAGCCGGATACCTGTTCTTTTTTCGAAGTAATAGAGAATTTTATATTTCCATTTCATCCTGATTTTACTGGTATCAACGTCGATTTTCCAGTTTTTGCTTTCGATCCTACTCCTCATCACCTCCGGATGAGTTCCCTGAAACCGGGTCAGGGCATCAAAACGCTGAGCATAATCAAATTCAAAAACAGGTTTTTCTATAATTTCTCCGGAATAATATTGTTTTACCACATCGCACTTTTGCTGCATAATTGCCGGTGGACGAACCCAGCCATAATGATACACAGCGGCGTCAACAGGAACAACCGATAATTTTTGTCCTTGTTTCCTGAATCCTTGCGCATCGCGGTACGATCGGATGGTTTTATCGTTCCGGATTATTCGAATCTCATTCCGGTACCATTTACGCGTATCACCCACATAATCATAGCTTCCGTAAAAATGATAGTACTTAAAAAGTAATCCGTCAACATTGGGATGTTCGTTCCATTTATCCATTGCATTTCGGATTGCAGAATAATCTTTTTCGTGCAGAACCTCATCGGCCTGAATATAAAGGCACCACTCGAATTCAGCACCCACGGACTGAAATGCCTTATCGGTTTCGAGCGCGTAAACCCGACCTCCCGATTTTTGTGTTTCGTCCCAAACCGAATCGATAATCTGAATTTTGCTGTTTCCAATACGTTCAATTAATTCCCTCGTTCCATCATTGCAATCGCCCAGAACCACAACAAATTTATCGCAAAGTGGCAACGCCGAACTGATTGATTCCACAAGAGGAAAATCTAGTTTTACCGCATTCTTAACAAAAGTAAATCCGCATACGCTCATAGTATTCAAACTTATTTTGATTTCGCATTAAATTAGTGCGACAGGAGTACTAAACTCAAATTCAGCACATTGAAGAACCGATGATAGTACCCGACCGAATTTAAAATAAAATAACGGCAATATGCAATTATTTTATTTGCATTTTCGTTTTGCTTTGTAGTTTTTATGAAACAAACTAACCCGGATGATGCTCTTGAAAAAAGATCGAAAAGCAATTCATACTACTATTTATTTTGCCTTGCTTCTGGCTATGGCAGTGAGTTTGCCCCTGTCGAAAGCGCTAATGAGTATTGTTCCCGGATTCCTGATGTTTAACTGGCTGGTAGAAGGGCAATTCAAAACCAAATTTCAGAGGCTAAAAGAGAAAAAATCAATCCTTCTGATCATCTCCGTATTTTTTATATATCTGATTGGTTTATTATGGACCAACAGCATGAAATGGGGCATGCACGATGTTAAAATTCAACTTCCGTTACTGATTTTACCACTTGTTATCGGGACGTCATCCCAATTGAATTATCAGCAGGTTAAACGGATTATTTATACTTTTTCGGCGGCAGTAACAATCGCATCTCTTTGCAGCATCTGGGTTTTTCTGGGTTTATCCGGAAAAACAATTCAGGATCCGCGCGAAATGTCGCTGTTTATCTCCCATATCCGCTTTTCCCTCCTGATCAACATCAGCATCTTTTCAATGGGTTGGTATTTGGCCAATTCGGAGCGAAAACAAATTGCCGAAAAAACGATTCTGACACTGGCAATACTCTGGTTAAGCCTGTTCCTGGTTATCCTGAAATCGGTTACCGGTTGGGTCGTTTTTCTGACTGTATCATCCATCGTGATCTTTTGGGGGATTTTCCGAATAAAAAAGATGGTTTGGCGGATGGCCATGCTGGGCACATTACTCGCCCTTTTCGTAGTACCGGTCACTTACATCGCTTATGTAATCCACCAATTCTATGATATCGAAACGTTGCCTCAAAATATCGACCAGGAAAAAACCAGCAAAGGCAATCCGTATTCGCACGACATGGAAAATAAACAACTCGAAAACGGACACTATATCTTTTATTTTATAAACGAAAACGAGTTGCGCGAAGAATGGAACAAAAAGAGTACAATTAATTATGACAGCACTTCGGTTTCAGGTTATAACCGATATGTACTCATGCGATACCTGACTTCGAAAGGGCTACGCAAAGATGCCGAAGGTCTTGGAAAATTAAGCGATACCGATATCCGGAACATTGAAAACGGTATGACCAACTACCGTTTTGTGAATCCGCTTTCGTTTTATAACCGGATTTACCAGATTGTATGGGAAACCGATATTTACCGCAAAGGCGGAAACCCTTCCGGGCATTCGGTAACCCAGCGGATTGAGTACTACAAAATGGCAACGCAGATCATCAGTGAAAACTTCTTGTTTGGCACCGGTACAGGCGGATATTATGAGTCTTACCAGGAAAAGTACGATCAAAATAAGTTTTTTCAGAACCAACAGTTCCGGCAACGTTCGCACAACATGTTCCTGAGCTACTGGATCGATTTCGGGGTCATTGGGCTTATTTACATTTGTTTTGCCTTGTTTTCACCAATTATGCTCGAACGCAAAACAAAAAGTTTCCTGCTCCTGATTTTTATGCTGATTGTGCTGCTTTCTTTCCTGAACGAAGATTCGCTGAATAACCACGATGCCATTTCTTTTTTTGCATTTTTATACCCTTTGTATTTATACTCCAACCATGAAATTTGAAACTATGGGAGATCGTTTACCTCTTGATTTTTTCATTCGCGATGTATTGGAAGTAGCTCCTGAGCTGCTCGGCAAATTATTGGTCCGCCAATTTGACGACGGACGGATTGAACGCTACCGGATTACCGAAGTTGAAGCCTACCGTGGTATAGAAGACCGTGCCTGTCATGCCAGCAAAGGACGTACTCCCCGCACTGATGTGATGTTTGCCCAAGGCGGAACGGTTTACGTTTACCTTATTTACGGACAATACTGGCTACTAAACCTGGTCACTGGCTTTGAAGGCGATGCTTCAGCGGTTTTGATTCGTGGGGTCAACGGTTTTCCGGGACCGGGGCGTGTTGGGCGTGAACTTCAGCTCGACCGCTCGTTTTATGGCGAAAGCCTCACCCATTCCCCCAGAATTTGGGTGGAAGATGCCGAACCTGTTTCTGAAATCAAAACCTCAAAACGCATCGGAGTTGAGTATTCGGGCGAGGAATGGGCTGGAAAATTGTGGCGGTTTTACCTCTGATCTCAAAACCTCTTCAGCAAAAAATCCTGATTAATGACCAAATAATAACCGAAGGCAAACGAAAAATTGGAGGTCAGGAAGTCGTAAAGGGCTTCGCCCTGAAACGCAAATTCGATATCTTTCAATATATGCTGCTTCATCATGTAATTAAAAGCTACCTGTGAGCGGTCTTGCTGCGACAGGGCAATATCGCGGTCTGAAATAGACATGTAAATCCGTTTTCCGTAGGGTGCAATAAATTGGTAGGCATTCCAGTAATCGAGCGAGAATTTTCCCAAACGGGTGTCACCAGCCAAAGTTACCGAATAACCATATCCATTGTCGTAACCATAAGGTGCGGGGCCATCAGGACATTGGTAACCAACCCAGTGCAGGTTTAAATCCACATTTTTTAAAAATCCTTGACCAACTTTGAAATTTGTTTCCAGCCCGGTAGCATAATTGTAATGCGTTATCACAGGTAGCGGACTCGAATCAATTTCGCCACCCCGGTGATAAACCAGTAATTGTAACGGAACGTGAACGGTTGTAACTGAATTGGAGAGCAACTGTCCACGACCACTCAACCCAAAAGTAAAATGTTCCTGGTACGGATCACCCCTCAAAATAAACTGTTCCCAACTCATCCAGTTTTGAAGTTCAATATATTTCGATTGGTACATAAACTGAATACCTTCGCGCGGGGCATCGGTCATTATTCGCTCGGGCTCCCAAAGCTGTTTCACCAAACCCTGATTGTTATTCTGATTCAGGTTGCCAAATACGACTTTCATTTTATCGAACATCTGGTATTGTGCCGAAAACCAGGGGCGCACAATTGTAAAATCGTCACGACTGTGGTAACGCAGGAAATGCCCACCCACATCCAGTTTCAGTTTTTCAGAAAAGGTATAACTCAGTTTCGGGCGCAACCATGCACCTGTCCAGGTGTAGCCATCCACAATATCGCCCATGTATTCGGTATTGTGAAAGAAACTCATGTTCTCTATTCTGAAATTCAGCGTCTTAACTTCAGTGGTATCGAGATTTTTGTATGGATAATTCAGGTCAGAAAGTGATTGTGCATTCAACTGGTTAACAGCTAAAATCAGGCAAAATAAGTAAATGAGTTTTCGCATGGTATCTAATTCTTTTTCGGGAGGATAAACCTGTCGTACAAAAATAAGAGAACTACGGCACTTAAAGCCAGCGAACTGAAAATAATCCAGATCGATTGCGGATGGTAATTACCCCAGAGCAAGTCGGTCAACTGTTGCTGGGTCATACTCATTTGCCGTGCCGCTTCATTAAAATAGTCGGTTTTGGTAAACGAATCGCCTATCTCGGGAACAGATAGTCCGCGTTTGGCCACTTCGGCTTTCAGTAGAAAAAGTTTATCGGCAATTTTTTCATAAGGTGCCCCCGAAAGAAAACCGGCAATCTGGTGACCTAAAGCATACGGCAAAAATGAAGAGCCCATATAGAGTGCCTTTTTATCGGCCGGGGCAATGCTACCCACATATTCGGTAAACTTGGGCGAACTGCTCATTTCACCGAGCCCAAATATGAGCAAGCCAAAAAGAACAACCCAGCCGCTCTGAAAAGCAAACATCAGGAAAAGGCCAACAGACAAGACAAAAATACCTCCCATCATGGCATTCAACGGCCTGAAGCGCATCACGAATGCCGAAACTGCAATTTGAAAGGCAATGATAAAAAATGAATCCATGCTGCTTAGCGTAACTGCCGAAATGGTTCCGCTCTCGGTTCCGATCAGGTTAGCCAATGCCGGAAACACCGAACGAATTCCTTCATAAATAACAGATGTATTTACCCAATCTTCAACAAAATTTGGGAACGAATAATACAATTGATTAAAAGCTGCCCAAAACAACGACATGATTATCAGGAATAACGAATATCGCCAGTTTGCCAGCGTAATAAATATATTTTTGAATGGTTGAAGAATCGATTGGAGTAGCGGTACTGCTGCTTTTTTCTCTTCGGGTTCTTTAAAAAACAACAAGGTAATCAGAAAGTTAATGGCAATGGCCACAATCGAAAGCATAAACACGAAGTTCCAACCTTTGCCCAAAACAATTCCGGCAACAAAAGGGCCAATAAACCCACCAATGTTTACGATCATATAAAAAATTCCGAACCCGATGGAAGCTGTTTCTTCATTAGTCGATTTCGAAATCATTGCTGAAATAATTGGTTTAAAAAAAGAGCCCCCCACACAAATCCAGATAAACGACACAAAAACCATATTGAAACTATCGAATTGCTGGATCATATAAAATCCCGAACTATAAAGCAGGAACGACAGCAACAAGACCCGTTTGTACCCGACTTTATCGGCAATGGCTCCCGTTAAAATGGGCAAAAAATACAATAACATGGAGCCGGTTCCCATAATCGCCCCTTTTTCGACAGGAGAAAACCCCATCGCCCCCGTTTCTTTCGAGCCAACCAGGAAAAGGCCAAAACCCATGTAAAAACCGTACCAGGCATAGCGTTCGAACAATTCGATGAGGTTTGATATCCAGAATATGGAAGGATATTTCTTAAAAATCTGAAGTTGTGACATTGAAAAGTAAATAAGAATTCGGAAGCGCAAAATAGCAAAAAAAGGTTAGCATTTGAAAGCAGAGAAAGACAGTTAAAAAGAGCTGGGGTCATTGATGCAAAAGCAATCGGTAGTTTGCAAAACGATGACTTCGATTGCTTTTATTTTATCCAATGGTCATCGAAAAAAGCCCTTTAAGAATAATTAACGAATAAGGCTGAAAGGCAGACCGATAAAAACAAAGGTTTTACTATTTTTGTTCTTCTTTTTACGAATCAGGGTCATGAAAACATTGGTGTTCAAAAAGAACGCAATTGTATGTCGGTAACGAACATTAAATTTTCATCATTCTGTTCAGAAAATATTAATTAACAACACCTTAGAGATGAATATTTCAAAAGCAAAAAAAGCAGGGATTGTTATCGTTGGGGTTATCGTATTTGCCATAAGCTTTTATAGTTTCAAGCAAGACGATAAAAACTTCCAGATAGCCAAGAACCTCGATATTTATTACACCCTTTTCAGGGAACTGAATCTGTTCTATGTTGATGACGTTGAGCCGAATAAACTGGTAAAAACCAGTATCGATAAAATGCTCGAATCGCTCGATCCATACACCAATTTTATTCCCGAAGACGATGTGGAAGACTTCAGGTTTATGACCACAGGTGAATATGCAGGTATCGGGGCACTCATCAGTAAACAAAACGGGCAGATCGTGATTTCTGAACCTTACGAAGGATTTCCGGCGCAGAAAAGTGGCTTGAGGGCGGGCGATATTTTACTCGAAGTAGCCGGAAAAGCAACCGAAAAACTTTCGACTGAAGACGTAAGCAATCTGCTGAAAGGCCCTGCCAGCAAACCCGTTGTAGTTAAAATACAGCGCTATGGGCAAAAAAAACCGATGGATATCGAAATTGTCCGCGAAAAAATCCAGATCGATCCGGTACCATACTACGGAATGCTCGATAAAGAAACCGGATACATCCGCCTGTCGAATTTTACTGTGGATTGTACCGAACGGGTAAAAATTGCATTAATAGACCTGAAAGAAAAACAAGGAGCCAAATCGCTGGTGCTCGACCTTCGCTCTAACCCCGGAGGATTACTGATGGAAGCTGTACGCATTGCAAACCTGTTTATTCCAAAAGGTGAGGAAATTGTAAGCACTAAGGGAAAAGTGAAACAATGGGATAAAGTTTATACTGCCACTGAAAATCCGGTGGACACGCTGATGCCTATCGCCGTTTTGGTTAACCGCGGATCGGCTTCGGCCTCCGAAATCGTGGCAGGCGCCATACAGGATCTCGACCGCGGAATGATTATCGGAACCCGCACTTTTGGGAAAGGTTTGGTTCAAACAACCCGGGATTTAAGCTACAATGCCAAACTTAAAATCACCACAGCCAAATACTACATTCCCAGCGGACGATGCATTCAGGCACTCGACTATACCCACCGAAACGAAGACGGTAGTGTCGGCGTTGTTCCCGATTCGCTGATTACCAAATATACCACTAAAAAAGGGCGTATTGTATTTGATGGCGGCGGTGTAGTTCCGGATATTACTGTTGAAGATGAAGCTCTGAGTAACCTGGCAGTGAACCTGGTAACCCAGTCGGTAATTTTTGATTATGCCACTTACTTCAACAGCAAAACCGAAAAAATAGCTCCACCAGAAACGTACTCCATTTCTCCTGAAGTTTATACCGATTTTGCCCAGTTTGTAAAAAATAAAGATTTTAAATACGAATCGAAAACTGAAGAAGAACTGGACAACTTGCTTGAGGTGGCAAAAAAAGAAAAGTACTACGACATTTCTAAGGATGAATTTGAGAAACTAAAAGCCAAACTTGGCCATAATCTCGATCAGGATCTGGAACATTTTAAAACAGAAGTTTCCGAACTATTGGCTGATGAGATTATTTCGAGATATTACTACCAAAAAGGAGCCATTAAAGCGGCCCTGAAAGACGATACAGATGTTAAGAAGGCCGTAGAAATTTTGCATAAACCCGATGGCTATGCAGCTATATTCGATAAGGGAAGAATAATTAAATCCAATTAATCCCCGAAACGGACGTAAAAAAATAAACCCGGACAGGAAAACTGTACCGGGTTATTTTTTTATTGATGTGAGAAATATTTACATCCCAAATATATGAGGATACATGATAGCGAGAACAAGAGTTATGAGAACCAAAACTCCTAAACCAATAAAGAACATGATAACACCTATTTTATATCTTTTATTCGATTTCACCAACTCGGTAACCGATGTTATTTTGTAGATTTTGTTTACCAATTTCTGAAGTGCCATTTGGTCTTTTACGATGTAATCGTATGCCCCGTATTTCATGCTGTTAATGGCTATCTCAATGCTGTCTTGTCCCGAAAGAAAAATAAACTCGACATTAGGATTGGTCTTTTTTGCTTTTATGAGTACCTCAATTCCGGTCATCCCTTCCAGTAAATAATCCTGAATAACAATATCCGGATTTTTATCCATATTTTTTAGTACATCTTCTCCTGAAAGAAAAGACATAACATTCGTAAACTTATTAGTTTTCAGATAACTGACTACGAGTTTGTTGTACATTTGATTGTCTTCAACAACAAATATCAGAGGATTCTTGGCGTTTTGCATGCTGTAAATATAGATATTTATCCAAAATTATTGTGTAGTCGATAAATTTGATTCCGTACTAACTTAGCTTTAACAGCTATACGGATTAACCAAATTTAGAAAAAAAACTAAATATAACCGAAGATTCTCTATCTGGAACGATTTTTTTTATTTTTTAGTGTAGCCAACTCATTATTTACCTCCTTTAATTCCTAATTTTGGCTTTTATCCACAACATTTCAGGTAAATACGCGATCAGGAAGAACACATATTTTACGGATAAAACAAGTATGATTTTAACTATCGACATCGGCAATACCAATATCGTTTTCGGGGTTTCACGAGAAAACAATTGGTTGAAAATTTGGAGAATACAAACAGACTGGTCAAAAACAGCCGATGAATATGAAGTCATTTTCAGGTCGCTGTTCACCGGTTCAAAGATTTGTAAAGAAGAAATCTCCAAAACGGTATTAAGCAGTGTGGTTCCGAGCCTGATCAGGCCTTTTCGGGAAATGTTGAGCCATTTGCTGGGCCATTTCCCAATTCTTGTAGAACCTTCAATTTACGACAAATTGCCTGTTGAAATATTGAATCCATATGAGATAGGTACAGATTTGGTTGCCGATGCCACAGCGGCCTTTATTCGTTATGGCGGGCCTTGTATGGTTATCGATTTTGGTACTGCACTTACCTTTACCACCATCGGGAAGTCTGGTAAAATACTCGGCGTTGCCATTGCTCCCGGATTACAAACGGCACTCAAATCACTCACCGGAAATACGGCCCAGCTTCGTGATGTACAATTGGCGGCTCCTCCTTCAGTGCTTGGAGAAAATACGATTCATGCCATTCAATCGGGATTGGTGCTTGGCTTTGCCGGACTGGTCGATTCCATCATTGGCCGAACCGAAGCTGAACTTGGAGAAAAACTCACGGTAATTGCTACTGGTGGGTTGTCGTCTGTCTTACAAAATGTATCTTCAGGCATACAGCTTATTGATGAAAACCTCACCTTGGATGGCCTGAAATTTATAGCAGAACACGTCTAATTGTGTTTAAACAATTAATTCTTCCGAATGAATCTGATTCTGACAAAAATAGTTTTTCTCCGAAACAGAATTAATCAAGGCTATTTTCTACTTTTGTGGCGTATTGGTTGACGAGCTTCCGGAGTTTTGGAAGCAAGTCTGAAAAGGGAATCCGGTGCAATACCGGAGCTGTACCCGCAGCTGTAAACCTCTGAATAACTTTTTGCAACCTCTGCCACTGTCAAGCCTAAAGCGAGACGGGAAGGCCGCAAAAAGTGAGGTGAGCCAGAAGACCTGCCAGTTCAAAATCAATGTAAGTCGAATCTTCGGGAAAAAAGATCGGTGAAGGGCAACTGCTGTTTCCATTTCATTTCTTCCGGAATAACATTTTGTATTATGCTATTATTTTCGTCGTGGAGTGGCGGTAAAGACTGCATGTTGGCACTTTACCGTATCCAAAAATCAGGTACTCACCAGGTAAAAGTTCTCCTGAACATGTGCGATGCCGGATCGGATGTTTCGCGTTCGCACGGAATCAGGCAAGAGTTGGTAGCCCGACAAGCCGAAGCGCTGGGTATTGAATTGCTTCAACCTAAAACCGACCGCGCTGGTTACGAACAGAATTTTAAAGCAGCCATCCTGAAACTGAAAGAGCAAGGAATTGCCGGCGGGGTTTTTGGCGACATTTACCTTTGGGAACATCGCCATTGGATAGAGCACGTATGCAGCGATTGCGGCGTTGAAGCCATCTTTCCGCTGTGGGACAATCCGGTAAACGAACTGGCTGCCGAAATTATTGGTGAAGGCTTTAAAACACTGACCGTTTCGGTAAATGCCAAACAACTGACCGAAAATTTCATCGGTCGTATTTACGATCAGGAATTTGTTGCCGAGCTTTCTGAATTCGAGGGTATCGACGTTTGCGCCGAGCTGGGTGAGTTTCACACCTTCGTGTACGATGGCCCCAATTTTAAGCATGCGGTTTCGTTTCAGAAAGGAGCCGTTCATTTTCGGGATAATCATTGGTTTCTGGAGATAATATAGAAATAGCCTCATCCCCAACCCTTCTCCGGGGGAGAAGGGAGTTTTGAGAGCACATTAATGTGAATTTATACTTCCTAAAGTCCCCCGTTTGGGGGATTAGGGGGGCAAAAAAGTAGATATGAAAAAAATAGTTTTCCTCAGTATTTTATTGATTCTTTGTTTGTTTGGTCAGGCACAGGAAGCCAAGCGCATTGTGTCGCTGGTTCCGTGGATGACCAAAAGCCTTTACCTGATGGGCGAACAGGGCCGGTTGGTTGGCTGCACCAGTTATTGTCCGGTGGTAGCTACCGATAAAATCCCTGTAGTGGCTACTGCCGTAAATGTCAGTCTCGAAAAAACGCTGACGCTTAAACCCGACCTGGTTTTTGCGTCGTCGCTCATCAAGCCCGAAACCATCGAAAACATGAAGAAGCTAGGCATTAAGGTCGAATACATGCCCTATCCGAAATCGTTCGAGGAGATTTGTATCAACTTTATCCGAGTGGGCGAATTGGTTGGCCAGGGTGCCAAAGCCAAAAACATAGTTTCGCAGCAAAAAGCGCGTTTAGCACAATTAAAAACTGGTATTCCCGCCGGAAAGAATCCGAAAATGTTCATCCAAATCGGAGCCAAACCGCTGTTTTGTGCCGTGCCAGATACGTTCATGGAAGATTTTATTCAGTTTGCCGGAGGTAAAAATATTGCAGGCGAACTGAAAAACGGTAGCATCACCCGCGAATACGTGCTGAAGCAAGACCCGGATATTGTTTTTATCGTAACCATGGGAATTGTAGCCGAAGAAGAACGCGACACCTGGCTGAACTATCCGTCGCTTTCGGCCAGCAAAAGTAAACGGGTTTTTATTCTTGATGCAGATAAAACCTGTAGCCCCACTCCTGTTTTATTTGTCGATGCGTTGGAAGAAATGATCAAATTGTCGTACAAATAGATAGGTTGCGAGTATGATTTCAGGACATGGCGATGACAGTTTTCGCTTGAAGATACCCATCCTGGCCGATTTTAGTTCGAATGTATGGTTTGGCGGAACACCGCCGGAATTGATCAGCCATTTGCAGCAAAACCTGCATCTTATCGGGAATTATCCCGAACCCGATGCGGTTGAATTGTGTTGTAAAATGGCTGTTTTACACGATGTAACTCCGGAACAGGTATTGGCTTTTAACGGCTCAGTCGAGGCTTTTTATACCATCGCCCTGGCTTTTCGCGAAAAGCATTCGGCTATTTTTTCGCCAGCGTTTGCCGAATACGAAGATGCCTGCCGGATGCACAACCATCAAATCAGTTTTTTTACTTCTGCCGAAAGCCTGAATGATTCGGTGAAAGAAGCAGATCTTTGCTGGTTGGGCAACCCGAATAATCCCGATGGGCATATTTTTCAGTTTGCTGAAATCGAAGAATTCCTGAAAAAAAATCCGAAAACAATTTTGGTTATCGACGAAGCTTATGCCGGTTTTATTCCGGGCTTTCAATCGGTAATTGAGCTGACTACGAAGTTCGAAAACCTGGTTGTGGTGCGTTCGGTGACTAAATGTTGCGCCATTCCGGGTTTGCGGTTGGGCTATGTGGTCGCTTCCGCCAAACTGGCCAAACGGCTCCGGAAATTTCAGCAGCCCTGGTCGGTCAATGCGTTGGCACAGGAAGCCGGGAAGTTTCTGATTGAAGATTTGAAAGCGCACATGCCCGATGCCGTTGTCGTCCAACAGCTCTCGAAGAAACTGCAGCAATCGGTTGGCCAGCTCAAAGGTTTTCGGGTAATCAATTCAGAAGCACCCTATTTTCTGGTTGAAATGCAATCGGGAACGGCTACCGAACTGAAAGAATTCCTGATCCAGAAACACGGCATTTTAATCCGTGACGCTTCGAATTTCAGAGGATTGAACGAACGGCATTTCAGGGTTTGTACGCGGAATGAAAACGACAACCAATTACTGATTGATGGTTTGAAAAGCTATATGCAATTGAAATGACACCCGAACAATTGATTATTATCCCACTTCTCATTGGCTTTTTGCTCGATTGTTTGTTGGGCGATCCGCTTGGATTGCCACATCCCATCAGGCTTTTCGGCAACTCCATCTACTTTTTTACAGAAAAACTAAATTCAGGAAGCTACCGGAAAGCGAAAGGCGCTGCAATGGCAGTTGGATTAATTGCCGTTACTTTTGGCACGGTTTGGCTGATACTCCATCTGGCTAAATCTATTGAACTATTATACGTTGGATTAGCTAGTCTGGGTGTTTTTTATGGTTTGGCCAACCGAAGCCTGATTCAGGAATCATACAAGGTAATGAAAGCTTTGCAATGGGAAGGACTGGGGGCAGGACGAAAACAACTAAGTTACATTGTTGGCCGCGAAACCAGTAACCTGAACGAGCAGCAGATACGGATTGCGGTACTCGAAACGCTGGCCGAAAACCTGAGCGACGGGGTAATTGCACCGCTGTTTTTTTATGCCCTTGGCGGCGTTCCGGCCATGATGGCCTACAAAATGGCGAACACGCTCGATTCGATGATTGGCTACAAAAGCGAAAGGTTCAGGCAGTTTGGTTGGTTCGCAGCCCGGTTCGACGATGTCATCAATTTTATTCCGGCACGAATTACAGCGTTGCTTATGGTTGTACTCAGTTTTAGCTGGCGCGGGTTGGTATCTGTTTTCCGCTACGGGCACCAACACAGCAGCCCCAACGCCGGTTATCCCGAGGCCGCATTGGCCGGAATCCTGAATTGTAGGTTTGGAGGCCCGAATGTGTATCACGGCACATTGGTCGAAAAACCGTACATTGGAAATAATGACAGGAAAATCACCAACCGCGACTTTTACAAAACCTGCGTTCTGAATTTCTTTACTTGCCTGGCGATGATTGGGTTAATTTGCATAATCAGAATGATTTAGCAAGAATTTGGCACCACAGATAACACCAATTTTCACAGTAAACATCGCGTGTCAATAACCGTAGTTTGTATTTTCAGTATTTTTGTCTTGCCTGTTATCCCAGAAAGAAACTATTTCAATATTGCCTAGATTTATTTCGTAGAAAATCAAGTATATTTTCATTGGGATCACACGAGTGAATTTGTTTGAGGTTAATCTTCCAATCGATTCATTTTTCGAAAGACTTCTGGTTAAATTCTCAATGTCATTTAAAAGTTTGAGACTATATCGCGTACTTTCGTTACGTTGGTTGAAATATTCAAGAATATGTCTTAATTCTTTACTTGCACGAGTTGACCAGATTATTTTTTTGTCAGCCATTCTTTCATCTCAGAGATTAATTGGTCATTCTCAATATAATCGCCACTTTTAATTTCCTCCCTGCCTTTTATAATAGAATCATTTTGCTCTGGGGACAATTGATACAGAGATTGTTCCGATGAATCGAATATTGTTTGAAGTGCTTTTAAAAAATTCATGTCATTCGAGTCTTTAATTCTCGAAATCAAACTATTTTTCAGTTGAGTTGTCATGTCCATAACCATCAGTTTTCAATCATATTCAAAAATAAACAATTTTTCCGAATCAGGTGGTTTGTCAGATTTATTTACGTCAGTTTGATTTCTATCTTCTTGATCTATATTAACTTAACTTGAAACTGCATTTGGCATCTTTCAAAATTTCATTTTTATCTGTGTTTATCTGTGTAATCTGTGGTAAATAATCCATAGTTTTGCCTTCGGAAATGGTTCCGATGTTGGTTTGCGCCAACAAGGACTAATAGGGAATCCGGTGAAAAACCGGAGCTGTACCCGCAGCTGTAAGCCTTAATACAAACTTTTTGAAACTCCTGCCACTGTTCCGGTTTACCGGAATGGGAAGGCCTCAAAAAGAAGGCGAGCCAGAAGACCTGCCAATTCCACGCACGTTAATCATAGCTTTCGGGATAAAAGCAATGGGGTGATCGTTTTCATCTAGTTTATCCATTTGTTCCTTTTTTGTCAGCCCGGGATGTTTATCGGGGAACATGTTGAAAGTTTATGGTCGACATTTTTTAATGTTTAACCATAAAAGAAGTGTTATGAATTTTAAACAAATGACCTTTGTTTGCATGGGATTGCTCTGCTCTTTAGGCGCCACAGCCGACCTGCTCGACTCGACCAAAGTGTACCCAATCCAGGAAGTTACCGTTCATGCGTCGCGGATGGAACAAAAACTGAAAAACCTTCCGCAGAAAGTCGAAATTATTTCCTCAAGCCTGATCCAGTCGTTGCCGGCCGAAAACCTGGCAGAAGTGCTTAAACGCACTACCAACCTCGATATTATTCAATATCCGGGATTGTCGGCTACTATTGGGATGCGTGGTTTTTCGCCAAGTGCACATGCCCGCAGTTATACTTTGCTCCTGATCAACGGGAAACCTGCCGGAACAACTAACCTCGCAACCATAAACCTCGACAATGTAGAGCAGATCGAAATCGTAAAAGGTTCGTATTCGGTGCTCTACGGATCGGATGCGATGGGCGGTGTGGTCAACATCATCACCAAACGCGGCAGTGCTGTTCCTGAAGGCCATGTTTCGGTTGAATCCGGAAGTTTTGGTTACCGCAAATTTTCAGGAAATTTCACCGGGAATTCGGGGACGAAACTTACTTATGGCTTGGGTTACAGTCGTCAGGAGCAAACCAAAGATTACCGCATCGGACAGAAAAACCAGCTAAAAATTTCGGATGTTGATAAGCTGATTCTCGATAAAGCTTCGTATGGCGATGCGATGGACAACTCGCAGTACGAGCTGAATGCAGCCAATGCGTTCGTGAATTACGACATCAGCAAGCAATGGAAAATTAGTGCTGAAGGCGCCTACACTTTTGCTTACGATGTGGAAACTGCCGGAAATTACTGGGGAACCTACGGGCAAAGCAAAAAAGATGTGAACCGCCTCAACCTGTATGTGACGGCGGAACAAAATAGCGAGAAGAATCACTTCCGGTTCAGCCCATATTACACCAACGACCAAAACCCCAATTATTCCGACAACACCGACAAGGGCTTTATCAGCTTTAAAAGTACAGTAAAAGAATTGGGTTATCAGCTTCAGGATAACTATAAACTGGGCAATTTTGATGTGCTTTTGGGAACCGACCTGAAAATTTACGACTACCAGTCGGATCGTTTTTCGGCCATCGGAACACCAGCCGATCCGTATAAACCCAACAACAAATTCACCAATGTGGATGCTTTTACGCAACTCGCTTATTCGGTTAAAAACCTGGATTTGAATGCCGGTGTGCGCTTCGATCGTTTTACTTATCACATTGATGCGAACGACGGGCTAAAAGCTCCGGAAGCCGACGCCCATTACAACACGCTGAATCCTTCGGTAGGCGCGCAATACCAATTTCTGAAAAACTTCAAGGCCCATGCTTCGTTCGGAACGGCTTTTTCGGTTCCCGATGCGTTTAAAGTCGCCGGGAAATATACCGTTTCAGGAAAAGCGTATGTGGGAAACCCTGATCTTGATCCAGAGAAATCGCGCACAACCGATTTCGGTGTCGGCTATTTATCACCAAAAAGCAGCCTGAGATTAGATGTGTCGTATTTCCAGACTTTGCACGACCGTAAGATTGTGGAAGAAAAAATGGCTTCGGGCGAATACACTTACGTGAATGCCAACGATTCGAAGATGGAAGGTATCGAACTGATGTCGTCGTTCAATCTGGGGCAATTTCTGCCTGAAAAGCCGGAACTGGAAGCTTACGCCAATTTTACCTGGATTCTGAAAAACGATTTTACGCAGTTGGTGGGCACCGAAATGCTGACCCGTGACATGCAATATGTGCGCAATGCCAACGGAAACTTTGGACTGAACTACCGGCACGACCGCATCAGTATGCGCCTGAACAGCCGTTTCATTGGTTCGCGTCTCGAAAAAGATTCGTTTAGCAGCCTGCGTACCGGAATTGTGGCGGCCAATTATTATGCCGAAGGTGGCTATAAAGCGACCGACAAAATCCTGCAACATCCAGAATATTTGCTGTTCGACTATTCGATTGGCTACGCGTTCACCGAAAAGGTAAATTTTGGAGTTACTGTATCGAATCTGCTCGACGAAAACTATTCAGAAAAAGACGGGTACAACATGCCCGGACGAAGCATTGTTGCCAAACTGGCTTATAAATTTTGATAATGAAAAACTAGTGAGCGGGCGACATCGAGTCACCCGCTCACTTAATAAACAACAAAATATGGCTCAAATTACATTCATCACCGGAGGCGCCCGTTCAGGAAAAAGCAGTTTTGCCCAGCAAATGGCCGAATCTGCCAGCCCAAACCCGGTTTACCTGGCCACTGCCCGAGTGTGGGACGACGATTTCCGCCGCCGCATCGAACGGCACCAGAACGATCGCGGACCGCACTGGATCAACATCGAAGAAGAAAAGCAACTTTCGGCTTGCAAGGTTGAAGGCCAAACCGTTTTGCTCGACTGCATTACCTTGTGGCTAACCAATATCTTTTTTGACAATCAGTTCGATGCTGATCGTTCGCTCGAAGAAGCCAAATCCGAATGGAACCGATTTGTTCAGAAAGAAATGAACCTGATTGTGGTAAGCAATGAGCTGGGCATGGGCGTTCATCCGGTAGAAGAATCAGCCCGCCAGTTTGCTGATTTGCAAGGCTGGATGAACCAACACATCGCCCGGCAAGCCAGCGAAGTTTTCCTGATGATCTCGGGAATTCCTGTGAAAATAAAGTGATCAGTCGCAGTGGTCAGTTTACTGATTGGAACCACAGTAGGCACATAGGTCACATAGAAAAAACCGCGGATAATGGTTTTAATTAGTCAGGGCTTCACTTTGAGTGAAACCCTGACTATAATCGACAACAATTTCAACAACGACAACATTTAAAACACAACCCATGAACCTCAACGAACAACTCAAACACAAAATTGATTTTAAGACCAAACCACTTGGTGCGCTTGGTCTTCTCGAAGATCTGGCCCTCCAAATCGGGTTAATCCAAAACACGCTGACTCCCGAGCTTAAAAATCCGGCATTGCTGGTTTTTGCTGCCGATCACGGACTAACCGACGAAGGTGTCAGCCCTTACCCAAAAGAAGTAACCTGGCAAATGGTCATGAATTTTGTGGCCGGAGGCGCTGCCATCAACGTGTTTTGCCGCCAAAACGGTATCAATCTGAAAGTCGTCGATGCCGGTGTCGATTTCGATTTTCCGGCCGATGCACCAATTATCAATGCGAAAGTGGCCCGTGGATCGCGAAACATGCGCCGCGAACCCGCGATGACCGAAGATGAATGTGCTGTAGCCATTCAAAAAGGCCGCGAACTGGTTCAGGCTGAAGTAGCGAACGGTTGCAACATCATTGGTTTTGGCGAGATGGGCATTGGCAACACTTCGGCTTCGTCGCTGTTGATGCACCGTTTCCTGAATATCCCGATTGAAGAGTGTACCGGCGCCGGAACGGGTTCGCACGGCGAACAACTGACACGCAAAATGCAGATACTGAAAGAAGTTTCGGAGAAATACGATCCGAAAACCCCGGAGGAAACGCTGGCTACCTTTGGCGGATTGGAAATTGCGATGATGGTAGGCGCCATGCTCGAAGCCCGCGATCGGAATATGATTTTGCTGATTGATGGTTTTATTGCCACTGCCGCTGCTTTAACCGCCGTCAGGTTCAATCCTGAAGTCCGGGGCAATTGTGTATTTTGCCATTCGTCAGACGAGCGCGGCCACAAGCTGATGCTCGAAAAGCTGAATGCGCGGCCCATGCTTCAGCTCGATTTACGGCTTGGCGAAGGAACCGGAGCCGCTTTAGCATTACCTTTGGTACAGGCTGCCGTTAATTTCCTGAACGAAATGGCCAGTTTCGAAGCGGCCGGAGTGGCAAATAAAGAATAGTTCCAGGTTTCAAGTTCCAGGTTCGCTGCGAACAATATCTCCTGAACTTGATATTTTTGTTCAATATTCGATATTGGAAATTGGGTATTATTTTCTTTAATACTTGATGCCTTTGTGGCAATTTTAAAACAACATCATGCAAAACCAACTACACATATTCCTGAACGCTATCATGTTTTACACGCGCATCCCGGTGCCGAAAAACCTGCCGTATTCCGACCAGATGCTGAACCAGGCTACCCGCTGGTTTCCTTTTATTGGCTGGATTGGTGGCGGCATTGGGGCGGGAGTTTTCTATGGATTGCAGTTTATTTTTCCGCCTGAACTAGCCATTTTGCTAAGTATGCTGGTTACGATTTTTATCACCGGCGCTTTTCACGAGGACGGCTTTGCCGATTTCTGCGACGGTTTTGGGGGTGGATACACGAAGGAGAAAATCCTAACCATCATGAAAGACAGCCGTATCGGCACTTACGGAAGCATCGGCCTGATCGGAATGTTGGCAACCAAGTTTATGGGTTTGCATTCCATCGATTCGGCTACGATACCGTTGATTTTGGTTGCTGGCCATGCGTTGAGCCGGTTGATGCCGGTTGTGGTGATTTTTACTTCGGAATACGCCCGTGCCGACCTCGAAAGCAAAAGCAAACCCATTGGCCAGAAAGGAAAACCCATCGATTTGCTCGTGGCGGTTTTCTTTGGGTTGGCACTTCTGGCTTTCGTGCCGCTAACGTTTTCCGTGATAATTATTCCTGTTTTGCTGATAACCGCCTTTGTTTTCAGGAATTACATTGTCGGGAAACTTGGAGGTTACACCGGCGATTGCCTGGGCGCTTTGCAGCAAATTTCGGAGGTTCTTTTTTATTTGGCCTGGGTGGCCTTTCAAAACCACGCGATATGATCATTACGGCAATCCGACATACTTCAGTCGATGTTCCTTCAGGAATTTGCTACGGAAAAACCGAGGTTCCGCTCGCCCTTACCTTCCGGAGTGAGCTGGATTCAATCAAGCAAAAGCTGGCCGACGAAACATTTGATGCTGTATTTTCGAGCCCGTTGAGTCGTTGTACAAAATTGGCAACCGAACTTTTTCTTGAAGAGCCGCTCCGAATTGATCACCGGCTGACTGAACTTGATTTTGGCGATTGGGAAATGATGCCTTGGGATACCATTTTTGAATCGCCGGAAGGCAAAGTCTGGTTTGGAGATTATACCCGAGCCTGCTGCCCCAACGGAGAATCGTTAATTGATTTGATTTTCAGAACGAAAATATTTTTAGACGATTTATACAAGATGAAACATGAACGCATCGTTTTGGTTACCCACGCCGGAGTGATTCGCGCCCTGATGTGCCTGATTCAGAACAGAACTCCTGAAGAGGCTTTTCAAACACCGTTGGTGTACGGACAGATAGTGAATTTCTAATCTACGCCTTTTTATAATAATTGAAAAACATTAACCCGGCTATGAACAGATTTGTCAGAATGATAAGCGATCCAACAACCAGAAGCTTCGCTGCTGCCGAATTGAATGTAGGAAACTCACTGAGCTCCGAAAGCATAGCCAGAATCATGTAAAGGTTGATTAATATGAACGAATTGGCGAGCATGATACCGGTGATTGCATTTCTGAAAATAAGCTGCAATGCAACAATACCGGCTATGATCAATACCAATGGGTGGACTGAAAATGGCGGATTAAAACCGGAAAGAAGAACTAGAACAATAAGGTAACTTTCGGGAAGAACTTCTAATAGTTTGGCTGGCATTTTCATAATCTGTTGGTTTTAAACGACTATTTAACGAGAAGTGATCAGTTTTAGTATGTTAGATAAAATTAAATAGCATGAAAATGATGACGAATTTTAATATTCCAGAGCTAAATAACGATCTGGTTGCCCGGCTTCAGCATAAACTCGACAACAAAGCCAAGCCGGTTGGTTCGCTCGGGCAATTGGAATCGTTGGCTTTGCAACTTGGATTGATTCAAAATTCACTTTCTCCGGAATTGAGAAATCCGGTCATGCTTACTGTTGCTGCCGATCATGGAATTACAGCCGAAGGTGTGAGTGCCTGTCCGGTCGAAATTACCTGGCAACAGGTGCATAATTTTCTGGCGGGTGGTGGTGGAATTGGCTTGCTTTCGCGCGTTTACGAAATGGATTTGTGGGTGGTTGATGCCGGTGTTAATTACCAGTTTGAACCTCATCCGAAACTGATTGATGCAAAAGTGGCTTTTGGCTCCGAAAACTTTAGGTATCAGCCAGCCATGGGCATGGAAAACTGCACGAAAGCTTTTAACAATGGAAGAGAAATTGTCAGGAAGTTTGCCGGGCAAGGAACCAATGTGATTGGTTTTGGCGAAATGGGCATAGGGAACACCACCCCCGCATCGGCACTGATGTCGATTATTTGCGGATTGCCGGTTGAAGAATGCGTTGGGCCGGGAGCCGGATTAAACAGCGAAGGCGTTCAGCATAAAGCAAAAGTTATTCAGGATGCTATCGATAAACTTGGCATTTCAGAATCGGCGTTCGAAAACCTGGCTAAGTTTGGCGGATACGAAATAGCAACCATTGCCGGTGGGATGATTGAAGCCGCCTGTAATCGCATGGTGATTCTGGTTGATGGGTTCATCACGACTTCGGCTTTGCTGGTAGCCCAGGAAATGGATCGTCGGGTGCTGGATTATTGCATTTTCTCGCACGAATCTGACGAACAGGGACACCGGAAAATGCTTCGGCACATGAATGCTTCGGCTGTCCTGAAACTGGGCTTGCGACTCGGAGAAGGAACGGGAGCCGCTATTGCCTATTCGGTGCTGAAAGGCGCAGTGGCTGTGCTTTCGGAAATGACCTCGTTTGAAGAGGCCCAGGTGATCAACACCAGCCATATACGAATGGAAGAAGTGCCTAAAGTGAGCTAGAGTTCGGAGTGTCTAAAGTAAGCGTGTGTCGCAGAGTCCAATTGGGACGAATAATTAATCGCGTTAGATTTTAACGCCAATGAAAAAACAAAGGCAATGTGACCTATGTGTCTATGTGGTTCAATAGATAAAAAAAATGAAACAAAAACTTCGTCCAATCATGTTTGTCGGAACAGGTTCCGATGTGGGCAAGAGCATCATCAATGCCGGGTTCTGCCGAATTTTTAAACAGGACGGTTATTCGCCGGCTCCGTTTAAGGCGCAGAACATGTCGCTCAATTCGTTCGCGGGCATCGATGGGCTGGAGCTGGGTCGCGCCCAGGCTGTTCAGGCCGAAGCCTGCGGCGTTGAACCCTGTAGCGAAATGAATCCCATTTTGCTGAAGCCAACCAGCAATCAAAATGCACAGGTGGTTTTGAACGGAAAACCCATGGGAAACCAGTCGGCTAAAGAATATTTCCTGGGAACCGACCGCGATGCCCTTTTTGCCGAGGCCATGAAAGCCTACCAAAAGCTGGCTGATCAATACAATCCGATGGTGATTGAAGGCGCCGGAAGCATTTCGGAAATCAACCTGCGTGAGAAAGACATCGTGAATATGCGGGTTGCACTTGCTGTTGATGCTGCCGTTATTTTGGTAGCCGATATTGATCGTGGAGGCGTGTTTGGCAGTGTTTACGGCACATTGGAACTGCTTCCTCCCGAAGAACGCGCTTTGGTGAAAGGCATTTTGATCAACAAATTCAGGGGCGATATCGATCTTTTTGCGGAAGGAAGGAAAATACTCGAGAACATCACCGGAGTGCCTGTTGTGGGCGTAGTGCCCTATTTTCGCGACATTCATATTGACGATGAAGATTCGGTGGTGATCGACCACAAATCAGGAAAAACACGCGATGGATTGGTGAATGTGGCGGTGGTTTTACTTCGGCATATGTCGAATTTCACCGACTTTAATGTGCTGGAACGTGTACCTGAAATCAACCTGTTTTACACGGCCAATCCCGAAGAAATTGAAAAGGCTGACGTAGTGATTATTCCAGGATCAAAAAATACCATCGCCGATCTCGATCACCTTCGGAAAAGCGGACTCGCAAAAGCTATCCTAAACAGTCATCAAAATGGGAATGCGGTGTATGGCATTTGCGGTGGCTACCAGATGATGGGCCACGAAATTCATGATCCGGAAAATGTGGAAGGCGCCATTTCGTACATGCCCGGATTGGGTCTTTTGCCTGTTGTAACTATGCTGACAGCCGAAAAACGGACAGTTCAGAGCGCATTTACCTTCAGGAATGAACCGGAAAACTGCAAGGGCTACGAAATACACATGGGACAAACCGAGTTGCTTGATGGTTCGCCGCTGGCAAGCCTGAGCGACGGATCGAAGGATGGCTGTTTCCTGAATGAAAAAACATGGGGGACTTACCTGCACGGCATTTTCGACAACCTGCCTGTCATCCAGTCTATCCTGAAAAGCTGCGGAAAAGAAACCCGGCTTCAGGAATTTAACTATGCCGAATACAAAAACGAGCAGTACGATAAGTTAGCCGATCACATCCGCAAAAGCTGTGAGTTGGAATACATTTATAAAATAATGAATTATAACCACATAGGCACATAGAACACAATAGATTTTAAACATACAAATCCTTCGGATTTAAAAATTACTCTATGTGACCTATGTGTCTATGTGGTTCAAAAATAATTAATTATGAAAACAGGATTAATACACATTTATACCGGCGAAGGAAAAGGAAAAACCACCGCGTCGGTTGGATTGGCTGTTCGGGCGCTGGGACACGGCCTGAAAGTTTGTTATGCGCATTTCAATAAGCGGCCTGAATTGTATGGTTACAACGAGATTCAGAGTTTGCAGAAGCTGGGAGCCACAATCCTCGGATTTACCGAAGGGCATTGGTCGTTTAACCCCAAAGTCACCCGCGAGAGTAGCCGCGAAGACGTTAAAAACGGGCTGATCCAGTTGTCGGGATTTATTCAGGCTGAAAACCTGGATTTGCTTATTCTGGACGAAATCCTGATCTCGGTGCGCGATGGCATACTGGCCGAAGACGAATTGCTCGAATTTATCGCACAAAAACCAGCCAAACTCGAACTGGTATTGACAGGCCGTGGCGCCAGCGACGGATTGATTGAAGTGGCCGATTACGTCAGCTACATCCAGAAAGTAAAGCACCCATTCGACCGGAAAATATACAGCCGCGAGGGCATCGAGTTTTAATTCGTGACTTAAAAGGCCCGGATCGGACAAAAAAGAAACAGAATGTGGCTCAGGATGGTGACGAATGCCTGCGAATGACTAATTTTGGCATGTTTTTAATAAAAAAACACACTCGCGTGATTGAAATGCAGAAAAAATACCTTCAATGGGTACTCTATCTGGCCGGATTGCTTGTCCTGCTTGTTGCTTCGGTGATTTTGTCGCTGTCGGTTGGCGAAATGAACCTCGGGTTTATGGATGTTTTCAGCATTCTCAGCAAAGGCCACGAAAGCATGGAATATACCATTGTAAGCCAGATTCGTCTTCCGCGCGTCCTGCTCGGGATTGCTGTCGGAGGCGCGCTTAGTCTTTCTGGAATATTGTTACAAGGCGTTTACCGCAATCCGCTGGTCGAACCTTATACGCTGGGTATTTCAGGAGGTGCGTCGCTGGGTGTGGCTTTTGTCATTGTGTTCGGGTTGCATCAGCTCGTTGGGTCGTTTATGCTCCCGGCCGCTGGTTTTGCCGGGTCATTCCTGATTATTTTTCTGGTTTACACCATCAGTACCCGAAATGGCCGGGTGAATATCCAAACCATGCTGCTTACCGGGGTGATGGTCAGCTTTATTGCGTCGTCGTCGATGATGTTGCTGATGGCTACCACCAGTTCCGAAAACCTGCACGGTATTGTTTTCTGGATCATGGGCTCGCTCGACGAACCCGACATGTCGTTGATTTACATCACGCTGGCGCTTTCCATTTGCTCGCTGTTTGCTTCCTACCTGTTTGTGCAGCCGCTTAATGCCTTGCGTTTGGGTGAGGAAAAAGCCAAACACCTCGGAATTAATACCGATACCGCCATCAAACTTTTGTTTCTGCTGGCTTCGTTGCTGGCCGGCGTTTCGGTTGCTGTGGCTGGTGTCATTGGTTTTGTTGGTCTGATTATCCCGCATTTGATGCGGCTTTTGGTAGGCTCTGATTACCGCATTCTACTGGTTACTTCTTTTTTGTCGGGTTCTATTTTCCTGGTTATTTCAGATGTTATTGCCCGAACCATCATATCGCCCAACGAATTACCCATTGGTGTTATCACCGGAATTGCCGGTGGTATTGCTTTTCTGCTGATGATGAGCCGCACTTCCATCCGTTCACTCAATAAAAGCCGATGAGCAACATCCTAACTATACAAAACCTGAATTGCGGATATCCCAAATTCCAGTTGTCCGACATCAACTTCGACATTCCAAAAGGTTCGTTTGCCGGAATTATAGGCCCCAACGGATCGGGAAAAACCACACTTTTCAGAGCTATTACCGGAATTCTTCCCCTGAAATCGGGCCAGATCATACTTTCAGGCAAAAATCTGCAGTCGTTTTCATTGCGCGAACGGGCTCAAAATATTGCTATCGTCAGCCAGTTTATCGAAGCGGGCGACATGAGCGTGGAAGATTATGTGCTCATGGGCCGGATTCCGTACCACAGCCGGTTTAACTTTTTCGAAACCGACGAGGATTTTGAGATTGCCCGCAAATACATGGAAATGACCGACACCTGGCGATTTAAAGACCAACTGATGTCGGAGTTGAGCGGAGGTGAGCAACAACTGGCAGGAATTGCCCGTGCGCTTGCCCAGCAGCCCCAGTTGCTTTTGCTCGACGAACCAACATCGCACCTCGACATTACTCATCAGGTTCATATCCTGAATGTGTTACAGCAGTTGAACCAGGAAATGGGGTTATCAGTTTTGATGGTCATCCACGACCTGAATTTAGCTTCGGAATACTGCGACCGGCTGATTCTGGTGAATCAGGGCAAAATACATACGCAAGGTATTCCGGAGGAAGTACTTACGTTTCAGAACATCGAAGATGTTTACAAAACCGTTGTCGTTACCCAGAACAACCCATTATCTGGCAAGCCTGCCGTTTTCCTGGCCTCAAGAAAAGTGCTGAAAGAGATTCAGGAACGATTATCAAAATCTTGATTTTAGCCAGATAATTATACCGATTTTTTTGTTGGCATAAACTGAGCTCAAATTTTACGAAAAGCCGTAACTTCACCCAAACTTCAAAAAATCAACTATGAACCCGTTAATCGAACAATTTGTGTCGTCGAAACGAATAGCCGTCGTGGGCATGTCGCGTTCGGGAAAAAAATTTGGCAACATGGCTGCCAAAGAACTAAAAGCCAAAGGGTACGAAATTTATCCCGTTCATCCTGACGCTGTTGAAATTGATGGCTTTACCTGTTCGCCTAATCTGCAAAGTTTGACCGGAAAGATTGATGGTGTTTGGATTTCTATTCCGCCTAAAAATGTTTCACCGGTATTGGAAGAAGCCGCGCAAATTGGCCTGAAAAACATTTGGTTGCAACAAGGCGCGTGGTCGGCCGAAGTTCAGCAAACCATTGACCAATTGAATTTGCCGGTGGTTTCGAAAAAGTGTATCATGATGTATGCGCCGCCAGTGAAATCGGTGCATAAGTTTCACCGCACCATCGTTGGTATTTTTGGCGGATTGTAATTATTTCCGCAACCAGGCCTGTTCGAATATCTTATTAATACGCTTATTATCATTACATTGTAATATTTTGTCGCCTGACAAATTGTTACCCTGCCACTAATGGATTTTATTTATCTTGGTACTTCTAAAAAAAATAAACGAAATACACATGAAACAAACATTTTCCGGAATCCTAATTTTGCTTTGCTGCGCCCTACTTTGGAGCTGCAAGCCAAACAAATCTTTCCTTGAAAGCGAACTTGCGCTGATCCCACAGGTTCAGAAAATGACTTTGGGCGAATCTTCTTTCCAATTTAAAAAGAGTACCAAATTCGTTGTCGAAAATGTAGATCAACAGATTATCGCCAGCCAGTTTGCTGATTTGATGGGAAAATCGACCGGTTGGAAATTTCAGGTAATTGTTGGTGGAAACGAAGGTTCGAATCAGGTTTATTTTAAGACCGAGCCCATGATGGGGCCGGAAGCCTACGCCCTTGAGGTACTAAAAAACCGGATTGAAATTAAAGCAGCCAAACCTGCCGGTTTCTTTTACGCGATTCAAACACTCCGCCAGTTACTTCCTGCCGAAATTGAAAGCACGGCCAAACCTGCAAAAGTGGAATGGCTGGTGCCGGTAATTAGTATATCCGATACTCCGGTCTTTAAATGGCGTGGTTATATGCTCGATGTTTCGCGCCACTTTTTCCCGAAAGAAGACGTTCTTCGGATGATCGACCACATGGCCATCCACAAGCTGAATACGCTTCACCTCCATCTGGTTGACGACCAGGGCTGGCGAATTGAAATTAAAAAATATCCCAAACTAACCGAAATTGGCGCCTGGCGGGTCGATCGCGAAGATAAACACTGGAACTCGCGACCTAAACAGGAATCCGGTGAGAAAGCCACTTACGGCGGATTTTATACTCAGGAAGACATTAAAGAAATGGTTGCCTACGCGCAGAACCGTTTCGTTACCATCGTTCCTGAAATTGAAATGCCGGCTCACGTCACTTCCGCCCTCGCTGCTTATCCGCAATATTCGTGTTCCGGCGGACCGTTCACCGTTCTTCCGGGAGGCGTTTGGCCAATTACGGATATTTATTGTGCCGGAAAAGACTCAACCTTTCTGTTCCTGGAAGATGTTCTGAGTGAAGTTATGGAGCTCTTCCCGTCAAAATACATCCACATTGGCGGCGATGAAGCAACCAAAACCGAATGGGAAAAATGCCCCGATTGCAAAAAACGGGTTAAGGCCGAAGGGCTGAAAGACATGCACGAATTGCAGAGTTATTTCATCAAGCGGATGGAAAAATTCATCACTTCAAAAGGCAAAATCTTATTGGGCTGGGACGAAATTCTGGAAGGTGGTCTTCCTGAAGAAGCTACGGTGATGAGCTGGCGTGGTTTTCAGGGAGGAGTTGATGCTGCCAACCAAGGGCACGATGTGGTAATGACACCCAACTCGCATTGCTACATCGATTACTATCAGGGACCGATGGATCAGGAACCTTTGGCTATTGGCGGTTATTTACCACTGAGTAAAGTTTACAGTTTTAATCCTGTTCCTGAAGAATTGAGTGCCGAGGCCGCCAAACACATTTTAGGCGGACAGGCCAACCTTTGGACGGAATATGTTCCGGACCTTAAACATGCCGAATACATGACCTTTCCGCGCGTTGCAGCATTGGCTGAAGCAGTGTGGAGCCCGAAAGAAGTGCGTAGCTGGGAAGATTTTTCGCGTCGAATCCAGTTGTTCATGAAACGGTACGATCAGTTGGGCATCAATTATGCCAAAAGCGCCTACCATGTATCGGCCAAAACGCAGTTTAATGCTGATAAAAAGCAACTTGCGGTAAGTTTGGCAAGCGAATTAGCCGGAGTTGAAATACATTTTACAACCGATGGAAGTGAGCCAACCAACCTTTCGGCCGTTTACACTGAACCCGTTCTGCTCGATCAGACTTCGACATTAAAAGCTGTCACTTTTGTAAATGGCTTATCCTCCGGAAAAATACTCAGCCAATCATTTCATATCAATAAGGCAACCGTAAAACCGGTAAAATACCTGACTCCTTTTAACGAAAATTACAAAGGATCGGGTGAATATACGCTGGTAAACGGAATACGCGGAACCACCAATCATGGCGATGGCGAATGGCAGGCCTGGAGCGGAAACGATATGGAAGTGGTCATCGACCTGCAACAAGCAACCGAGATTCACAGTTGCTCGCTTGGATCACTTCAGAACGCCGGTGCTTGGATTTTCCTTCCCTCGAAAGTGGAGTTTTTTGTTTCGGCTGATGGAGTTAAATTCCAGAAAGTTGGTGAAGCAATCAACGACGTTGATCCTTTGTCCGGCGAAAAACAGATTAAAGAATTTGCCGTTTCGTTCGAGCCGGTTAGTGTTGGCTTTGTAAAAGTTGTGGCCAAAAACCTGGGTAAAGCGCCACAAGGCCATATGGGTGCCGGTCAGCCAGCCTGGTTGTTTGTTGACGAGATTGCCGTTGAATAAAAAATTACACGCATTAAAACAAAACAGGGAGTCCATTTCAATGAGCTCCCTGTTTTGTTTTAATGTATTGTAGTCCAAAAAACTAGTTGATCCAGAGTACCTTGCCAATTTTAAGAGTGGTACGGGCCGTAATTTTATTCGCAGTACAAATTTTTGTAACCGAGGTCCTGTATTTTCTGGCAATTGCCGAAAGCGTGTCTCCTTTACGAATCACATGCTTGGTTTTTCCGCCAGCAGCGGCTAAAGCTGCCCCATCCGAAGCCAATGGTTTCTTCTTGAAGTTATTCTTGTCGATTTCGAACCGCTTATTGGCGTAATAAATTTTATCAGTCCGGAGCGAGTAATTTTCGAAATCAATGTATTTGTCGGAATTGAAAGGTTCGCCAAATAACCGCGTTTCAAAGTGAAGGTGGTCGCAGGTTGCACGCCCGGTTCTTCCTCCTAAACCAATCAGGTCACCAGCTTTAATCGTATCGTTTACTTTTACCTTGATCGATTTTAAATGTCCGTATATCGTTTCCAGTCCGTTGTTGTGCCTGACTAAAACCAGGTTTCCATATCCGTTAAACCGTTTCGCGAGCCTGACCCTTCCATCGAAAGCACACAAAACTGTATCTCCCGAATTGAGTTTAATGTCAATGCCGGTATGCATTCTTCCCCTTCGCGGTCCGTATTTGGAAATTACTTTACCTTTATAAGGATGTACATATGAATTGTCGTTTAATCCGTTGATGCTGATGACAACAGTATCGCGTTTATCCGGTAACGTATTTGCCGGATATCTGATCTGGGTAGAATTCCAGATGTTTTTGTAGATGGTTTCATCGGTTGTCCTTAACGAATCGACTTCCAGCTCTTCAACTTCGTTGAGTAACGAATCAATATCGAAGGTTTCGTTAATAGGATTTATGGTAGGTGGGGTTTCCTGTGCAAAGCTAAAAATGGAAAAGAACAGGCAAATCGTTAGGGTTAATATGCGTAATTTCATTTTCAAAATTTGGGTTAATACTTAGCTCAAAAATTTGAACGGGATGCGAAGGTAACTTTTTCATTATTAAATTTTGCGTTTTATGCTAAAAGATATGACGTTTTTAACAAATTATAACACCTTTTTATACATTTGCGGCGGTTTAAAAGGAGGATGATTAAAAAATGAAAAATGGTGGTTTCCGCAAGATTTTGAAGTACTTAGGAATTGGACTTGTGGGCTTTTTCGCATTAATTGGTTTAGGGTTGACTGGTGGTTTTTTTGCAGTAAAATTTCATTTAACCAACGACCCGGGAGTTGTTGACCTGAACGACCGTTATTTTCAGGACATCAAAGACAAATACGGACGTGGTACCGATGCCGATAGCACAGCTGTTGACTTTAACGAAGCTAAACTGCTCCATAACCTTTCGGTGCTGAGCAAATTTTACCCGGCAAACGCCTACTACATCCAGAATGCTTATTACCAAAGCCGCAACCTGAAAGAAGCACAACGCATGATTGAAGCTGTTAACCTGCATATGCAGGACAACGCCGAATACCATGCCGAGTTGAATCAATTTGTGGAAAACAGTGATCCGGCTCAGATGCAATTGAAAACCAAGAGTGTTTTCGAGTGGATGAACATTAAAGAATGGCAGGATTTTAAACTGGCTGTTGCTAAAGACAAACACCTCATTGATTCAGCCGCTTACTTAACTGGCGTAGAGCCCCGAATGATTGTAGCCGTTTTGGTTGGTGAGCAAATCCGTTTATTCAATTCGAGCCGCGAGGCCTATAAAAAATGGATTGGCCCGTTGAAAATACTTTCTGTTGAAACGACCTTTTCGCTTGGCGTAACCGGTATAAAAGTTCCGACAGCCCAAACCATCGAAAAAAATCTGAAAGACACAACCTCTATTTTTTACCTGGGCAAACAGTACGAAAATCTGCTCGACTTCCAAACACAAAACATCGCCCAGGAGCGGTTTAACCGGTTAACATCTTACCAAAACCACTTCTATTCCTACATGTACGCGGCGCTTAACGTGAAGCAAATCAATGTACAGTGGGAACGGGCCGGATATCCGATTAGCGATCGTCCTGAAATTCTGGCAACACTCTTCAACATTGGTTACGAGGTTTCTGTACCCAAAGAAAATCCGGTGGTTGGCGGTTCCGGAATCAACATCAAAGGCAAACGCTATTCTTTTGGGTCAGTAGCTTATGAATTCTATTATTCCGGAGAACTATTCGATTTATTCCCCTTTAAAAATTCAAGATTCGATTTTAATGATGTGTAAATCAAGCCATACCAATTCGGGTTCATGTAGAATTCTCGGCCTCATTTTCGGCTTCATTCTGCTAAGCTCTATTGGCAGCATGGCTCAGCCGCACTGGATCGGCGAAATTCCGTGGACTAACCTGATGGACGGCTTGCAGTACGCCGAATTAGATGCTCCTGAAAAATCGGTGGTAAACGACTCCAGATTAACTATCCTGAAAATTGATCCGCGAAAATTTGATTTTGAATTCCTGACAGCTTCGGAACGAGGCAAACACCCACGGATTGCACCCGATTGGGCCAGCGAATTCGACAAGAATATCATCATCAATGCCGGGATGTACAGCTACAATAAAACGCAGTCGAACAAGGGTTACATGAAAAATTTCAATCACCTGAATAATCCGAAGAAAAGCGATTATTACAATGCGATGATGGCCATGCACCCCAAAGACAAACAAAAAGCTCCTTTCGAAATTATTGACATTACCTGTCAGGATTGGGAAACCGTAAGGCATGAATACCACTCCCTTTGCCAGGGAATGCGCATGATTAGCTGCGATGGCGAGGCCATGGAATTTTCCAAACGACCCGATCAGTCGTGCAGCATGGTGGTTGCAGCAACCGATGTGCAGGGAAATATCTACATTGTATTTACCCGTTCGCCCTACACACACCGCACCATGATTGCATTTCTGAAAGGTTTGCCGGTAGATATAAGGACAACCGTTTACCTCGAGGGCGGCCCCGAAACCAGCTTGTACATCAACACCGGCGACACCGTTATTGCCAAGTACGGCAGCTACGTT
>JAIBEY010000082.1 GCA_019459525.1 Prolixibacteraceae bacterium
TGGAAAAACAGAGGAGTAAAGGAACAAATAGAATATTCCATACTCACAGCAGAGATTTCAAAAGCAACTTTTGGCTTGACACCTTCTGAGTATAAAAAAGTCAAAGGACTGAAAAGCCAAAATCTGCGTGATCACATGACCGACCTTGAATTAATTTTTTCAATGCTTGGAGAGGCTTCGACAACAGAAATTGTAAAGACACAGAATCCAAAAGGATTTATTCAAAATAAAAAGGCAGCTAAACAAGGTGGTGCCGTTGCCGGTAATGCTAGGCGGGAACTTGAAAGCAGAACAGGAAAAAAAGTAGTATCCACTGATAATTATTTACCAGAAGCAAAGAAAAACAAAGAACTAAATAAAGGTAAAGTGGGAAAATAGTCAAAGTCGGATACAATCACATTTTATGTTCACACAATTCAACGTACAGGCATAAATTTCAAAAGAGTTTAGACACAAAACCGAAATTTAACAATTACAGCAAAACTCAATATGAACAATGGTTACAAGACTCGAACGACCAGAGCGCGATCCCCGCTCATTGGGACATCGATAATCGTTTGCAGCAGCTAGTGCCAATCCGGATTTGGCACTTTTTAGTTCTGGATTTACAATCTAGTTTTCCTTTGTAGCTTAAAATTTCTAACGCGCTGCTGCAATTTTGCAATCGGCATTTTAATCAGTAATTTGTAATTCCAGTATTCAGGTAATCCGCCTTATGCGAATAAAAATCTGAAGCAAGTGTCTTTCTGTTCAGAACATTATCCTTAAATTTCGACAAATACAACAAAAGGTTGTTGAATAACAACTAAGAGTAGCGCACTTGTAACAATAAGTGGTTGTAATTTTTTGATGCTGAAAATGAAGCCGGATATCTTTGCTGTGTCGAATAAACAAAAAGATGTACCTATGGAAACAAAATTGATTGGCAATAAAATTGCCGAAGCACGAAAAAAAACAACTATTTCTCAGGCTCAGCTTGCAGAGCGTCTGTTTATTAGTCCGCAAGCTGTCGGAAAGTGGGAGCGTGGAGAATCAATGCCTGACATCATTACTTTAAATCGTCTGGCGGAAATTCTGGGTGTTGACCTTAACTATTTCTCAGAAAATTTTCAATCTGTGGCCGCTGAAATAGAGCCTGTCGGGTCAGTGGATAAGCAAACGGCCGAAATGTCGTATGGAAAGCCGGGTAAA
Source organism: Prolixibacteraceae bacterium (assembly GCA_019459525.1). GTDB lineage: Bacteria > Bacteroidota > Bacteroidia > Bacteroidales > Prolixibacteraceae > Aquipluma. The sequence continues at coordinate 1,192 of JAIBEY010000082.1, forward strand.
AAGCTGAACTGGGATATGTCGCAAGGGAACTGGTTGGACGCAGACTTTTCCGGCTTAAAAAACCTGCACGAAAAATTCAGTTCGTCCAACATGCAGCGCTGCAAGTTTATCGGTTCCGAACTGTCGGGACTTCTTCTGAAAAACAACAATATTGATAGTTGTGACTTTTCAGGTTCCGACTTCAGCAGCAGCCACATTCAAAATTCCAACCTGGCCAACAATCTGTTTAAGGACTGTTCACTGAAAGAAACAGAATTTTCAGGAAGCTATATTTACGGCTGCGATTTCACCGGCGCCGATTTTACAGGAGTGGTGATTAAGTCTGGTGGCTTCAGCGGAGTGGCGGTAAAAACTGGCAGTTTAGAGAAAAATACTAGTGCTGATGCGGTGTGGAACCGCACTTCTTTTATTGATACTCAGATTGCCGATATCGTTTTCGCCGGTGCATTGGAGGATTGTTATTTTGAAAACTGCGCGTTTAAAAGGGTGACTTTCCGGAATGCAACGCTTACGAACACGTTCTTTAAAAATAAAAGTTTAAAAGGTATTCGGTTTATTGACTGTCAGGCAGACCGGTTGACTTACGAATTCCTGAAAAATGGGAAAGCCGACTTAACCGGTATTACGTTGTTAACCTGAGTTCGATTTGTAACTGAACCGAAAACAACTGAAAAACAAGAGATTAATAAGGTTGTGTTGACGTGTGCAAAAAATTCTGCTAAGGTTGGCCTTTAAAAATAAGATTTTAAAACCTTATCATCTGCTTTTTGAACCTTAGTAGAGATTCGTTTATCCACTGCAAAAACCTTATTTAAAAAGTATTGTCATTTAATTTTTATATCGAACGTTAGATTCCGTCCTGAATCAGGCACATACAAACAAAATAGCCAGTCAACACTCATTCGACTGGCTATTTTGTATTTGTAACGACTGAAAATCGGGTAGTTAAAAATCAGAATAATCGGTTGGGCGAAGCAAGAGTTTAACCGAATTGGAAACCGTGTTTTTGTATTCTTCGATGGCCGAAAGGGTTTTCCATTCCGGATGAGCACGGAATGTTGCCCAACGTTCATCGTGCGTTTTCATGTCGGCAAAAGTGGTGAGGTACATCAGGTTGGGCATGGTGCTTCCCGAAACGACTTCAGCATAAAAAACAGCATTAAAATCGAGCTTTTTGAAGAGTTTGATTTCGCCGCCTTCGTTAAACATTTTTACTTTCTGGCGAAACCGGTTTTCTGTTGGGCCTTCGTAGCTGCGCAACTCGTAAACCCGGTCGGATGGCGCCGTTTGGTGTTTCGGGATGAAGACGTTTGGTGCATCGGCAAAGGCTTTCAGGAGGATGGATTCTTTACGCAGGAACGGAACCTGGTTGTACGGAGCGCCAAGGAAATCCATACCTTTTGCTTGGTAGGCCTGGTCTTTTGCCAGTACTTCCTGAATTTCAGTAAAATGACTGAGCGACTTGAACGGAATCCACACATAAACGCGTTTTCCGGCAGCGGTATCGCTTGCAAGAGGTTTAAATACGCCAACTTTAGCAATCCCGGCACGGTGCAATGCGGGCAAATAGGCATCTTTCAGAAAATTGTCAACTTTAGCTTCCTGGTCTTTGCCATTCAGCCGAAATACCTGAATCTGGTAATAATCGGGAGAAGCTGCAAAAGATGAAACTGAAAATGCCAGCGCTAAAATGATAATCAGGATAAATCGGTGGCTGTTGTTTTCTGGGTGGTTTGATATTTGTTTCATTAATTCGGTTTAATTGGTTATGAGGTTTAAAGATAGAAATTACAGGTAACTTTTCTCGCAAATCCTTGACTTATGAACACAAATTGATGTTGAATGTTAACTTTTCAGGCAGTAAAAGTTATAAATTGCCCACTTTAATAGGCTATCTTCGTTATTCAGTAATTTTACAACCGGTTTTTCTGCACAGTTTTTGTAGTCTTACCAGTTCAATAAAAATTAAGCTATGAGTTTTAGTTATAAAATTGCAGTTGTTTCAATTTTGCTGGGAGTGATTTCGTGGGGAAGTGGCAGCGAATTGAAAGCACAGGATGTTCAGGGCAACACCATGAAATTTGGGCGGTTGCTTCGTTTGATAGACAGCTACTATGTTGATACCACCAATGTTGACGATTTGACCGAAAAGGCTATTGTCGAGGTACTTCGAGGGCTTGATCCACACTCCGTTTATATTTCGAAAGCCGAAGTTGAAAAGATGAATGAACCGCTTCAGGGAAATTTTGAAGGGGTAGGCATTTCGTTCAATGTTTATCGCGATACGTTGATGGTGGTAACCACAGTTCCGGGCGGACCGTCAGAAAAAGTTGGACTTCGGGCTGGCGACCGCATTGTGTCAGTCGATTCGAAAAATATTGCAGCCATCGGGTTGAAAAATACAGATGTGTATGATTATCTGCGAGGTAAAAAGGGGACAAAGGTTGAGCTTCAGGTGAAGCGTAAAGGCGAACCCAATCTGCTTGATTTTACGGTTATCCGCGATAAAATCCCGATTAACAGTCTGGACGCTTCGTACATGCTCAACGCCAATACCGGTTACATTAAACTGAATAAATTTTCGGCTACCACTACCAGCGAATTTCTGGATGCCATTAAAGCTTTGAAAGCAAACTCGAAACTCAACAGCCTGGTACTCGATTTGCGTGGAAATGGTGGTGGTTACCTGAACGCAGCAACCGAACTTGCCGACCAGTTCCTGACCGCTTTCAAGCTGATTGTTTACACCGAAGGCACACATGCCGAAAAGAAAGAATACAACGCCACTGCGCTTGGAGAACTGGAACAGGGTAAATTGGTTGTGTTGATTGACGAAGGTTCTGCCTCGGCCAGCGAAATCGTTGCCGGTGCCATTCAGGACTGGGATCGTGGGGTTTTAATTGGCCGCCGTTCTTTTGGTAAAGGTTTGGTTCAGCAGCCGTTCCCATTGACTGACGGATCGATGATTCGTTTGACCACAGCGCATTACTATACGCCAAGTGGCCGATGTATTCAGAAACCTTATGAAAAAGGAGTGGATGAATACCAGAAAGATTATATAAACCGAATTGAAAATGGGGAACTTTTCTCGAAAGATAGTATCACCCAAAACAAAACACTGCAATACGCAACCAAGGTTAGTCAGCGGGTTGTATTTGGTGGTGGGGGAGTGATGCCCGATTTGTTTATCCCATTGGATACTTCAAAATATTACATTTATTACAATACACTGAACCGGAAAAATGTAGTTTACACTGGCGTACTAGACATTATGGATGCCAATCGTGAAGTCTTCAAGCAGAAATATCCTGATTTTAAAACCTTTATTGACAAGTTTGAAGTGACTGATGAGATGGTCAATAAAATAATTGCCGCCGGCGAGAAAACGGACACAGTTGAAACGTTTGCTAACAAGATTATTAACCCTATTGATGGTACACTAGAAGACAAAAAAGATAGCCAGAAAGAAGTTAAAACCAAAAAAGAAATTAGCAAGCCAGATCAAAATAGTATTGACTTTGCTCGCCCTCTGCTAAAGAAGCAAATGAAAGGGCTCATTGCCCGCGACCTTTTTTCGGTAAGCCATTATTTTCAGGTGATGAACGGAGATGATGAATCAATCAAAAAGGCTGTTGAGGTGATTACTCAGAAGGGGGCTTACGAAAAGATTCTTTCGGGAAAATAAAAATTGATAAGAATATGATGTTGTGAGTTTCGCGGTACGGGTTACGAGGAAAACCCGCAGCCCGCAACCCGCAATCGGTAACTTGAAATTCTATATGGAACAAATTATAAAATGGCTTTCAGGAAATTACATTGAGCTCCTGGGAGCCATTTTAGGTATCGCCTATATCTTTTTCTCCATCCGCCAAAGTATCTGGACCTGGCCGGTAGGTTTGCTCACTTCCATCATTTACGTTTGGGTATTTCTGGTTTCGAAACTTTATGCTGACATGGGTTTACAGATGTATTACGTCGTAATTAGTATTTACGGTTGGTACGAATGGTTGAAGGGAAACCAATCCAATCATTCCGAATCCATAAAAATCAGCCGATTATCTGCGAAGCTGGGTTTCGTTTTGGCATTGATTAGCTTGGTTATTTTCTTTCTGATCTGGTTTATTCTTAAAAATTACACCGATTCGCCGGTTCCGGTTGCCGATTCGCTGGCCACCGCACTCAGTATTGTGGCTACCTGGATGCTGGCCCGTAAAATTTTGGAACATTGGCTGGTATGGATCTTTGTCGATGCTTTTTCGATCGGATTATTCTGGTACAAAGATTTGCTCCCAACTGTTTTACTGTTTGTGGTTTACACGGTTATGGCCGTTGTCGGTTATTTTGAATGGAAGAAAGAATTTATAAAACAATAGCTTTTAATACAGAGGTCTTCTCTACTTTTGAATTAATGAATCAACCGCAAAAGAAACAAATACGAATAGCAATTACAGGGCCCGAATCGTCGGGAAAAACTACTTTGGCCACACAACTGGCCGAGATGTACAAGGGGCAATATATTCCTGAATTTGCGCGTGAATATGTTGAGGAATTATCGCATCACTATACTTTTCAGGATGTTGAAACCATTGCCCATGCGCAGGTCAAGCAATATGAAGCTAGCCTGAAAAGTTCGGAACGGTTATTTTTTTTCGATACCTGGCTCATCATTACCAAAGTTTGGTTTAGGTGGGTTTTTGGGAAAACTCCCGACTGGCTTGAAGGGCAAATCATGGATTGTCCGATTGATTTGTTTCTGTTGTGTCGTCCCGATTTACCCTGGGAAGCCGATCCGGTTCGCGAGAACGGTGGGGAAAACCGGATTCGCTTGTTTAAAGAATACCGGAATGAGCTGATTCATTACGGGTTTAGCTTTGTTGAAATTAGCGGAACCGATGATCAGCGATTGAATAATGCTACGGATGCCATCCGTAAATTTTACAAGCTATCTTAAAACTTTCCCGCTTTTAAGTTTGATTTAAGACCTAAAAGTATGATTTTTGTCAACGAATAGCTTTTCTATTCTTTTGGGTGAACATATAAGCTCCTTAAAAAATCTAAAAATGCAGTCAGAAAAAAATATAGAACACAAAATGCGCAGTGCGGTTGAGCAGTTAGCCGATCAGAAATCGTTAAACCTGGTTTGCCACGAACACCGCATTGGCGAACCTTTGCCATCCATCGAAAAACTGGGAAAGGTAGTCGGGATTATTCGTGAAATTTTATTCCCCGGATATTTTGGGAGTACCAGCTTGCGCACCAATACCACCAAACATTACATTGGTGTTTATGTCGATGAACTGTTCGAATTGTTGTCGGAGCAAATTCTGGCCGGATTGTGCTTCACCTGTCAGAATCCGGAAATGGTGGATATGCAGGAACGCTCGAAATTCGCGCAGGGACTGGCCTCCGATTTTATTTCATTTCTTCCCGAAATCAGGCGGTTGCTCGTAACTGATGTGGAAGCTGCTTACCTGGGCGATCCAGCAGCCAACAGCCGCAGCGAAGTCATTTATTGCTATCCAACCATACGGGCCATTATTAATCACCGGGTGGCCCATCAGTTGTTGCAGTTGGGAGTTCCGCTCATTCCGCGTATTATTTCCGAAATGGGGCATTCCGAAACGGGTATCGACATCCATCCGGGGGCACAGATTGACGAATCGTTTACGATCGATCACGGTACCGGGGTGGTGATTGGCTCTACCAGCATTATCGGTAAAAATGTAAAACTTTATCAGGGAGTTACGCTGGGTGCTAAAAGCTTCCCGCTCGATGCCGAAGGTAACCCGATTAAAGGCATTCCGCGTCACCCGATCGTAGAAGATAACGTGATTATTTACGCCCAGGCAACTATTTTGGGTCGCATCCGGATTGGCGAAAATTCAGTAATTGGTGGAAACGTTTGGGTAACCAACAGTTTACCACCGAACTCAAAACTGGTTCAGTTTAAAGCCAAAGAATCTGATTTTAGTGATGGAGCCGGAATCTGAAAGATACCATAGGTTTAGGTGAGATGACAGAGCTTATAAATTACATCAATCAGTTCCAGAAATTGGATTCAGAAACGGAAGAGGCGATAAAAAGCCAATTCGAAGAAGAAGTTTTCAGGAAGAATGAGTTTCTGGTTGAAGAGGGCAAAATTTGCACTAAACTCTATTTTATAAAATCAGGGCTTGTCCGTCGATTTTACCTAAAGGATGGCGAAGAAATAACCAAGTGGTTGTATCACGACAATCATTGGATAGCAATTATGTCCAGTTATTTCAACCAAAAACCATCACTCGAATTTTTGCAGGCCTGTGAGGATACTACGGTTTATTCCATGTCGTTTGCGAATGAACAAAAACTGTTGGAATACCCACTCTTCTTTAAATTTTATGCCCAATTTTTCAGATGTTCTCTGGCCAATTTCGATGAGTTCCATTTCGTATTTGGAACAATGTCTGCACATCAAAAATACCAGTATTTGATTGACAAATTTCCTTTAATGATTAAGAAAGCAAAGCAAAAGCACATTGCTTCGCTCCTAAATGTTAGTCAGGAAACTTTAAGTCGGATTCGCGCATCCATTAATTGATATTACATCAAATAAACTCCTTTTTATTTAAGCAACATTTGCACTTTTAACTTAACAGAAATGCTATGATTTCGAAAAGTGCAATAATTGGCAAAAATGCCCGGATTGGTAAGGACGTTCAAATCGGAAATTTCTCAACGATTGAAGAGGATGTTGTTATTGGCGAAAATACATGGATTGGGAACTATGTTAACATTCAGAATGGAGCCAGAATAGGTGAAAATTGTCAGGTGCATTCGAGTGCCGTACTTGCCGGAAATCCACAGGATTATAAATTTAGAGGAGAATACACAACTTTGGAAATAGGTAACAACAATATCATTCGAGAGTTTGTGACTATAAACAAAGGAACGGCTTCGAAAGGAAAAACGGTAATTGGGAACGATAATTTAATCATGGCAAATTCACATATCGGGCATGATTGTATGATTGGCAATCATTGTGTTATCGGTTTTAATGTTGGGATGGCTGGCGAAGTCATTGTTTATGATTGGGCAAATATTAGTGGTCTGACAGGGATTCATCAGTTTTCCAGAATTGGCGCTCACGCCATGATCGGTGGCCTTAGTAAGGTTGTGAAAGATGTCCCTCCCTATGTAATTGCGGCGAGAGACCCTTTAAGTTATGAAGGAATAAACACGGTTGGATTAAATCGAAGAGGCTTTGATCCTGCTAAGATCAATGAAATAAAAGATATTTACCGGGTGGTTTTTCAGGAAAAGAGAAATATAACTCATGCGCTGGAATTAATAGAAGCTAATTTTGAAAGAACTTTAGAACGGGACGAAATTGTTCGTTTTATACGAAACTCGCCCCGGGGAATAATTAAAGGTTGTAAGGAATAGAAACTTCTGCAAATATTTTAGACTTTTGTGGTGGATTTTATACTGAATATGGATCCGTTGCATAACTTAAAAAATACAAATTGAAAAAACAAACGTACACCGCTACTACTCTGGCTGGTCTGGAAGAAGTACTTGCTCAGGAATTGATTGAAATTGGTGCCGATGAGGTTCAGATTGGCCGACGTTCGGTCTATTTTAGCGGCGATTTAAAGTTATTGTACAAGGCCAATTATTGTTTGCGCACGGCCTTGCGAATTTTGCTGCCTATCGATTCGTACAAAATATTTTCGGCTGACGATCTGTATCAGCGAGGAAAAAATTTTAAATGGGAAGACTTATTTGGAGTTGAGCAAACTTTTGCTGTGCAGAGTACTGTTTTTTCTGATTTGTTCAACAATTCCATGTTTGCATCGCTCAAATTGAAAGATGCCATCGTCGATCGGTTTCGGTATAAATTTGGAGAGCGCCCATCGGTCGATTCCCAAAAACCGGATATCCTGATCAACCTGCACATCAGCAACGAATTCTGCACCATTTCGCTCGATAGTAGTGGCGAATCGCTGCACAAGCGCGGTTACCGCCTCGATCAGAATGAGGCTCCGATGAGCGAAGTGCTGGCTGCCGGTTTAATCCGTCTTTCGGGCTGGGATCAAAAGAGCGAGTTGATTGATCCGATGTGCGGTTCGGGAACCATTGCCATCGAAGCGGCCATGCTGGCAAACGGACTCTATCCGGGAACAGTGCGAAAGGATTTTCCATTCCGTAATTGGCGCAACTTTAATCCTGAAATGTTTAAGCAAATGGAAGAAGAAGTTCGTCCTGAAGGCATTGCTCCGGTACGAATCTCTGCTTCTGATATTTCGCGCCGAAACATCGATATCGCCTATAAAAATGCTGAAGCGGCAGGGGTTTTGTCGTTCATCGATTTTAAAATCTCAGATTTTAAATTGCTCGAACCAGCTTCCGAAAACCCATTTTTGTTGTTCAATCCGCCTTACGGCGAACGTATGACTCCGGATGATACCAACTTTTACGCTATGATTGGGGAGCGTTTGAAACACCACTATTCCAATGCCACAGTCTGGATCATCAGTACTGCTCAATGCCTGAAATCGATCGGATTACGCCCATCACGCAAAATTCCAATACTGAACGGCTCACTGGAATGCAGTTTCCGGAAATACGAACTTTATGCAGGATCGAAGAAAATATCTTCTGCGAGCGTTAATGCGGAATAATGATTGCAAAATATTTTGTTGCGAGATACGGGTTATGAGTTGTGTGACTCGTAACTCGAAACCCGAATCTCGCAACTCTTTATGCGTTCCAAATCTCCCACGATTTCAGCGCTTGCAAATGCAGCATTTCCAGTCCGTTTTTGGTCTTCGCCCCCTGTATTTTCCCGTTTTTCAGGAATAGAGTTTCAGCCGGGTTGTAAACCAGATCATACAATACATGGTTGGCTGTTAGATACGGATAAGGAATATCCGGACAAGTATCCAGCTTCGGGAACGTGCCGAGTGGCGTGGCATTGATGATAATCAGGTATTCGTTCATCAGCGTTTCGGTTAATTGATTGTATCTGATTTCTTTTTCCTGAAGTTCTTCTTTGGTAGTTGCCGAGAGGTATTCAATTCCCATTTTGTCGAACAGAAATTTAATGGCTTTCGAAGCGCCACCGGTACCCAGAATCAGTGCTTTTTTGTGCTTTTCTTCGAGCATCGGGCAGAGCGAATTTTCGAATCCGTACAAGTCGGTATTGAATCCTTTCAGGATTCGTTTGCCATTTTTGTTGATGATTTTAACGGTGTTTACCGCGCCAATTTGTGCAGCCTCCTCATCAATTTCGTCCAGAAGCGGCATGATTTGCTGCTTGTACGGAATGGTGCAGTTTAAGCCGCAAATGTCTTTCCCCAAATCAAAAATGCCCGGAAATTCATCAATACTATCGAGTTCAAAATTCACATATTCGTGGTTCGCGAGGTTTTCCTTTGCAAACTTTTCAGTAAAGAAATTTCTGGAAAACGAATGTCCAAGTTTGTATCCGATGAGTCCGTATGTTTTCATGTATAATGAGTTTCAAATTTCTGTTTCGGGTTTCGAGTTCCGGGATGCGGGTTTCGGGAAACCTGTCAACTCGCAACGCGTTTTGCCAACTGCGACTGCTTACCGATCACTTTCTTACGCCAGTTCGCTCAGTTCCAGCCAGCGCATTTCCTTTTCTTCAAGCAGATCGGTTATTTGTCCGAACCGGTTGGATTTTTCGTGCAACTCACTGTTGCTTAGCGATCCTGAATTCAGTTCTTCACCGATTTTTGCCTTTTCTGCTTCGAGCGATTCAATATCTTTTTCGAGTTGATCCAACTCTTTTCTTTCGTTAAAGGTCAGCTTACGTTCCTTTTCCTTTGCCGGTTTTGGCTGCGCTTTGGGCTCAGGTTTTTTCAGTTTTCGCTCTTGCTCTTCTTCCTCCAGTTGTTTGTTACGCCAAATGGTATAACTCCCCGGAAAGTCTTTAATCGTGCCTTCACCGTCGAAAACAAACAGGTGATCGACAATTTTATCCATAAAATAACGGTCGTGCGAAACAATAATCACGCAACCCTGAAAAACACGCAGATATTCTTCCAGAACGGCCAAAGTCATAATATCCAGGTCGTTGGTTGGCTCATCCAGAATCAGGAAATTCGGATTCGTCATCAGGATGGTGCACAAATACAAACGCCGCTTTTCTCCCCCTGAAAGTTTCTCAATAAACGAATACTGGGTATCCGGAGGGAAAAGGAATGTTGTGAGCATTTGCGAGGCAGTAAGCTTCCGGCCGTCTTCAAAATTGATCACTTCAGCAATTTTGTTTACGGCATCAATCACCTTGTCGCCCGGATTAAATTCGATACCGGTTTGCTGGTAATAGCCAAAACGGATGGTTTGACCAATTTCCACCGTTCCCGAATCAGCAGGAATATTCCCGGTTACGATATTCAGAAAGGTAGATTTTCCGGTACCGTTTTTACCCACGATCCCCACTTTTTCGAACCGCTGAAACTTGTAAGTAAAATCTTTGATCAGGCAAAGGTCGCCGTATGATTTGCTGATTTTTTCCAAATCGAGAATTTTATTCCCAATTCGGGAAGAATTCATGCTCAGTTCAATGTTGTTCTCATTCAAATTTTGACCAGCTTTAACAATCAGGTCATCCACACGTTCCATGCGGTATTTCGATTTGTGTCCGCGTGCCTGAGGCATCCGTCTCGACCATTCCAACTCGGTACGAAGCAGGTTCTTTGCTTTCTCAACACTGGTTGCTGTGGATTCCATCCGTTCCTGCCGTTTTTCCAGAAAATACGAATAGTTTCCGCGGTGGCGGTATATGGTATTGCCCTCCATTTCCAGGATTTCGTTGCACACCCGATCCAGAAAATAGCGGTCGTGCGTAACCATAAAAAGCGTAATCTTTGTTTTTTCGAGGTAATTTTCCAGCCATTCAATCATTTCCAGATCAAGGTGGTTGGTTGGCTCGTCCAACATCAGCAAATCGGGTTCGTTAATCAGCACATTCGCCATAGCCACACGCTTCTTTTGCCCTCCGGAAAGCTCCGAAATACGCTGGTCATAGTCGGTAATTTTTAGCTGTGTAAGAATCTGTTTTACTTTTACTTCGTAGTCCCAGGCATGATGGCGTTCCATCAACTCGGTATATTTGGTAATGTCTTCTTTCCGGTTATGCAGAAGGGCATCTTCAAAGTTTCGGATGGTTTCTACCACTTCATCGCCCGATTGAAAAACGGCTTCAAAAACCGTTTGATTGTCGTCTAAATCAGGAATTTGCTTGAGGTAACCAATGCGGATATCGCCGGTTTTGGTAATTTGCCCGAATTCCGGAGTATCGTTGCCGGCCAGAATTTCCATGAGCGTGGTTTTTCCGGTTCCATTGCGGGCAATAAGGGCAACTTTCTGGTTTTCGAATATGGTGAATGAAATATTTTCGAATAGCAACTGATCGCCAAAACGCTTCGATAAATTTTCAGCCTGTAAAAACGGAGTCATATTTTTTTCTGCAAAAATAGCATTTTACAGATAAGAAAATGGCTAAGTTTGGAGGCGAGTAAATATGGATTAAATGGAAAAGAAAGAATTGTTTGAACGGGTAATTGCCTATTTTCAGAAAGAAATGCCAATTGCGGAGACTGAACTGGAATATAAAAATCCATACGAATTGCTGGTGGCTGTTATCCTTTCGGCCCAATGTACCGACAAACGGGTAAATCAGATTACGCCGGATTTATTAAAGCGGTTTCCAACGCCCGAAAAGATGGCCGAAGTTGAGTCGGATGAGGTTTTCGATTACATCCGTTCTTGCTCATACCCAAACAACAAAGCCAAACATTTAGTGGGCATGGCCCGCATGTTGGTAAACGATTTTGGAGGTGAGGTTCCGGAGGATATGGACGAATTGCAAAAGCTTCCCGGTGTTGGCCGAAAAACAGCTAATGTAATTTTGTCGGTTGTTTTTAACAAACCAGCTATGGCTGTTGATACGCACGTTTTTCGCGTTTCGGCCCGTATTGGTTTGACGGTAAATTCTAAAACACCACTGGAAACCGAAAGGCAACTTGTGGAATATTTTCCTGAAGAATTGCTCCCATTGGCGCATCACTGGCTCATTTTACATGGGCGCTACACGTGCCTGGCCCGTTCACCAAAATGTAAAGAATGTGGATTAACGGATGTCTGTTTGTATTATAAAGCCAATTTAACCAGCTATTTATAGGTTTAGTTTTAAATAATTGCACTCAGGAATATTAAATGTTACCCGTCTGCCAGAAATTAATATTGTTAATTTTTTGATTTTTTGCCAAACTTTGTACATTTGCTGCATATAAAACCAAATAAATATAGACGTTATGGCTTACAAAATTTCAGAAGAATGTATTGCTTGTGGAACATGTATCGATGAATGTCCTGTAGAAGCGATTTCTGAGGGAGATATCTATAAAATTGATGCTGACCTTTGCACTGATTGTGGATCTTGTGCCGAAGTTTGCCCGGTTGACGCAATTTCTGTTGCTGAGTAATTTCCGGTCGACATAAAGCTATAAAGAAGCTGATCTCAAAAAAGGTCAGCTTCTTTTTTTTGAATTCGTTGCAACTATCTGGTCTGATTTTTGTCACTACCATGGAGTTCAAACAGAAAGAGAAAACCATGAAGATAATTTTTACCTTTTTACTTTTATGTATTGTTTTTGCAGGCAGTTTTGCCCAAAAAACAACACCTTCCGCTCAAAAAGCCGGACCGGTTGCTTCAGTCGGAATGTCAACTGTTCAATTGTTCTCTATATCAAAGGTTTATCCTAATCCGGTGAAAGATTTTGTTACCATTGATATTCAGTCGGAAGTCTCTGAAACTGTCCAGCTCAGCCTTTTTAATATTTTGGGAACCGAAGTGAAAAAGTGGGAATCCTACTACCTGAATCAGGGCGAACAACAATTTAAAATTGATCTTTCCTTTCTCAAAACGGGAATTTATATCCTAAAAGTTGCCGGTTCAAAACAAGTTTGTTCTCAGGTTATCAAGAAAAACTGATAATGTTTCCATTTAAATAGATTTACGGATAGTTTCCTTTGTTACCGATACATTTTGCTTTTATCGGATATGGAGAAGGCAAGGAACTTTTCTTATATTTAGCTCAGTTTTCTCAGATTTATAATCTAACCAACAAGTAACCTGAATACTAAATCATGGAAAAAAAACTCTCCCGTCGTAATTTTCTGCAAAAAAGTGTGGTTGCCGGAGTCGGCCTTTCATTGATTGATCCATTCACTGCATTTGCTGTAGCCAAAAAAGCCGAAATGAAATTGGGTTTGGTAACGTACCAGTGGGCAAAAGATTGGGATTTGCCAACCATAATCGCCAATTGCGAAAAGACCGGCTATCTGGGTGTTGAACTTCGTGTTGATCATGCCCATAAGGTTGAAACAAATCTGTCGGCCAATCAGCGTGCCGAGGTGAAAAAACGTTTTGCCGATAGTCCGGTCGATTGTATTGGCTATGGCGCTAATTTCGAATACCACAGTCCGGATCAGTCAGCTCTTCGGAAGAATATTGAAGGAACTAAGGAATACATCAAACTTTGCAAGGATATTGGTGCAACTGGTATAAAAGTAAAACCGAATGGCATTCCGGCCGATGTTCCAAGAGAGAAAACCATTGCGCAAATTGCTGCTTCGCTGAATGAAGTTGGAAAATTCGCCCAGGATTTCGGACAATTGGTCAGGGTTGAGGTTCATGGAAACATCAGTCAGGAAATACCAAATATGCGGGCTATTTTCGAACAGGTGACTGAGAAGAATGTGAAAATGTGCTGGAACTGCAACGATCAGGATTTGTTTCCTCCCGGACTGGAGCCTAACTTCAATTCAGTAAAGAAATGGTTTGGTGATACAATTCATGTCCGCGAATTCAATGTGGGCGAATATCCATATCAGCAATTGATGAATTTATTTACAGGAATTAAATATGATGGCTGGGTGTTGCTCGAAGCCCGTACCGAACCTGCCGATAAGATTGCAGCGATGAATGAACAGATGCAGCTTTTTAAGAATATGATTGCACAAGCAAAGTAATCGGCCATGAAGACATTTTGCTACGTCCTGTTTTTTTTCGCAATCATCTCTTTTAACGAAGCCGCGCAAGCTCAGAACAGAAAACCAGATACCCGAAATGACCGGCAAATAAATATTGATCCAGGTCAAACTTATCAAACGATTGAAGGTTGGGGCAGTTCGTTATGCTGGTGGGCTGCCCAAATTGGCAACTGGAACGAGGCAAAGGTCGATAGTATTGTCGATTTGGTTACTTCTCCGGATAAACTGAACATGAACATTTTTCGCTACAACATTGGCGGTGGCGACGATCCATCGCATTTGGGCGGGCACATGGTAAAAGGCAAAGGGAAGCGGGCCGAAATGGAAGGATTTAAGGCATCGGCTGATGCGCCTTACGATTGGACTGCAGATAAAGGTCAGCGCACGGTAATGTTGAAAATAAAAGCCAAAAGACCGGATGCTGTTTTTGAAGCTTTTTCGAATTCACCTCCTTACTGGATGACATACAGTGGATGTTCAGGCGGAAATGTTGATCCGATGCAGGATAACCTGAAGCCTGAATATTATGAAGCTTTTTGTGATTACCTCATTGATGTGTGCATCTGGTATAAGCAAGAGTATGGCATTGAATTCAAAACACTGGAACCTTTTAACGAAGCAACATCAAATTATTGGAACCATTTGGGAAGTCAGGAAGGATGCCACTTTTCACCCGAAACTCAGATGAAAATTATCCGGATTTTAGCTCCCAAACTTAAAGCTTCAGGATTAAAAACGGTACTTTCTGTTTCCGACGAAACCAATATTGCATCGAGCATCAAAGTTTTGAAAGCCTACCAATCGGCAGGCGATATTCTGGATAAAGTTGGTCAATTGAACACGCATACCTATTCCGGAAATAACAGCGAACGAACAGAAGCTTATCAACTGACAAAATCAATCGGGAAACCATTCTGGCAATCGGAAACGGGTCCAAGTGGAAACAGTAGAACAAGTCTCGGTTCTAATCTCGGATTGGCTAAGAAGCTATTTGACGATATGCGTTACATGAAACCTCAGGCTTGGCTCGATTGGCAACTGATGGAAGAAACAAACGATGTTTGGTGCCTGATGCGTTGCAATTTCAATTCTCCGGAATATAAGAGGGTGAAGAATTTTTATGTAAGGATGCAAATTACGCGCTTCTTTAAACAAGGGTATTCGATAATAGAAACAGACAATGATGAAGTTCTTGCAGCTATTAATCCTGATAAAACAGAGTTGTTTGTGGCGGTTTTAAACCAATCCGATCAATCCCAATCGTTAAATTTGAGTTTGAAAGCCTCTGTGAGCTATATGAAAAATGTAACAGCCTACAGAACAAGTCAAACAGAAAACTGCGCAAATGTTGATATTCATAAACCACTTGAACACGCCCTGATTTATGCGGCACCCGCGCAATCGCTGACCACCTTTATTATCCCACTTAGAAATTGACATTTCGGTTCTAAAAATGGCTATTATTCAATAGATCGATTTAAAAGTGCTTTTGTCAATGAGTATTTCAGGGTGGTTGTGTGTAATAACTTAGGTAAATATTCACTTATGAAATACTCTCTAATTTTATTGTTCCTGTTTCTCTGGGCAGGCATTTATTCCTGCTCACTTCAGGCCAATGAGCCAGAATTAAAACCAATCGTTTCAAAAGTCCCGTTTGGCGACCCATTTATCATGCTTTGGCAGGGGAAATATTACGCTTACGGAACACTTTCTCCGGATGGAATTGCGGTGTTTGTTTCCGACGACTTGCTCACATGGACTGCTCCTGAAGGCGTCACCAATGGCTTGGCGCTGCATAAAGCCGATGTTTGGGCAGATCGCTGGTTTTGGGCTCCCGAAGTTTATTCCGTGAATGAGAAGTTTTTCATGTATTATTCGGCTGACGAGCATATTTGCGTGGCTACAAGTGATTCACCTCTCGGGCCATTCAAACAAGAAATTCAGAAACCAATGATGGACGGTGAAAAGTGTATTGACAATTCCTTGTTTATTGACGATGACGGAAAACCTTATTTGTTTTTCGACCGTTTCGACGATGGATTGAACATTTGCGTTGCAGAGCTGAAAGAGAATCTACTCGATATTAAACCTGAAACCATCAAAAAATGTATCCATGTTTCGCAGCCATGGGAAGAAGTTTGGCCACGCGTAAACGAGGGCGCTTTTGTGCATAAGCGAAATGGCGTTTATTATATGACCTACTCGGCCAACAGTTACGAAAGTCCTTTCTACGGAATTGGAGTTGCTACTGCCACGAATGTTAATGGTCCGTGGACGAAGTATGAAAATAACCCGGTAATTCAAAAGCCTGGTGAATTGGTTGGTATTGGACATAGCGCCATGTTTACCGACAAGGAAGGAAAGCTACGGATTGTTTTTCATGCCCATAACAGTACCACGAAAATTCATCCACGTAATATGTATATTAGTACCGTAAACTTCGAAACCCATGATGGTATAGAAATAATGGTAATCGATAAAAACTACACCACTCCCATATTGAAAAAACAATGACCAAACTAAAAACTCTAATCTTCGCGCTGTTAACATTCGTTTCATTCGGAAGATGCGCTGAAAAAGAACCTGTTCAGGATATAAAGGACAAATCTACGTTTACCAATCCCGTTTGGGATGGCGCTGATCCGTGGATGGTAAAACACAACAACGAATACGTTTATTGCTGGTCGGCCAACAATTCGATCAACATTTCCAGGTCGGCAAAAATGACCAAACGCGGCGAAGTGAAAAAAATCTGGCAGGCTCCGGCTACCGGATGGAACCGTTCGTGTGTTTGGGCTCCTGAAATTCATTTTATTCAAGGTCGCTGGTATGTATATTATGCTGCCGGGGAATCAGGGCCACCGTTTATCCACCAACGAACCGGCGTGCTGCGTTCGGCCACCGACGATGTATTCAGCGATTATGAAGAAATGGGCGTTTTGTACACCGGCGATAATCCGGATGATCCATCGTCGAACGTTTGGGCGATTGATATGACTACACTTGAACACAAGGGCAAGCTATACTGCATCTGGTCCGGCTGGGTCAAACAGGAAACCACCGATGCTACTCTGCAGCATTTGTACATTTCGGAGATGGAGAATCCTTATACAATGAAAGGTAAACGCTTGAAACTTTCGTCACCCGTTGAAAGTTGGGAAACCGGCGGCCCGCTGAATCTGAACGAGGGTGCAGAAATCCTGAAAAATGGAGAAAAAGTGTTTGTAATATACTCGTGCCGCGAATCGTGGTTGGTTGAATACCGCCAGGGAATGCTTCAATTGATTAATCCGGATGGAAATCTGCTTGACCCGGCAAACTGGAAGAAAACAGGCCCTGTATTCCAGGGAAATGCAACCGTTCATGGAGTTGGTCATTGCTCATTTGTCAAATCGCCCGACAATACTGAAGACTGGATTATTTACCATTCGAAGAAAAGCACCACTCCCGGTTGGAATCGCGATGTGCGGATGCAACCCTTTAAATGGAATGCTGACGGAACACCAAACTTTGGCGAAGCAATTCCTGTCGGAAAATCCATTAATCTACCTTCAGGAGAAGTTGAATAACAATTGATTACTTTAATTTGAACAAATAAAATTAAACCAATGAAAAAACACCTATTTATTCTTGCTATGGCAAGTACACTGCTTTTTGCGGCTTGCCAAAATGGGCCTAGAAAAGCTGAAAAAAACGAACCTGTTTCCACCCGCTGGAACGAAACACAGGCACAACAATGGAGTACGGAAAACGGCTGGCTTCGCGGAAGTAATTTCAACCCGAGTACAGCAATCAACCAGTTGGAAACATGGCAGGCTGAATCGTTCGACACCGCCACCATCAACCGCGAACTGGGCTGGGCCGAAGGAATCGGGATGAATGTGATGCGCGTTTATTTGCACCATGTAGCCTGGGAAGTGGATAAAGAAGGATTCAAAAGCCGCATGGGCACTTACCTCGATATTGCCAGTAAACACGGCATTAAAACCGTTTTCTGTATTTTCGACGATTGCTGGAACCCAACCTATGCCGCTGGTAAACAGCCTGAACCCAAAGTTGGTGTTCACAACTCGGGCTGGGTGCGCGATCCGGGCGAATTGCTTTATACAGACACCACGCTGATTAAAACCCTTGAGGCATACGTGAAAGATGTTTTGACCACTTTTAAAGACGATAAGCGCATCGTTATCTGGGATTTATACAATGAGCCAGGAAACTCTGGCTACGGCAACAAATCGCTTCCGCTGCTGAAGAAAGTATTTGAATGGGGCTGGGAAGTTCGTCCGTCGCAACCGTTATCTTCCGGAGTTTGGAGTTTAGCTTTATCGGATTTAAATAAATTTCAGGTTGAAAATTCCGACATCATCACGTATCACAATTACGAAAGTCCTGAAAAACACCAGGCTGCCATTGACACCCTGAAAAAGTACAACCGCCCGTTGGTTTGCACCGAATACATGGCACGCCGCAACAACAGCCTGTTCACCAACATTATGCCAATCCTGAAAGAGCAGAACATTGGCGCCATCAACTGGGGATTGGTATCCGGTAAATCGAACACTAAATATGCCTGGGACGAACCCATAGCCGACGGATCAGAACCTAAACTTTGGTTTCACGAGATTTTTCATCCGGATGGAACTCCTTACAAGCAGGAAGAAGTTGATTTGATTAAGAGTCTCACAGGAAAAGTTCAATAACTTGTACCTAAATTTAAAACAACTCTCTCATGGAAAATGCTGACAACATAAAACAGCTGTTAATTCGAAGATATTCAAAATTAAGCAACGTGAAGGAAGAAAAGACTGAAGAGAAGCTGGATAATAATCCGATTGAGGTAATCATTGAAAAACACAACAATATAACCAATTGGGGAATAGTACTATTTACAATTGTAATGTTTGCGCTCGTTATTCAGCTCGTGGCACTTTATTTATCTAATAGCTTTAATTATGGCTTAATCCCTAACATACTTTTAGTCATACTTTTTCAGAAGGGTTTACATGACAATTTTGAGAAGAAAGAAATTTTAAAAACTTTAAAAGAAATCGGTTAATGTTGATTTTCAATTTGGTTCCGATTACAACAAAAAAACTACATAAATGAAACGAATTACTTTATTTTCGATGGTTTTAGGTGCTACGATTGCGCTTAGCAGTTGTACGCCAAAACCTCAGGCCAAACCCGAAAACTGCTTCATCCTGAAAGCTGAAGATTTCCAGAAAACCATTGATGGTAAAACCACCAATTTATACTTCCTGAAAAACGGAAATATTCAAGCGGCCATTACCAATTATGGCGGACGTATTGTTGGCCTTTGCACTCCGGACAAAACCGGGAAAATGGGCGATATCGTGCTTGGATTCAGCAGTATTGATGGTTACCTCAATGCCAAGGAAGTGTTTCACGGAGCATTGATTGGTCGCGTTGGAAACCGCATTGCCAAAGGAAAATTCACGCTCGACGGGCAGGAATATACACTTCCGTGTAACAACGGCGTTAATCACCTGCATGGGGGCCCCGGCGGATTTCACAACGTAATATGGGATGTCAAAGCTGCAACCGATTCATCGATTGTGCTGACTTACCTGTCGAAAGACGGCGAAATGGGATATCCCGGAAACCTGAATGTGGAAGTTGAGTATTTGCTGAGTTCGAAAAACGAAGTGGTGATGAGCTACAGAGCCACCACCGATAAAAGTACTCCGGTTAACCTCACCAATCACGCTTTCTGGAACCTGGCTGGTGAAGGAAACGGAACCATTAACGACCACGTACTGACGATCAATGCCGATGCTTACACCGCGGTTGATTCAACCCTGATTCCACTGGCAGCCAACGAACCGGTTGAAGGAACTCCTTTCGATTTCAGGGCTGGGAAAGCTATCGGAGCAGATTTGGAACAACAAGCAGAAAATGTGCAATTGAAAAACGGATTGGGTTACGACCACAATTTTGCATTGAACAAACCTGCTGTAGGTGAAATGTCGCTTGCAGCAACGGTTGTTGAACCGGTTAGCGGACGTAAAATGGAAGTTTTTACCCAGGAACCAGCCTTGCAATTTTACGGCGGAAACTTCATGGATGGCGCTGACACTGGCAAAAGCAGTAAAACTTACAAATTTCGCGAATCGATTGCCCTGGAAACCCAACATTTTCCGGATTCGCCAAACAATACCAATTTCCCTTCAATTATCCTGAACCCGGGAGAAACATACCAAACACAGAGTATTTACAAATTCAGTGTGGTGAAATAATTTTAGCGAGTGGATATTTAGGAGGCTGTCTCAAAACTTCGTGTAACTCTAAGTTTTTACCCTATGTAACTCTGTGGTAGAAGTCTAAAAATTGAACCACAGAGTTTAATCGAGTTCTCCACAGAGTCTCACAGAGAAAAATTGTCGAAATTTAGACTTTTGAGACAGCCTCCTCTTTTAAAAGGTCAGCATGTGTTATTCGCGTGCTGACCTTTTTCGTTTAAAAAATTCTAAATTTGGATACTTGACTTTAATTTATCTTTAATGGCAACACCATCTTCAAAAATCAGTTTTACGGCTCCAATTATCCAGCACGAGGGAATGAATGCCGGATATGTAGAATTTCCGTTCAGCGTGGAAGACGTATTTGGGACACGTGGAATGGTGAAAGTAAAAGCACAGTTCGATGGAAAAGCTGAATACCGCGGAATAATGAGCAACATGGGAACCGGTTGCCACATATTGATTCTGACACAGGAGGTGAGGCGTAAGTTGGGGAAATCGTTCGGTGATTCAGTTTTAGTTGATGTGGAACACGACCTCGAAAAAAGGGAAGTGCTTATTCCCGAAGACGTTCAAAATTTACTGGCTGAATATCCGGAAGCACAGGCCTTTTTCGAAAAACTTTCTTATACTAACCGCAAAGAGTACATCAATTGGATTACCTCGGCTAAACGTGAGGAAACCCGCGCCAAACGGATGGTTGAGTTTATCGAAAAACTTCAGCTAAAGAAAAAGCCGGATCAGAAATAAAGATCTGGAGTAAAAAAAGTCAATGGAGAAAAATTTATATATTGCATATTTGTTATATATTTGTCTAAATGATTGAAACGTGAAATGGTCTGAAATTAAGAGAAAGGCTTTGAAAGCAGGTTGGTATCTTGTTCGAAATGGGAAAGAACATGATATTTATGCTCATCCTGAAAAAGATTTTGAGATCCAAATTCCGAGACATGATGCGCATGAAGTGAAAACCGGACTATTTCATAAACTCAAAAAGCAAATAGGATTTTAAAAAGCAAACAGATGAAAACGACTGCTTTAATTGAAAAAGGGAAAGATGGCACTTTTGGAATCTTTACGCCCGATTTGAAAAGTACGATTATTGGCGAAGGAAATACCGTTGGTGAAGCAAAAGCTGATTTTTTAAATTCGGTAAATGAACTTATGCTTTACTATAAGGAAGCGGGCAAGCAAATGCCTGAAGAACTGATTGATATTGAATTCGAATTCAAATACGACATAGCCTCACTCTTCAACTACTACAGCTTTATTAATGTAAGTCAGTTTGCAAAATCTGCGGGAATCAATCCATCGTTAATGAGGCAGTATAAGTCTGGAAATCAATATATTTCTGAAAATCAGGTATTGAAAATTGAAAAGGCCTTGCATAAAATTGCAAGGGAATTTGCTGAAATAAAACTTGTTTAAAAGCGAAAAATGTCTCCAGCAGAACTTCTTTCGGAAATCAGATCGTACTGCATGGCCAATGCCAATGCAGAGCAATTACAAAAATCGCAACGCTTTTTTAAGGAAGAATTTGTCGGGTATGGGCTTACAGCCCCGCAGGTACAAGGCAAAGTAAAAGAAATGCTTAGCCGGGGAGGTTTCAACCTGCAAACTGTTCTGGAGGCTGCCCCTGAATTGATGAAAGGCGGTAAGTATGAAGAAATCTCTATCGTTTTGCTTTTGCTTGACGGGCTATGGAAACAATTTACTCTGGAAACTTTTCAAATTATAGGCAGTTGGTTTTCATTCAGCATTACCAACTGGGCGCATGCCGATACGCTGGCCATGTTCACTTTACCTCGATTTCTGGATAAAAAGATTCTTGGAACGAATGATTTTAGTCCGTGGCTCAATTCTCCGTATAAATTTCAGCGTCGGTGCGTACCGGTAACGTTGATTAAACACATCAAGAAAACCCGTCAGGTGATGCCTTCCATCCTTTTTGTGGAAAAGCTAATGGCCGATCCGGAGCGGGAAGTCCACCAGGGAATGGGTTGGTTCCTGCGCGAAGCCTGGAAAATCAGTCCAACCGAAACCGAATTATTCCTCGAAAAACACAAGGATACCGTACCGAGACTGATTATTCAATACGCCTGCGAAAAAATGACTGCGGAAAATAAACTGCGGTTTAAACGGGCAAAGAAGTAGTTTCTTTAAATTGAATAGCCGTTTTTTACTATACAGCTGAATATTGAGGCGATATCATTTGCCGTCTGGCTTTAGCCGACGGGTAAAATGAAGATGCCCACATTGGGCTTTCCAACATGGGCATTCAAAAATTTTAGTGATCGGATCTCAAGTCATCCGATCACTGCATGTTATTTTTTATTCTTCCAACGATTTGCAAATCTTCTGATTGATTTCGCGGAGGCGCTGTTCTTCCAGTTTGATTACTTTACGGTCGTAAGTCATCAAGCCATTGATTTCGCCTTCCACGTCAGTAGTTTGTGTATAAACCCCGGCAGAGAAACCGGCCTTGATAAATTTCAGCAGTGATTCGCCATATTTC
This sequence comes from Prolixibacteraceae bacterium, assembly GCA_019459525.1. Classification (GTDB taxonomy): domain Bacteria; phylum Bacteroidota; class Bacteroidia; order Bacteroidales; family Prolixibacteraceae; genus Aquipluma. The sequence goes on from JAIBEY010000082.1 coordinate 24,031, forward strand.
ACATATTCGTCGGTTACTTCTTTCGAGTTTTTAAACTGAACGTAGCCCCAGTTTTTGTCGGTTGCCCACAAGTGGCCTTCCAGCGCCAATCCAATTCCGCCGTATTCGCCCAAAACGGTTGGACGTTGTCCGTCGTACAAATACATGTCTGGTCCCGGATAGTTGTGCAAATCAAGCATATCGCCCACCGGATAATGGTTTCCACCGCTGGCAGGATTTACCAAACGGCTTGGGTCGTAGGTTTTAGTCCATTCCACAACTTCGGCAGTTTTAAACTGGCCCCATGCTTCGTTAAACGGAACCCAGGTTACTATACAAGGATTCGAATACAGGTAATCCATAATTTCTTTCCATTCTTTACGGTAGTTGGCTTCCGACTCAGCCGAGCGTTTCATTTCAGTACCATTGAAATAGTGGTGGTTCTGCCATTGGGGTGAACGATCGCCGCTAGGCATGTCCTGCCAAACCAGGATTCCGAGTTGGTCGCAATGGGTGTACCAGCGGGCTGGCTCTACTTTCACGTGTTTGCGGATCATATTAAACCCGAAATCTTTGGTTTTCTGAATGTCGTATTTCAACGCTTCGTCGGTTGGCGCGGTATATAAACCATCGGGCCACCAACCCTGATCGAGCGGACCAAACTGAAAATAAGCTTTGTTGTTCAGTTCGAGCCGAACGATACCATTTTTGTCTCGTTTGGTCGAGACTTTACGCATCGCAAAATAACTGTTTACCTGGTCCGTCACGATTCCGTTGCTGATCACGCTAACTTTCATGGTGTAAAGGAAAGGCGATTCGGGGCTCCACAATTTGGCATCAGGAACAGACAGCTCTAATTTTTCTCCTGAAGTGGCTTTGCTGACGGCAATTTCTTTCGATCCATCGAACAGTTTTACCTCTACCACATCGCCATAAGCTGCGCCTTTGGTTTGGACAGAAACAGCCACCTGGCTTTTGTCGATATCCGGAACCGTCTGGATATGCTCAATGCGTTTGGCGGCAACAGGTTCAAGCCAAACCGTTTGCCAGATTCCGGTTACCGGAGTGTACCAGATTCCGTTTGGTTTGCTGACTTGTTTTCCGCGTGGCTGAAATCCATTGTCGGTGCCGTCCCATACTTTAACAACCAATTTCTGGTTGGCAGCTTTGGTCAGAAACGGAGTAATATCGAATGAAAATGGCGTGTAACCGCCAGTATGCGAGCCTATTTTAATATCGTTCACCCACACTTCAGCTTCCCAGTCAACAGCTCCGAAATGCAGTAAAACATTTTTGTTTTTCCAGTTGGCAGGCACCGTAAAGTTTCTTTTGTACCAAACTTCATTTTCGCCGCCAACGGTTTTCATTACTCCCGAAAGGCTCGACTCTACCGGAAAAGGAACCAGGATCTGCCCATCGAATGCAGCTGGTTCAGCAGTACCGGCTTTCAGGATAGAATAATCCCACAATCCATTCAAATTCATCCAGTCTACCCGTTCCATTATTGGGCGCGGATATTCGGGAAGAACATTTTTTACATCAATTTTTTCGGCCCATGCGGTTTTAATTTTATCGCCGGCAGGCTTCCACTGGCCGAACGATTGCATGACCGAAACACATAAAATCAATACAAATAGTTGTTTCATTTTTAGTTGGATATTTAAGTTAGAACTGTCAGAACAATTAAATTTCTGAGTATAAATATACCGTTAATACACCTTCGTTTCTTTTTTTGCTCATCCGGATGAATACTTTTCCCGAAAAATAAACGATTACTGATAGTATGGTTTCGGTGAGCAGTACTTTTCGTTTCCGTATCTGAATATCGATGAATTGTTTCCGGCAAAACAACCGCACCGATAGAAATCCGGTCAAAACAAAATCGATAAACATTGTGAGTATTTCGGTGAGTTTGATTGTATTTATAAAGGTTTTACGATATTCACGTAAAATATCAAAACCTGAATAACCAACTAATAAAGCACTTAGATCGATGAAAATTACACTTTCCTTTTTATTCATTTTTTTTGCGGCTGGTTTTGCCAGCGGTCAATCCGTTTTTTCGGGCAATGTATTTGTTGCCCCGGTGTATCAGGAGGTGCCTTTAGGTTCAGTAAAACCGGAAGGATGGCTCAAACACCAGTTGCAAATCATGCGTGAAGGAACTACTGGTCATCTGGATGAAGTGCACGACAAAATGAAAAACAGCAACGGCTGGCTGGGAGGAACGGGCGATTCGTGGGAAGAAACGCCGTACTGGCTCGATGGCGCTGTACCTCTGGCTTATTTGCTCGATGATGCCGAACTTCAGAAAAAAGTAAAAAAATACATTGACTGGACCATTGATAATCAGCGTCCTTCAGGATATTTTGGCGGAATTACCAAATACGAACGCGAAAACAACACCAAAGTTACTGTTGCGAATCTGAAACTTGCCGGGGATGATTGGTGGCCCAAAATGGTAATGCTGAAAGTGATGAAACAATACTACCAGGCTACGGGCAACCAACGGGTGATCGAATTTATGAAAAAATATTTCCGGTTTCAGTTGGAAGCATTAAAAACAATACCTGTCGGGCAATGGACGGAATGGGCAACTTCACGCGGTACCGATAACGCGATGATGGTTCAGTGGCTATATCAGCAAACCAAAGACGATTCGCTGTTGGAATTGGCCGAGCTGATCGAATCACAATCGTTCAACTGGAGCGAATGGATGGGTAACCGGGATTGGGTAATATGGGCAGCAACTTACCAAAACGATGATCGCTGGATGCGACGCCATGGGGTAAATGTGGGAATGGGCATCAAGGCGCCGGCAATTAACTACCAACGCACAGGAAATAAAAAATACCTTCAGGATTTGAAAACCGGGTTTACGGATTTGATGACTTTGCACGGACTTCCGATGGGAATTTTTTCGGCCGATGAAGATTTGCACGGGAACGATCCAACTCAGGGTGTTGAATTGTGCGCCATTGTGGAATCGATGTATTCGCTGGAAGAAATCGTGAGTATTACCGGTGATCCGTTTTACCTTGATGCACTGGAACGAATGACATTTAATGCACTTCCTTCGCAAACAACCGACGATTATAACAACAAACAATATTTTCAGATTGCCAATCAGGTGCAGATTTCGCGTGGCGTTTTCAACTTTTCGCTACCGTTTGAGTACGAAATGAATAACGTTTTGGGCATGAAAAGCGGATATACCTGCTGTTTGGCCAACATGCACCAGGGCTGGACTAAATTTGCAAGTCACCTTTGGTATAAAAATTCTAAAAATGGACTGGCAGCCCTGGCATACAGCCCAAACCGAATAAAAACTACCGTAGGAAAAGATAAGGCAGAAATTGAGGTGATTGAAACTACCAATTATCCGTTTGACGAAAAAATCAGGTTCGATTTGAAATTGAAGAATCCGGTTGAGTTTCCGTTCGAATTGCGGATTCCAGGTTGGTGCAATGCGCCGAATGTGACCCTTAATGGCGAAAAAATACAGGTTGAAAAAGGTAGTCATATGATCTCAATCAACCGCAAATGGTCGAATCTTGATCGTCTGGAGCTCGAATTTCCGATGGAGGTAACAACGTCAAACTGGGGCAAAAATTCGAGAGCCGTAGAACGTGGCCCGCTGGTTTATGCGTTGAAAGTAAAAGAACGCTGGGAAAAAGGGCACCACGAACACGAAGGAGATTATTATTCCGTTTTTCCGGAATCTGCCTGGAATTTTGGATTGATTCAGGATGTGGTGAAAAAGCCACAGGAGTTGCTAAAAGTTAAAAAGGTTAAACCGGTCACCGATGATTTTATCTGGAACCAGGAACATGCACCCATTGAAATTACTGCAATGGGGAGGCAAATTCCGGAATGGCTGGCTTACAACGGAGTGGCACCCCAACCGGTAACCGCCCGCGACGGAATTTACAAAGGGAACGTTTCGGAGGTGATAGAGCAACTCACTTTAATTCCGGTGGGTTGTACCAAAATCAGGATTGTGGCTTTCCCGGTGGTGAAATAGCAACTAAAGCAGCGTCGCAACGTGTTGAAAAGTTGATAGTTTAGTGGTATGTGAACAAAAATAACCGATGATTGGAGTGAAATAATTGAAAAACTCCGGATACAAAATATGGCATAAGCCCGTTTGGCAGTTAAACTTTTAAAGGAATTAAACTGTCAGGCGGGCTCTTTGATTGCGCATTTGGTTCAAGATAAAAAATGAATTTTAAAATCTATATTTAGGCCTCTTAAAACCGAATTATTTTAGCGAATAGAAACAAATTTGACAGAAATTGACGAACATATTGATGAGAGGCTGATTGGGCGTTTTAGGCGTGGGGATATGGATGCATTCCGTAAAATCTACGATTCTTACAGCCAGGCTTTATTCCGTTTTGCAAACTCTTACCTGAAAGATTCTTTCGAGGCTGAAGAGATTGTACAAGATGTTTTTCTTAAGGTGTGGGAAAAACGAGAAGATGTTGATGTACAAAAATCGCTTAAAAGTTACCTGTACCGCATTACCGTAAATAAAGTATTTAATGAGCTGAAGCACCGGGTTGTCAAACAAAAATACGAGAAGCACGCCCTAAATCTCGACCAGGTAACCGGCGAAACACCTGAATCGTCCATTCAATTTCAGGAATTAAATAAAAAGCTGGATATTCTTTTGACCAAACTGCCGGAACAGCAACGTACTATATTTATTATGAGCCGGTGGAAAGGCTTAACGAATGCCGAAATTGCGGAGCAGCTCAATCTGTCTATCCGAACGGTGGAAAATCAGATTTACCGCGCTGCCAAATTCATAAAACTCCATCTGAACGACGATTATCCGATTCTTGTACTCCTTATTGCTTTTGGATACCAATCGTTTTAGAATTAGATATTTCCCTTCTCAAAAAAAAATCAACCTTCGTGTGAGTAGTGTTTTAATCCATCTTGTATTACCATTGAAATGAAAAATACTGAATTCGTAAATAGTGAATTTAAGAGCCTGCTGAATAAATTCCAATCAGGCAATTGTGATCTGGAAGAACTTCGTCACTTGGAAGAAATGTTCCTGGATGCTGATATTTCAGGGAATATAAAAAGCGCCATGCTGAACGAAATTTCGGATTTCGAAAAAGCCGGTTCGGGCAAGGATGCCGATTACGACCGGTTATTCAGGTCCATTCAGAAAATTATTTCAGAACAGCAGTCAAACAAACGGACAATCAACCTTCGGTTTAACGCGGTTCGCATTGCAGCTATTGTCGTTGTTGCCTTTATCCTTGGCGGAACGTTGTCTTATTTTCTGCTCCGGAACGAAATAAAATCAACGGCTTCATTTTGCGAGGTCACGGCACCATTGGGTTCCACATCCGAAATTATTTTACCCGACGATTCGCGCGTCTGGCTTAATGCCGGGAGTAAAATCAGGTATTCTACCACGTTTAATCAAAACGACCGCCTGCTTTTTCTGGAAGGTGAAGGGTATTTTAAGGTAGCCAAAAATCAGGAACTTCCTTTTATTGTCGATGCTTTTGGATTTGAGGTAAAAGCCATTGGTACCGAGTTTAATGTAAAGGCTTATAAGGACGATGCCACCATTGAAACCACGATGGTTGAAGGAAAAGTAACACTTCAGCATTCAACCGAGGATATTTTGGAGGGTGTTTATCTCACACCTAACCAAAAGGCAACTTTTTATAAAACCGAAGAAACGTTGACGGTTGAAGTCATCAAAAAATTGGAAGAGAAAAAGGAAGAATTAAATTATATACCGGAACACCGGTTGGTTATTGCTCCGGGAATTGATCCGAAATCGATTGTTTCGTGGAAAGAAAACCAATTAATTATTGAGCGGGAACAATTGGGCGAACTAGCCGAAATTTTAAGCCGGAAATACAATTTTAGTTTCAAATTTAAATCTGAAGACATCAAACGGTTTAGGTTTTCCGGAACTCTTGACGATGAAACACTTCAACAGGTTATGGATGTTATAAAGATATCATCTCCAATTGATTATGTGATTGTTGGTAAAACAGTATTCGTTGAGCGTAACGACAAACGGGTACCGGAATTTGAAAAACTGTATAAACAAAAATAAACGATGAAGAAAAAAAACAGGGAGTAGATTTTTGCCGAATCTATCCCCTGTAAGTTAATAGTGTTAACCATTAATCAATGTCAGTTTTTGTGAAAAGACCACTGGCATTGGAAGTCAAACATCTAACATTTCAAATGTATGAAAAAAAATCTAATTGGATTGATTTTCCCTGGAAGGGGAAAACTGAAAAAACTATTATTAATCATGAAGCTTACAACGGTGTTAATTCTCGCATTTACGATGCAGATCAGTGCTACTGTTTATTCGCAAAGCACGAAATTCAGTATGGATTTCAAGGGAAAAACAGTACGCGAGGTTTTTAATATAATCGAGGATCAAAGTCGGTTCCGGTTTTTCTTCAACGACGATTTTAAATTGATCGACGAAAAAGTTAACCTGAACGTAAAAGATGTCAATGTAGAAGCAATTCTGGACCAGTTGTTTTTGAACTCTGAAATCAGTTACAAAGTCTTAAACAACGATTTAATTGTATTGACTGTTGGGCAAAATGATAATCTGTTGCAAACCTACCAGGGCAAAACAATTCGAGGAAAAGTGGTGGATAGCGACGGTCTTCCTCTGCCTGGGGTAA
>JAIBEY010000104.1 GCA_019459525.1 Prolixibacteraceae bacterium
GGCTTTTGGCGGAAACAGCCGCAGGGAGTTTTTCCCAAGTGTTGCTTCGTGTACCGATTTTGTAAACGATGTGGAAGGCCCCGAAACCTGCAATTCGTATAACATGCTGAAGTTGACGGAAGATTTGTTCCGCATGAATCCGCTGGTAAAATATGCTGATTACTACGAACGCACGATGTACAATCACATTCTTTCGACCCAGCATCCTGAACACGGCGGATTTGTATATTTTACCCCGGCTCGTCCGCGGCATTACCGCGTTTATTCGCAGCCCAACGAGGCCATGTGGTGTTGTGTGGGCAGTGGAATGGAAAACCACGGAAAATACAGCCATTTTATCTACACCCATCAGAACGATTCATTGTTTCTGAACCTGTTTGTGGCTTCGGAGCTCAACTGGCGCGAAAAAGGGATAAAACTTGTGCAGGAAACGCAATTTCCAAATGAAGAAACAACAACTCTGAAAATCACAGAAGGAACAGCAAAGTTTAAACTGATGGTTCGTTATCCGTCGTGGGTAAAAGAAGGAGCGCTGAAAATTTCGGTCAATGGAAAACTGGTTGAAATTGATGGCAACCCTTCGTCGTATGTGGCTGTTGAACGAAACTGGAAGAAGGGCGATGAAGTTCAGATTTTACTGCCCATGCACAATTCGGTTGAAAAAATGCCGAATGTGTCCAACTATATTGCCATTATGCATGGCCCCATTTTGCTCGGCGCAAAAACCGGGACCGAAGATTTAAAAGGGTTGGTTGCAAACGACAGTCGTTGGGGACATATTGCAGGCGGAGAGCGGCTTCCGGTTGATAAAGCCCCGATTATCATTGAAAATAGTTTGGATGACATTGCAGGGAAACTCACCCCCGTTAAAGATAAACCACTCACATTTACAGCTTCGCTCAACTTGGTAAACAAGGTAAATATCGAATTAGAACCGTTCTTCGGAATTCACGATTCGCGGTACATGATTTACTGGATGTGGCTCACCGAATCGAAGTATAAAAACTACCTCGATTCGCTGGCTGTTGTGGAAAATGAAAGGATGGAACTTCAAAAACGAACCATCGATTTTGTGGCTCCCGGCGAACAGCAACCCGAAGCCGACCACCAGATGGAAAAACTGAAATCGACCACCGGAAATTTTCAGGATGAATTTTGGCGCGATGCCCGCAACGAAGGGTATTTCAGCTACAACATGGTAACCAATTCAGAAACCGGGTTGAGTCTGATTGTCCGCTACTGGGGCGCTGAGTGGGGAAACCGAAAATTCGACATTTTCATCGACAATGAAAAACTGGTAACCGAAGACAATACTGGACGTTGGAATCAAAGTAAGTTTCAGGAGGTGAACTACGAAATACCCGATTCGATGGTTCAAGGTAAAAAACAAATCAGGGTAAAATTTCAGGCTTTGCCCGGAAACACTGCCGGAGCTGTGTATTATATCAGGCTGGTGAGATCAAATAACTAAAAATCTATAATATGAAACGAGCCATGAGAATTACTTCTCACACAGGAGGATGATTATTGGCGAGTTCCATCTGACAACTAAAAAACAAATTATAAACAGATGAAATTGCAAATTAAAATGACAATGTTTGCCTTGGTTACATTCCTGGGCATTAAAGCTCAAAACCCCATTATCAAACACCTATTCACTGCCGATCCAGCTCCAATTGTGTACAACGATACGCTGTTTTTGTACACCGGACACGATGTTGCGCCGGAGAACGCGCTTAATTATTTAATGCGCGACTATCAGCTTTTTTCAACTACCGATATGGTAACCTGGAAAGACTGGGGTACTGTTTTATCACCAAAGGTGTTTGCTTGGGCTGGCGATGATGCTTATGCGGCCCAATGTATCGAGCGTAATGGGAAATTCTATTGGTATGTGGCAGTTGGTCACAAAGCAGACGAGAACAGCAAAGGTGGTTTTGCTATTGGCGTAGCTGTTTCTGACAGGCCAACCGGACCGTTTAAAGACGCGATAGGCAAGGCGCTTATCGTGAATGAAATGACCACTGATGTAAAGCATGGCTGGGATGATATCGATCCTACCGTATTTATTGACGACGACGGCCAGGCATATATGTACTGGGGAAACCTGAGTTGCAGGTACGTGAAACTAAAGGAAAATATGATCGAAGCAGATGGTCCTGTCGTGATTATCCCTAAACCGCAAAACTATACCGAAGGTCCATGGGTTTACAAGCGGAACAGCTTGTATTATTTGTTATATGCCGCAAAATTTCCGGAGACCATCGAATACTGTACTTCGTCAAGTCCAACAGGTCCCTGGATTTACCAGGGTGTGATTCAAGATCCGGTACAGAATAGTACCACAACTCACGCCGGAATCATCGATTACAAAGGGAAAACCTACTTCTTTTATCACAATGGCGCATTGCCAACCGGAGGTAATTATCGCCGTTCGGTATGTGTCGATTACATGTATTATAATCCCGACGGAACGATTCAGAAAGTGATACAAACCGCAGAAGGAGTAACCCCGGTTAAATAGAATTCTCCTTCAAAAAAGGAAATAATTTTCAAAAAAGATACGTATGAATTTTCAATTTTTAAGCATAGTTTGCGTGTTATCTGTTCTGTTTGGCAATGTGGTGGTTGCACAAAAGAATTCCGCACAAAATCCAATCATTCACGCCGACGTTCCCGATATGTCTATGCTTCGTGTAGGCGAAACGTATTACATGAGCAGCACAACCATGCACATGAGCCCGGGCGTGCCTATTATGAAATCGAAGGATTTGGTCAATTGGAAAATGGTGAGTTATGCCTACGACACGCTGGCAAATGTTGACGCGATGAACCTTGTAAACGGAAAAAGTACTTACGGAAAAGGTACCTGGGCAAGTTGTATCAGGTATCACAAAGGGTTTTACTATGTTTCCACTTTTGCACAAACGACAAACAAAACCTATATCTACAAAACCAAAGACATCGAAAAAGGTCCCTGGGAAACAATCACTTTCGCACCGGCTTACCATGACCATACCATTCTTTTCGACGATGACGGGAAAATTTACATGATTTGGGGCGTCAGAAAACTGCAGATAATTGAATTAAAAGACGACCTCACGGGTGTAAAAGAAGGGACGGAAAGGGTTCTCATTGAAGATGCTAATGCCCCAATTGGAAAAAATGTTGGTTTAGGCGAAGGTTCGCAGATTTTTAAGGTGAACGGCAAATACTACCTGTTTAACATTGCCTGGCCACGCGGTGGAATGCGCACGGTGGTGGTTCATCGAGCTGATAAGATTACTGGCCCGTGGGAAGGAAAGGTCGCTCTTCAGGATAAAGGCGTGGCACAGGGTGGACTTGTTGATACTCCCGACGGCAGATGGTTTGCCTACTTGTTCCGCGATAATGGTTCGGTAGGTCGCATCCCATACCTTGTTCCTGTAAATTGGGAAGAGAATTGGCCTGTTCTGGGCGTTGGCGGAAAAGTTTCTGAAACGTTGGATTTGCCTGCAAGTACTGGCCTAATCCCGGGCATCGTAAGCAGCGACGAGTTCGAACGTAAAAAAGGCGAACCTGCATTGCCATTGGTTTGGCAGTGGAACCACAACCCAGATGACAGTCTTTGGTCGGTTACCGAACGCAAAGGATTTTTACGCCTGAAAACCGGACGCATCGACAGCCTTTTCTTGAAATCAAGAAACACTTTAACCCAGCGCACCTTCGGCCCGGTTTGTTCCGGTTCTACTATGCTCGATGCCTCGAACATGAAAGAAGGCGATTTTGCCGGCCTTTGCGCATTGCAGTCAAAATTCGGTCAGGTTGGCGTTAAAATCGTCAACGGACAAAAGTTTGTATTTATGGTGAGCAACAAAACCGATCAACCAACAGAAATGCAAAGTATCCCGCTTTCGCAAAACAAGGTTTACCTGAAAATTGAATGCGACTTCAGGGATAAAATTGATACTGCCGAGTTCTTCTACAGCCTCGATGGGAAAGCCTGGAAAGCTATTGGAAATCAGCTAAAAATGGAGTATAGATTGGAACACTTTATGGGCTATCGTTTCGGATTATTCAACTATGCGTCGAAGAATCCGGGTGGTTATGCTGATTTCGATTACTTCCATATAACCGATCAGATTTCGGAAAAAAATAAAATATGAGTAACCGCTTTAATACTTATTTCTTTGTCCCAAAGGGACTAAATATGAATAACCCCGTACGAAGTGCGGGGAAAAACATACCGGTCCCAACAGCAACCCCGAAGGGGTTGAATTTTAATCTTATCATATTTAACCCCTTCGGGGCTTTAGGCATTTAAGCAAATACTCATAAAATAAAACAATCAGCATGAAGAAAATAAGCTCATTATTCTTTGTACTATTTCTTATCATCGGCTTTGTAAAGGCTGAAGATAAAAAACTTGTCAGTCCTGACGGGAAACTCGTTGTTGCCGTTTCCGCCAACAGTGGCGCACCAACCTATAGTGTCACTTATAACGACAAACTTTTCCTGAAAGAATCCCCGCTTGGCTTGAAAACAAACGTGGGCGACTTTTCTCAGGGGTTGACGCTCAATGAAAAAGTGAGCGAACGGAAGGTTGATGAGACTTACGAATTGCCAAACATCAAACAAAGCAAAGTTCATTATATGGCCAGCGAAGGAGTGTTCTCTTTCCTGAAAGAAAATCAGCCAGCCCTCGATGTGGTCTTCAGGGTGAGCAATAACGATGTGGCATTTCAGTATAAAGTTTACCCGCAGAAAGAACGGCTTTCGTGCAGGGTGAATGAAGAAACATCGGGTTTTGTATTTCCTGAAGGAACAACCACTTTCCTGACTGCGCAAAGCAAAGCGATGGTTGGTTTTGCCAGAACAATGCCGAGCTACGAGATTCCATACAATGTTGATGCTCCAATGGGTGAAAATGGTCAGGGTAACGGATATACTTTCCCATGTTTATTTAAGGTGAACGGTTTAGGATGGGTTTTGATTTCAGAAACCGGTGTTGACAGTCGTTATTGCGGTAGCAGGCTGATTGGTCGTACCGGAGGTTTGTATTCCATTGGCTTTCCGATGGAAGACGAAAACAATGGAAACGGAACAGCAGCTCCCGGTCTTGCGCTTCCCGGAGCAACACCGTGGCGAAAAATAACTGTTGGTGAAACATTGACTCCAATTGTTGAAACGACGGTTTCTTTCGA
>JAIBEY010000053.1 GCA_019459525.1 Prolixibacteraceae bacterium
ATCCACTTCCGGCTTTGGCATAAACTGCATCATGCGAAAGTTCGGCAATGCGCTGAAAACCGACTGCTTTCGGAACCTGTGTATTGGCGTGTTTATTATCGAGATTGTCTTTTTCGGCGGCCATGGCATCCAACAACATCCGGTGCGAAAACCGTTTGGCTGCAACCATGTATTTTTCGTTGCCGGTCATCTGGCAAGCATCGGCAAACGTTTCGTTCATCCCGCCATGTTCGGTGTCAAGCATCTGTTGCATTTGCTCTTCAGAAAGATTTGCAGTGATGTTGATTCCCCAGTCGCAGAATTTCAGGAAAATATCTTTGGCATCTTCATTTCCGGCATAAAGCCAGGCATCGCGCAAGCCCGAATACAATTTATGCACATTGTACCACGGAACCCAGGCTGCGCGGTAAGCTGCAAAATAGCCTTTCTGCAAAGTGCTCCATATTTGCTGACTGTTGGGCGCACCACCCACATAACCTTTTCCCCAATTGGGGTGATTTTTGTCGTTGGCTTCCTGGCAGGCTTTCAATTCTGAAATCATATATTCCATGCGCTTTTTGCATTCGGCATTGCCTGTGGAAGCATAATTCATGGCCAGCGCCGACAAATAATGACCACCCACATGTCCGTCAAGCCCGGCCCAGTTGGGATACAATTTTGCTTTTTCGGGCAGCCCGGCTTCTTTGCGGAAAGGGGCAATCAGCCTGTCGATATCGTATTCCAACAAAACATGAATATTAAGGTCCTGCGCATGTTTAAAGGGTCCATCGAGCAACGTCACATCAGATATTGGAAACTCGTTTTTGTAAAGTTTATCCTGAGCTTGAATGGTGCCACAAAACAAAAAAACAAAGACCAGCAAGCCGACATTTAAGATTAACTTCTTCATCTTTTCTCTTGATTTATTTTGCCCATTCGGCTCCTTCCGGACTCCTTCTCCATTCGAAATATGCATCAAGTACTTTAAGCGATTCGGCGCTTGGAACCGGGCCTAAATAAGGTTTCTGGCCGAAATACATCACCTCGGGATTTACATCGCTGAAGGCTGGCCATTCAGGAACGCCCTCGCTATTTGGATGTCCATATTTTGCAAAATTGGTCCAGTAAGTTCCCATGGCTTCTGAAATTTCAAAATCAGATTTGGTGGTTTGTGGGTTTGCAGCATCAAGGTGCATGAACACATAAGCCACATCCTGACCATGAGGGGAACCGTAACCATACCGGGGTGAATCTTCCGGATATTCAGGGTGCTGATCGAAATAATAATAGAAAACTTTCGATTTTCCGGTTTGGGACTGGAGTCGTGCCCAACTCCATGTTTGCCAACCAAAAGCGGCATCGCGGGCAAGGTCGCGGGCGGTTTTCGGAACTGTTTTTTCTGTTGCCGGATAGGCTTTGATCAAGTCTTCGGCAAACTTGCCATAACGCGCTTTTACGCCTTCAATGTATTCTTCCGGCGTTTTTTCTCTTGAAAAACTTGCGCCTTCATCGGAGTTATAACCTATCAGCACCGGAACATCGTTGTACTTTCCGGCTTCGTAAAGCTTGTGCTGATCATCGGGGATCACATATCCGTCAACAATTGGCCATGCACCACCCATACCCATTCCCATCGGAAGTTTGTCTGCTTCGATTTTGCGCAAATCGGCAATCGAAGTAGCTCCAACTCTTTGGGCATATTCAATTCCTGCCTGTTCGGCCTGTAGAAGCGTTTTCATATTTTCGCCGGGAAAAGTTACTGCCCTGGTAGGGCCAAATGAACCGCCACTTTGCGAAATGGCGCCATGAAATAAACCTTTGGCCAAAGGCGAAGCACAAAGCATACTTACTGAAATTCCGCCAGCCGATTCGCCAAAAATGGTTACTTTATTCGGGTCGCCTCCAAAGGCGGCAATGTTATCCTGAATCCATTTCAGACCTGCAATTTGATCGAGCAAGCCGTAGTTACCAGAAACGTTATTCGAATTTTCCGCACTCAATTCAGGGTGGGCCAAAAAGCCAAGCTGACCAACACGGTATGCAATGCTCACCAGAACAACGCCTTTCCGTGCAAGGTGTTCGCCATTGTGAACAGGCTCTGAAGTAGAGCCAAAACTAAAACCACCACCGAAAATCCAAACCAGAACAGGTACCTTTTCGTTAGCCGATTTTGCCGGAGTCCAGATGTTCAGGTACAGGCAATCTTCACTTTTCCCAGAAGGAGGGTTGCCGCCCTGAAATGGGGCTGGAGCATATTCGGTAGTTTGTTTAACGCCTTCCCATTTTGCGGCAGGTTGTGGAGCTTTCCAGCGCAATTCGCCAACTGGTGGCGCTGCAAAAGGAATTCCTTTAAAAACCCTTAGCCCATCTTCAATTGTTCCCTGAACAATTCCTTGTTTAACTTTTACCTGTTCTGGTGCAAGTGAGAAACAAGTATTCGTAATCAATGCGAATGCAATTGAATAAAGTAAAGTCTTCATATTTTATATGGTTATCTATTTAAATAATAACTGTGCGTATTGATGCAACGACCTTCTCCAGGTTAGCCATTCGTGGGCTGTTGCCTCCGATTCGTAATACACGTATTTAATTCCCTGCTTTTCCAGCATTTTGCGAAATGCGCCAACGGAGCCGGGGAATGGATTGGGTTCTTTGGTACCCAAACCGAGCCAGAAGACCTTTATTTGCTTGTTCAATGCTGCGCCATCATTGAATTTTCCATCCAGAAAAGTAGCCGGATCAATTTCATCGGAACTTGGATAATTGGAAGTGCCACTAAAACCGCCATACGAAGCAAACTTGTCGAGGTTGTTCATGATGATGCGCATAGTTTGGTTTGCCCCCATCGATAGACCGGCAATCGCACGGTGCTCACGATCGGCAATGGTGCGGAATTTTGTATCAATCATCGGGATAATTTCGTTGATCAGCACTTCTTCAAAAACAGACACAGGACGTGCGCCTGGTTCACCACTTTGTGGTTTGTAAGCGTAACCGTTATCTATTACGATAATCATTGGCACCGCTTTTTGGGCAGCAATCAAATTATCGAGAATCAGGTTTGCTTTTCCCTGTGTTGGCCATCCTGTTTCATCTTCGAAACTTCCATGCTGCAAATAAAGCACCGGGTAGCGGGTTTTGGCATATTTTTCATAGCCAGCCGGAGTATAGACAAAACACCGTCGGTACGAATTGGTAATTTTCGAGAAATAGATGTTCTCACTGACCAAGCCGTGAGGAACATCTTTCAATGCATAAAACTCCTGATCCGCAGCTGGAATTTCTATACCACTACCCCAGCGACCGGCACCGTAGAAATAGTTGGTTCCGGGATCAGGAACTGAAGCTCCGTCGATATTCAACTGATAGTAGTGAAAACCTTCGTCTTGCGGAGCAGATTCACCTGTCCAAACGCCTTTTTCATCTTTAACCAGATCGTATTTTACACCGCCAATGTCAAGCTGAACATTAGTTGCCTGCGGTGCCAAAATACTTGTCCTGACACGTCTTTCAGAATTCACCTGCGGGTATAATTTCCCGGGCTGGTTAACTTCCGATGGTTTAAAGTCTTCCAGTACCGTTCCTTTTTGGGCAAAACCCATGCTGCCCATGCACAAGGCAATGAAAATAGCTACTAATGTTTTATGTTTTATCATCTTCAACTATTTAAACAAAAGTTGAGCAAGCTGATGTAAGCTTCGGCGCCAGGTATGGAATTCGTGGGCTGTACCTTCCGAAATATATGAAACAGCATTTAAACCCGCGCCTTTCAGTGCCTCAACAGAGTTTTTTACACCGTCGGGTCTTTCTTTGCTTCCGCAACTCAGGAAAATAAGTTTTAATTTGCTATGAGCTTTGACCTCTTCCGGATTATAAACTCCCCCGCTAAACAAGGCGTAATATGAAAATACCTCCGGTTTATTCAGGGTAACCAACTTAGTTTCAAAACCTCCCATTGAAAGACCGGCCATGGCACGATTCGACTGATCGGTCAGGGTTCTGAAGTTGGCATCGATATAGGGAATCAATTCATCAACCAGTACGGTCTGGAACGGTTTAATGTCAAAATTACGTAGGCCTCCGAATTTGATTTCGTTGGTCATGCCATAAGTCATTACTACAATGAATGGTTTGGCTTTGCCTTCGGCTATCAGGTTGTCCATTATAAGGTTGGCACGACCTTGTTCTGCCCACGAAGTTTCATTCTCGCAATAACCATGTTGCAGGTACAGCACCGGGTAGTGCTTCCATGTTTCTTTATCGTAGCCTGGAGGGGTATAAACAAAAGCCTTTGGTGAAGAATTTGTACTCTTCGATGGAAAATAGATTTCGTCAACATGGCCATGAGGAACATCTTTCTTTGCGAAGATGTCCTGATCGCTGGAAGGAACCTCAATTCCGCTTCCCCAACGACATGCTCCAAAAAAGAAAAGGCTACCGGGATCTGGCACCGATGCGCCATCAATGTTTAACTGGTAATAGTGAAAGCCAACATCCTGGGGTGCTGACTCACCTGTCCAAATTCCTTTTTCATCTTTTACAAGATCGTACTTTTTGCCTCCAATATCGAGTTGCACATATTTTGCATCGGGCGCCGAAATTTGAGTACGAACCCGACCTTCTGAATTTACCTGCGGATATTCGTGTCCAGGCTGGTTAACTGGTGAAGGCTTAAAGTCTTCAACAATGACTGTTTGGCTTGTCTGTGCAAAACACAGCGAGCCAGCTATAGTTAGCAGTAATACTAGAATTATTGAATATTTTTTCATCATTTTGGTTTTTTATTTATTGAATAAAAGTGGTGCAAACTGGTATAAACTACGTCTCCAACTCTGCCATTCGTGGGCTGTTTGTGGAGAGACATAAAAATGGGTATTCATTCCAGCCTCTTTCAGCTTATTCGTATTTTCTTTTGGATCGCCACCGAAACCAGCCCGGCGGTTTTCGAGTTCGCGGCTGCCATAACTGATGAACAGCAGTTTGTTTTTTTCTTTAAACCCAGGAGATTTTTCGACATCTTCCATGCTAATACTTCCACCACTGAACATGCCGACATGTGAGAAAACATCGGGATTGGCCAGCGTAATCACCCGAGTTTGCATACCGCCCATCGAAAGTCCGGCCATAGCGCGGTTCTTTTGATCGGCCAGTGTACGATAGTTGGCATCGACCATCGGAATGATGTCGTTTATCAAGGTCTTGGTAAAGCCATCGGCCCAACCTTTTGGAGGCCATTCGCCGCCTGCGGGACGTTCACCTCTTGGTGGACCTTGCATACTCCAGGTGCCATTGTCCATTACAATGATGAATGGTTTGGCTTTGCCTTCAGCAATCAGGTTATCCATGATAAGTCCGGCTTTGCCCTGAGCTGACCAACCGGTTTCATTTTCACCGCCGCCATGTTGCAAATACAGTACAGGGTAGCGTTTTTGAGTATCCTTGTCATATCCCGGAGGTGTGTAAATGAAACACCTGCGCATGCTGTTGTTGGTTTTCGAGAAATAAGGAAGCTCAATCACCTGACCATGAGGTACATTTTTCAACGCATAAAAATCCTGGTCTTTAGCTGGAATTTCGATACCACTACCCCATCGGCTGGCTCCATAAAAATATAAACTTCCGGGATCGGGAACTGATGCACCATCAATATTCAACTGATAATAATGAAAACCTTCGTCCTGTGGAGCCGATTCGCCAGTCCAAACACCCTTTTCATCTTTCACGAGATCGTATTTTTTGCCTCCAATATCAAGCTGGACATATTTTGCATCAGGCGCTGAAATTTGAGTACGAACCCGACCTTCAGAATTGACCTGCGGGTACTCCTTGCCGGATTGATTGACTGACGAAGGTTTGAAGTCTTCGGTAATGGTTGACGGAGACTGTGCAAAACAATTTCCTCCGGTCAACAACACGAATACCAAAATGACGGCAACGTTATTTTTAATAAAAACTCGCTTCATAATTCGTAATTTATTTAGGTTCAGTACAGTAGAATGAGTTTATCTTATTCTTTTATTTATAACCCAATACCGAAAGCATCTTTTCGGCATATCGTTTTCCCAGTTCGCGGTAACCGGCTGCACTAAAATGAAGATTGTCAGGACCGTCGGCACAGCCAGCTGAAGAAATGACATAAGAATTAGGCAGTGTCTGCGGAAGTGTAGCCATAACCTGATTAAAACCGGCACAAACTCCACCCTGATCGGCATTTACAGTTTCTCCTGCCAGAAGAGGTATTTCTTTTGGGTTAAGGTTCAAATCTTTCATCAGGTTGTCGTAAACACCTTTTACTTTTCGGGTCCATAGGCTGTCGTTCGGGTTCGATTCTCCCTGGTGAAGTAGAATGCCCTTGATAACACCATCCTTCTGTGCCAGTTTAGCCATTTCAACCAGACGACCGTAAGGATTTCCATCGTATTCCTTTACCATATTTTTCAACCAGCCCGGAGCGGTTTCAACATAAGACTGATAATTATCTTTATCAAAAAGCTCGATTTTACAACCACCAACAGCCACTACAATCACCCCCACTTTTACTTTCTCCGGAAGATTGGCAACCATCGTTCTTCCGAAATAATCGGCCGGACCCAGATTGGTTCGGCACCGGCACAACGGCGGCACAGCCGGATACCACGAACCCTTCGCACGACCAAGGTTTTCGCAGTTAACTGCTTCCATAACCTGAAAGCGAGGGTTGACTGTTGAATCCTGAGACTCTGCGCGGGCAGCTCCTTCCATGTTCGATTGTCCGATACAGAGATAGATGTGAAAATTGGGATCTTGTGAGAAGGCGTTTAGGCCAGCGGTAAGAATTCCGACCAATACGATGATTCCAAGTTTTAATTTCATTTCCTTAGATTTTGGGCGTTTCTAAAATTATTTTGCACTAAACTGCCACCAGTCGAAATTGAACAATTTACCTTCGCCACCGGTGAATTTCAGATAAAGATCCTGAACACCAGCAACTTTTTCAACTTTGCAGGTTACTGTTTCCCAAGTTTGCAAGTCGCCGGTAGGATCAACTTTACAGGTTCCGATCAAAGTACCTGAGGGATCACCCAAACGGAGTTCAATCTGGCCATTTGCGACAATTCCAGCGACGCTGGCGCTAAATTTTTTCGCACCCTTTTTCCCAAAATCTACGCCTCTGATTTTGATCCAGTCGCCGTTTTCGATGTTGCAAACATTCATTCCACCTACCTTACAGGTTTCAGTATAAATACCAGACTGGGCATTCATGGTTTCGGCTTCAACACGATCAAACGGACTTAGATATGCCAATTGCACCACCCCATCAACGGTATTCACCATCGTATCAATGCCACCACTGGCATTGTGCTTGAATTGGTCGATACACAGATTGCGTTTGTAAACCGGAGGAATATTGGCCTGTCTGGCCACTACGCGGTTATGATAGGCTTGGTAATACTCGCCGTTCAATTTAAAAATTGCCTGATGGTTATTGTTGTCGTTTAGCGGTGGTTGTTTCGAAACTGCTCCACCATAAGTAAATCCAGATGTTGGTTTTGTGCTTGTCATGTAATCGATACGCATTTGAGCACGCGGATTAGCGGAATAGGAGAAATAATAGGTTCCGTTGTGTTTGTGCATCCACGATGCCTCGAAAAAGTTTTTTGCATTCAAATGAATGGCTGGGCCATCCACACTGATCATATCGCGGTTTAATTTGATCACACGCACATTGTTGTCTCCATTTCCTCCAAAATACATGTAGGCTTGCCCGTCGTCGTCGATGAAGGTCATCGGGTCGAAAAGCCACATATTTTTGGCAGGTTGCACGCCGGGAGTACTATTTTCAACCAGTGGTTTGCCAAGTGGATCAATAAACGGGCCCAATGGGTTGTTGGCCGTAGCCACACCAATGCCGTTGCCTCCGTTGCCAAAATATAGAAAAAACTTACCATCGCGCTCAATGGCTGAAGGAGCCCAGCTTTTACCTGCCCAGGACGCACCGCTGGGAACTTCGAAAACAATACCGTGATCGGTCCAGTTCTTTAAGTCGCTGCTCGAAACGCATACAATTGACTTCATCTGATAACCCGATTGATCGTCGCCGGGGTTTTCATCGTCATTGGAGCAATAGAGGTAAACCCTTCCGTTATAAACCATTGAACCGGGGTCGGCTAAATGACGGTGAGAAACAATAGGATAATCGGCTTTTGAGTATTGGCTAAATCCGATTAACACAAAAAAAAGTAAAATGGAAATGTGATTTTTGATTTTCATGATTCGTTGGTTACTTAAGTTCGATAATGCTTTTGCCTTTTGTAATGCCATTTTCATTGAAAGCATCAATAGTGAAATAATACTTCTGAAAACTATTTAAACTCCTGATCGTCAAAGACTCAGAGCCAATCACCTGATAATTGTGATACAATTTGTCTTTGCTGGTTCCGTAGCGGATGTTATAACCAACGGCTCCGGGAACTTTTGTCCAGTTTAAATTGACGATGCAACGGTCGTTTTCCTGACGGGCCAATTTCAGATCGTTAACCTCAACCGGAGCTTTTCCGCCACCATTACCAAAAACACGCAAGCCTGCAATGGCAAACGTTCCGCTTGGCACCTTGTAATTGGTGAGTTTGATGTAACGGGCTTTGATTGGTGTTTTCAATTCGATGTAATCGTGCGGAACATCGGTTTTGCTTTGGGTTTTATCGGCCAAAGTTTTCCATGTTTTATTGTCCGACGAATATTCGAGCAGGTATTGATAATAAACATCCGAAACACGTCCTTTTAGGGTGGCATTATTTTCGGCATAGTTTATTTGAATGGCATTGATAGTCGATTCTTTATCCAAATCCATGCTGATCCATTCACCTTTGTCGCCGGTTTTTGCACTCCAGTAGGTGCGAATATCTTCATTGGCGACATATTTTTTTGGGTGATCGGTCTCTTCAGAAGAAACTTCAACCGGTTTATTGTACGAAAGCAACATCCAGCCTGGGAATAATTCTTCAGGGCCAGAAATTTTCTTGGCTGGCATTTTGAATGGAAAATCGCCAAAACCGGTATAAACATACATCACACCATCTTTATCGAAGAAAGTTGGGAACAATCCGAGGCGGCGTTCGAACATGTGTTTTACTGAAATCGTCATGGACGAAATATGCCAGTAATTACCAAATTTATCCTGAAAAGTGCTGCTATGACCAGCACTTGCAATAAAACCTTCCGGTTTATAGGAAATTGGGTTATGCTCAGCCAGTTTGAATGGACCAAGTGGCTTGTCGGCCACATAAACGGCATCGCTGTAACTTTTGTATTCCGTTCCCGGACCAGCATATTGCAGATAGTATTTGCCGTTACGCTTGGTCATCCAGGCTCCTTCAATCCAAGGATCGTTACCAACTTCGTTGTAATCGCCAGACCGTTCCCACCCGTAATTTTTCTTGTCACTCTTGATCACAGCAACTGGATTACCAATTGGATTCAGCGTTTTGGTATCCAGCTCAACTGCTTGAATTGGATTTACATTGGAGCAACCGTAGTAAAAATACAAACGGCCATCATCGTCGAGGAACAAATCCGGGTCGATCATCCCAATGGGGAAGGCTGCGTTGGCTAATTTCCATTTTCCCGATTTTGGATCGGCTGTTTTAAATATTTCAACCGTTGGCGAAGCTGATGACATGAAATACAAGGTGTCTTTCATTACAACCGCAGTTGGGGCATAATCTTCCAACGGAAGATCGTCTGTTGTAATTAAATCAAAATTGATTAAGTCAGTTGAATGGAAATATCCACCCGAGCGTGAAGCGAATAGATAATATTCACCTTTATAAACGACCATGGTTGGGTCGGCAGCTTCGCGACGCGGAATAGTACCATCGAGACAAAACCGGTAACTCAGGTTAATTGGATTACAAATGGTTGTTTGAACCGGTTTGCTCTGCGAAGTAGCACCAAGTGTGCAAGTCAAGAGCAAAAAGATTAGCAGTATTTTGGTTAGATGTTTCATCACTAATTTATTTAAATAGCAGTTGGGCAAAATTGTAGAGGTTGTTTCGCCATACCGGCCAGGTATGCCCTCCGGGATACTCTGAATAGGTGTATTTGATTTTCATTTCATCAAATTTCTTGAGCATGATTTGGCAATTTTGCCAGGCAATGTCTTCTTTACCTCCCTGTGAAATCCAAAACTGTTTCAAATTGCCGTTAATCCGGATGGCATTTTCTTTCATAAATGCGTATTGCGGATCGGAAAGCGCCGGTTGATTGGCCCACCAGCCTGAACTGAAAACACCCAGATATGCAAACATTTCAGTATTTTGAATTCCGGCATGAAGCGTTTGTAATCCACCCATCGACAAACCCGCAAGGGCCCGGCTATTGGCATCGGTTTTTACCCTGAAGTTTTTCTCCACAAACGGAACGACGGTTTGTTTCAGTTCTTTTTCAAACAAGCGCAACGCTTCTTCGCCAAATCCTTTTGATGGCATATTACCGTCAACCATTACCACAAGCATTGGCACGGCTTTCTTTTGCGAAATCAGATTGTCAATAATCAAATCGGTTTTTCCCTGAGTTGCCCAACCGCGTTGGTCCTCGCCGCCACCATGCAAAATATACAGAATAGGGTATTTTTCAGTAGAGTTCTGGTCGTAACCCGGAGGCGTGTACATGTAAAAATCGCGCCAACTATTGGTTAGATTCGAATAATACCGTTTGATGCGGATATCGCCATGCGGAACATTTTTTACCGTGTAGTAATCATCACCCTTAAAAGGCACTTCAATGCCGCTGGCCATGCGACCCATTCCGTAAAACGATTCGCTGGCCGGATCGGCAACAGCCAATCCGTCAATGATTAATGAGTAATAATGAAAACCTTCGCTCAACGAATCGGTGGTCGTTTCCCAAACGCCTTCAGCGTTTTTAACCATGTCGTATTTTTTGCCCAAGTCAAGTTGTACTTTTGCAGCTTCAGGAGCTTTTATACGAAATACGGCTTGCCCGTTGGGTAAAATCCGGGGATATTTGGCCGAACGGATGTTGGTTTCAGCTGGACGGCCAACATTACCCATTTGACCGAAAGAAGCAACATCAACCGGTTTAAAGATCAACTGAGAATACATGTACAAACTGTTTTTCCAAATCTGGAAATCGTGGTATCCATGATCAACGTAATAAATATGCGGAACGCTGTTAGTTTTTAGGTAATCATGAGTTCGTTTACTAAATCCGATCAGCCCGTCTTTATCGCCACACGAAATCCAGAGTAGTTTTAATTGTTCCCTGGCTTTTGCCGGATCTGGAACCAATTCTTCTGGTTTCCTGGTATTGGGCGCCGATGAGAAACCTCCTACCCAGGCAAATTTATCGAGGTTACCTAAACCGAAGTTGAGTGATTGCCCCCCTCCCATCGACAAACCGGCAATGGCGCGATGCTCGCGATCATTAATTACCGGATATTTTTTTTCGATGAATGGAATCAGGTCGTGGAGTAAATCTTTTTCAAAGGTGGCAAACGCCTGAACCTTATCCGGAGCCATAATATTTCCTGTTGCGCGGTCGTCTTTCATGGCACGACCGTTCGGAAGTACTACAATCATGGGTTCAACTTTCTTTTCAGCATATAGATTATCGAGAATTACTTCGGGATGGGCACCGTTAAGCCACTCTTTTTCGTCGCCGCCAATACCATGCAACAAATACAAAACCGGGTATTTTTTGTCTTTCGAATAACCCGGTGGGGTATAAATCAATGCTTTACGGTTAGTACCTACGGTTGTCGAATTATAAGTTATGGTATCTATTTTCCCATGAGGAATACTTTCGGTTGCCATATCAAACCCCGGAGAAGGATAATTAAATTTAGCTTGAGAAAAACCGGTTAGGCTCAAAAGCAAAAGAACAGCAATTAAAAGTGAATTTAGTTTCATTTTGGTATTTCGATTAGTCGTAATTAAAATCAGAAATTTTGTTGACTTCCCTGTTTCTATTCATTCTCCTATAATCAGTAATTTAAGTTTCTCAAACAAAAATAGACTGTGAGCTCAGTCAGGGATTTCAATTCTGGTTATACTATTTCAAAAAATAGATAATAAAGGGTTAATATCTTGAACGATGATGAGCGGTTCTTATAGATGGGTTCGGATTAATGAGGCGTAATTATCTGGTATTTACCGCTCAAATGCATGAGACTGAATAAGTAAAGTAAGCCGTCGTAATAGGGATCGAAGTAGCCATCTTCATAAGGTTCAAGTTTGGCATTCCATAGGGCATGAACAAAATCAAGGCCTTCTTTATCCCTGCCAATTAAAGAAGTTGAAGCAACAGTAGATTTCAGACCCAGAGAGTGCCTTAGTTTTTTAAAACCTCCGGCCTGAAGAATAAATTCGGGCGTTGTGCCGTCGAGGTTGAACTGATCTTCAAATGAGTCAATCCCTTTTGATCTCAGGAAACCCTGAATTCGGGTGGCATAGTCTTCCTGCCAGGTTTTATCTTTCCCATACCAGACATAGTCCATGGC
This sequence comes from Prolixibacteraceae bacterium, assembly GCA_019459525.1. GTDB lineage: Bacteria > Bacteroidota > Bacteroidia > Bacteroidales > Prolixibacteraceae > Aquipluma. The sequence goes on from JAIBEY010000053.1 coordinate 12,479, forward strand.
AATATTCATGGGTACCCGCCACGAGTCGTAACGGAAAGCTGCCGGCATCCATGGTGTTGAAAAAGGTTTTCCGGAGAAGTCGGTATAATCTGCTGTCAGACCAGTTTGCGGATGACAGGCTCTGTGAAGAAAAACGCGGGCGGTATCGGCACAATCGCGGTAAAATTGCTCATGTCCGTCTTTGGCATATTCGGCCCATATTTCATAAAACGCAGGTAAATGATACGATGGATCAGTCCATTCATAGCCTCTACCTTCAGGCACAAAGGAGATTTGTTTGTGTTTAAGGTTAATCAGGTTGTAGATATTTCCGGTACCATCTTTTTTCCACATGGCATCCAGAATTCTGCGGGCTTCGGCATAGTAATCAATGCCCGAATTATTTCCCCATTGGTTTGAAGCAAATATAAGCGAGGTAATAAAATACAACTCGCCATCGGAAGCAGAACCTTCGGAATTCTTTTTCATGGTTTGCGGATTGATACTCCATGCAAAGTACCCTTCTCTTGGGCCTTCCTGGTGCTGAACGTATTTTTTCGACCAACGCCATATCCGGTCAAAAACATCCTTTTTATTGAGCTGCACAGCAACCATCATCCCATACGAAAGGCCTTCGGTGCGGGCATCATGGTTTTTAATGTCCGAAACATAGGCCATAGAATCGCCTACTTCGAAATAAATACGATTTGGACCTTCGAAAAGATCGGAATAAGCTTTGTCCACTTTCTGATCAATATCCGGCTGGCTATATCCGGCTTCTTTAAAAACATTCCGGTAAACTCCGGAATAGAAAGTAGCTTTATTGTTCGACAAATTGGTTTGTGCCTGCACCTTTGATGTTTCAGAAATGAAACACAGAGTTACTGTGACAAAAATTAGTACGAAAAGTGTCTTCGGTTTGGCTGTAAGGTTTAGTTTAAACATTGTTTATAATTTGAAATCCGAATTCGTGTTTGAGTTGGATTGGCTAAAAATCTTGATTTAGGAAATTTCTTTTATTGCTTTCATTTTCAATAAAGAGTAGGGCTGTCCGAAATGATTTTCTGAAATTGCTCAAATCAGGTGAATCATCAACTAATTTCAGTCTTTCAGGACAGCCCCATTCTTTTCTTCATGTTGAGGAACTAGTGTATTGCTAATAACACAACCAGCTTCCTAACATTATTACCTACTATTTGTAAGCATCATTTTGATCACACAAACTGTTTTTCAACAACTCTTCCGTTGGGATTGGCATATCCATCTTTGCTGGAACGTAATCAAAAGTACGGTTGGTCTGCCATGCATCCTGTACCAGAGGATTGGTGTTTGGATAACCTACCCCCTTTGGATAATTGCGATTAATGTGATCTTCCATAAAGCCGGAACGGATCAAATCCTGAGCAAGACACCATTCAGCATTAAATTCCTTACGGCGTTCCTGACCCAAAGCAACCAACCATACCGGAGATGAAAAACCTTTATCAGCTTTTACCTGTGCATAATAAGTCTTGGCATCAGAAACAGTTACTGTGGTTTCATTAAACGGAATTGGATATTCAGTAGGTACTTTTACTGTGGCATCGCCTTTACTAATATAAAATTGAGCTATTGTCTGATAATAAGGAAGATAAGTTGCTGTCAAAGCAGCTTTTTTACCAACTTCCAAATTACCGAACGCACGGTTGCGAATTTGATTGATATAACCCCAGGCAATTGCGTCATTTTCGCCATTCAATTGGAACAGGCATTCAGCGTAGTCAAACAATACGTTCGTATAACGTTTATAATAAATCTGTTGAGGTCCCCACATTGCATTCCAGTCTGCACGGCAAGTACGCCAATATTTCAAACTCCAGATGGAAGGAGCAGCTTCACCATCTTTGTAAAAGTGATAGTGAGATGTCAATCCGTCACCGGTAACAATACTTTGCTGCAGATACGGATTATAACCGTAGTTCGTGGCAGATTTCCATGCAGGGTTAATCCCTGGTACAGCCCCTTGAACACCCGAAGCATCCCGACGTTTATCTCCTTGTTCATAAGAATTCCACCATTCCCAGGAGAGATACAACGAACCCCATCCTCCGGCTGCCGGACAAGCAGTAAAATAGGTTACCCAAGCGTGAGCATCGGTTAGGTTGCTCCAACTGTTCCATTGCGAACCTTCGTCAAGAACCTCTTCCCAAATAGATTCTTTTGTCCAGACAGCTCCCGGATCAAACAAGGTAGTGAAAGATGGATTTAATTCGTACTTACCGCTCTCGATTACTTGTTTCAAAGCTGCTGCGGCCAGAGTATAATTCGCTTTAGCTTGCTCCGGAACACGGTATGCTTTCCACATATAAGCTTCGCCCAGGTATGAAAGAGCAAAACCTTTGGTACAACGTCCGTACTCGCCATTCAATGGATCCCAGTCCAGTTCTTCAGCTGCTATTTTCAAATCATCGATGATGAAATCCCACATTTCGGTGTAGGTTGCTGCGCGTGCTTTTTCGGGAGTGTTAATATAATTTTCGCCTGTTGCCAACATAGGTACACGAGCGAAATTTTTTGCCAGCCACATATAGAAGAAAGCGCGCACGGATCTGGCCTGACCATCAAGTGAAGTTTTTAAAGCAGGGGTAATTTTATCTGCAGTTTCAAGACCGGCAAGGAAATCATTGCAACGGGAAATTGCTTTATAGCAATGTTTCCAACCGCTCAACAGTTCGGGGCTACCTGGATTCCAGTTTTGGGTATTCCAGTCTTTGTCCCAACCGGTTGCCTGGGTATCCATTGTTGGGTGACCTCCAACAAACAAATTCGGTTTGAAACCCCAGTCTCCGTTGGTTTCTGTAACCGGAAGCATCATGTCGTAGCATCCAACAAGACCAGCCTTAGCATCTTCGTCGCTCTTAAACATTTGATCGGCAGCCAAAATGGAATAGTGTGGAACCGTCAAAAATTCCTTGTCGTCGCAGGAGCTTATTCCTAACAGGAATAAACAACTGACAAGCGTAAATAATATTTTTGATATATTTTTCATAATATTAATCTGTATTTAAGTGGAACAATTAGAATTGAATGTTCAAACCAAACGAATAAATACGTGGGCTAGGATAACGGCCTGTATCCAAACCGGTATAGAGCACACTTCCCTGTCCGGCTTCCGGGTCACCATATTTGTTGTAACTGGAGATGCAGAGTACATTTTGAACAGAAACGTAAAGGCGAGTGCTTTCAATGCTTAACGATTTCAACAAGCTCTTGTCAAAATTATAACCAACCTGTATATTGCTTATTTTCAAGAAATCACCATTTTTAACCCATGCAGAAGAACCACGCATGTTTTGATTGAAATCCAGAATTGACAACTTTGAAAGCGTGTTGCTTTTGTTCTCAGGAGTCCAGGCTTCTGCTGAAGCAGAGTTTAATATATTGGGAATAGTTCCGTTGTCTGTTCCGTAAATGTTTGATAATGTCATTGCTGAGTAGGAATAGATTTCCTGACCAAATACTCCGTAACCATAGATTGAGAAATCCCAATTTTTATAAGAAGTATTTAAGGTCAAACCATAGTTAACTTTAGGGAAACCATTGCCCAGGATTGTCATATCTTTTTGGTCAATAAAACCATCATCATTAAGATCTTTATACTTAAAGTCACCGGCGGAAGTATTCGCCATTTGGTACTGAGAGTGACCAGCAGCTACGGCAGCAGCGTTGGCAGCATCGACTTCGGCTTTAGACTGGAATACGCCTTCAACTTCGTAACCATAGAAAGAACCAACTGCATAACCTTCACGCATAATAGAGTGCCCGTCCCAGTGCACGCCGGAAGCGGCTGCAACTGCACCTACGTTGGATCCGTCGTTGGTTGTAGTCCCATTAACATAAAACTGATCAGGACCTATTTCTACAATTTTATTTTTTAAGGTTGACCCAGTTAATGTAGCTCCGATACTCCAGTCCTGATCTATTTTCTTTTTATAGTTTACACTGAATTCCAGACCCTTATTCTGAATCTCTCCAAAATTAGTATATACACTGGTATAACCAGCTGATGGGCGTATTGACTGATCCATCAACAATTCTTTGGAGGTCCGGGTGAAATAATCAACGGTTATGTTGATATCGTTATTTAAGAGTCCTAAGTCAATACCGATGTTGGTTTGTTCATTGGTCTCCCATTTCAACCTGGTATCAACCAACGGAATAGCATAACCGTTGGCAGTTTGACGGGTTGAACCTAAACCTGCAACTCCGTTTTGTGCATAATAATAATAAGCAATCGTATTTGAAGTTAATGCGGCAACAGATTTATCGGTCGGGCCTCCTGAGTTACCCGTCTGTCCCCAACCTAAACGAAGTTTCAAGTTACTGATAGCCGGAGTACTTTGCATAAAATTCTCTTCTGAAATACGCCAGGCTGCTGCTAACGATGGGAAAGTACCAAACATGTTATCGGCACCAAAGTTTGAAGAACCATCGCGACGAATAGTACCTGTTAAAATGTAACGGTCCTTCAGGCTATACATGGCACGACCAAAGTACGAAATACCGCGAACTTGCAGGTTATAAGCGCCGCTGCCAGTTCTGGTAGTGATATCGCTTGTCAAGCTGATATCGCGGATGTTATCTCCCGGAAAATCAACAGCGTTGGCCGAACTCCAGCTTCCAAAGCTTTTAGTTACAGAATTACCTGCCATCAAAGTCAAATTGTGAATATCATTTTTCCAGTTGTAAGTCAGATAACTCTCGAGGGCAAGTGTATTACTTTGATTATTATCAATTTGCAATTGATATCGGGCATCGTAATTCAGTAAAGTAATAGGCGTTACTCCGTCGGCTTCATAACGCTTTTTATTACCCCAAAAATTTTCGAAGTTGCCTGTAGAAAGATTATAAGATGCTATTGATTTGAAAACTAAACCCTTAAACAATTTAATATTGGCATAAGCACTGGTGAAAACCTGGTTGTTTTTGCTTAACCCATTATTTTCCATTTGCGTGGCATATAAATTCTCAGGAGAACCTCCATCGTAACCTGTTGAAGTCTGAAAACCAGCGCCATAAGTTCCATTGGCATTTTTATATTTATTACCCACATAAACACCACCTGGCGTAACATAATCTAAAGTTGGACAAAAGAAAGCCATATCACGGAGGGAAGAAAGGTTACCATTATTCCCGGTAGCAGCATTACTCCCATGTGATTCTGAATGAACAAAATTGATATCACCACCAATCTCAATGAAATTAGCGACTTTAGTAATTACATTGGCACGGGCAGTCAAACGATTGTAATTCGTATTGATTACAATACCGTCATTATTCAAATAACTTAATGAGAAGTTAGACTGGGTCTTTTCCGTACCTCCTGAAGCAGACAAATTATATTGTTGTTTAAGCGAAGTGCGTGTCATTACATCTTGCCAGTCAATACTATTTCTTTTACCATCGTATTGTGCTGCGAAAATTTGATTAGCCAGAATTGCACCATCGTTTGCGCGACCTGTTCGTATATTGTATGCAAACTGGTCAGCATTACCAACATCCAATGTTGAAGCTAAAGTTTGAACCCCATAGTCAGCTGAAAAAGTAACATGCGTAGAACCTACCCTACCATGTTTAGTAGTAATCATGATCACACCATTAGCTCCCGCAGCGCCGTATATAGCAGTAGCAGAAGCATCTTTCAGAACTTCAATACTCTCGATATCACTCGGAGCAAGAAAATTGGCGTTTGTACCGACCTGTACACCATCTACTACATACAGCGGATTAGCAGTGCCATGAATCGTTGCAACACCACGAATACGAATGGCTGCATTTGCATTTGGAGCACCGTCTTGTGATGTAACCAATACACCAGCAGCAGCCCCTTGTAATCCTTGTAGAATGTTGGTCGGATTTTTTTTCAACATTTCTTCGCTACTAACTGAAGCTACTGATCCTGAAATGTCGCTTTTCTTTGAAGTACCATAACCAACCACAACAACTTCATCCACTTGTAGATTGTCCGGAAGAAGTTTTACATTGATCTCTTTTTGTTTGGCAACTAAAATGTCTTGGGTAGTGTACCCAATAAATGAGAATGAAAGTGTTGATTTTGAATCTGTACTAATCTGATACCTTCCATCGGTGTCAGTGATAATACCAATCGTTGTACCTTGTATTACTACATTTACTCCAGCCATTGGGTTTCCACCTTCATCGGTTACTAAACCCTTTACCTGAGTGGTTTGGGCATAGGTGAAAAACGACAATAGCAACATGGGCAGCATAATCATTGCCACCTTTGCGAACCATTTTTTTTTCATAAATTTAAATTTTAGTTAATCAATTAAATAAACACATTAAAGTAATCATCGGAATTTTTCCGGTAAATACCAATCTCTGGTTAACCTGACCTAGTAATAGTTTTTCTTTTTTTTATGCATATGTTGTTTTTATTTGATAGTTTTTCAATTGGTTCGTCAACAACCATTGTCTGTTGTTTTTACTGTATTCCATTCAGGAAAAAGTTTCGTCGAAATATAAGTTTTGGGGTATTCTGAATTACGAAATGCTACTTTCGAGTGTCGTTCTGTTCCGTTCTGCTTAAAAAGCATAAGAAAAAAATCAGGTGCAAATAAATAAATGGATTTATGCTGTCCTTCTATACTGCGTATATTTTCAAAAGCATATAATACAATTGAATTTTTAAAAAGAAGCAACTTGAGTAAAAAGTCAGAAAATGGGTATAATAACTTTCTATTCATAAAAATTCGGGTTTGTAAGTAAGTTAAGCGGAATAAAACTACGAAGGGCTTCTGACACAGATTTTTAAAAATAGATATTCTATTTTCAATTTTAGATAAAATATCAATTACGGGTTTTGAAAAGAATCTACAAACCCAGATATATCATTAATAATCAGCCCTATTACAGCATTTCAAGATGCAATTTCACGAAGAAGTAAAAATGGATAAAGTAAACATCAGTAACCTAAAAGATTGGCAACTGCTGATGTTCACCTCCTGTAATTATCTAAAAAAACAAAGTTCTTGAAAATTTTCATCTATTGAAACGAACATGCCGCTGGAAATTATTTTAAATGTGGCGGCACAAAAAGAAATGAAAATATTGTTCAAAGTGGAAATCATCTGGCATGAGAGATCCATGAGAACGCATTATAATTCAAATAATGAACTCGTATCTTTTCGAATGAAATCAAATGAACTGAGAAAAAACCTTAGCAATTCTTTCACTCTACTATTTCGGAAGGCGATTTCCCAAAATGTTTTTTGAAAACGGTACTAAAATAGGCCACGCTGGCAAAACCACAAAGTTCACTAACTTCAGTAACCGGATATTTTCCTGACTGCAATAATTCTACAGCATGATTAAGCCTGACGGTTTTAATAAAATCGGTGGGCGATTGATCAGTAAATGCTTTAATCTTTTTATAAAGTAGCGAAGAACTGACATTCATTGCAGCAGCAAATTCATCTTTGTCGAATGCTACATTGGAGATATTGGCTTGCGCCACTTCCAGCATTTTCCTCACAAATTTATCGTTGAGTTCGTTGTCCAGAATGTGTTCTGATGATTTGACCGTTATCAGCCGCAAGGCTTTCTCCCTGACCACTTCCCGATTCCGAATGATTGATTTGATGCGCTGGATCAAAAGATTCATGTCGAAAGGTTTGGTTAAATAATCATCCGCCCCCAGTCCTAAACCATGCAACTGATCCGTTTTTTCGGAAAGAGCTGTAAGCAAAACAATGGGGATATGCGAGGTTTCGTAGGTCGATTTCATGATTTTACACAATTCAAACCCATCCATATTCGGCATCATGATGTCAGAAACTACCAAATCAGGAATTTGCTTTTGGATGAACCTCCAGGCTTTTTCGCCATCAACGGCTGTATATATCTTAAAATCATTGCTGAGGGCACGCTTTAAAAAATTCAAAAGATCGTCGTTATCCTCAACAATCAGCACTTTCATTTCTTTCGAAGTTGCGAGCTCATTTGCAGGTTCCGTTGGCAATGAAACTTCCGGAATACTGCCGGAATCAATTTGCCTATCAGAAAGCGCATTTGAGGCAACCAACTCTACCGATTTCGATTTAAATGGAATTATAACCTGAAATGTTGAACCGATGTTTTCCTGGCTGTTGCAACTAATGCTACCGCCATGCATGGTTACATAATTTTTAACCAACAAAAGCCCGATTCCGGAGCCGACAACTTTGGAATTGATTGCATTATCGCCTCTGTAAAATTCCTTAAACAATTGCCTTTGAGCCCTTTTACTGATACCAATACCGTTATCTTTTACCTGAAGTACCCATTTTTTGTCATTGCACTTGAGATCAATCTGTATCTGACTATTTTCAGGAGAATATTTTATCGCATTTGAAATCAGGTTATCAATGATTTTCTCCATTTTCGACTCATCTACAGCCGTCGTATAACTCTCACGATCAGAAACAAAAACAAGTTCGATCTGCTTACTTTTCGCATAAGAATCCAGCATGATCTTTCGGGTTGAAACAAGTTTTACAATATCTGTCATCAACAGCAAAAGGTGATCCTTGCCAATATCTACCTTCTGGAAATCCATCAGTTGGGTAACCACCGAACTAAGTTGACGGGCCTGTTCAATGGCCAGGTTTAAATAGTACTTCCCCGATTCGGTTAGGTTCTTTTCTTTACCTAATTCCTCCACCGGAGCTTTGATTAAGGTTAACGAAGTCCGGATATCGTGTGCAGTATTGGTAAAAAACCGAACCTTTTCTTCGGTATGTTCCTGTTTCAGCCTGTTAATGTAGTACAGAAAATAAAGGAAAAAGACACCTAACATCACTACAACAGCAAACATCCAGAACCAGCCTGTTCGCCAAAATGGAGGAATCAATTTAATGGATATAGAACGCTCGGCTATTACGTTCGATAAAGAACTGTCGTACAACTTAATTTTTAATGCAAATTTTCCGCTTGGAATGTTGGTATAAGTAATGATACTGTTCCCTGACGGTGATGTCCAGCCCTCATCAAATCCTTCCAGTTTCCACGAAAATTTTGAGCCCGATTGCATGCCTATTGAAATCAATTCGAGACTAATGGTGTTTTGCGAATAGTTCAAGCTGATGTTTTGTAAGCTATCAACAGGCATTTTCAATTTAAATGAAGGGGTTTCCCTGATCGACCTCCCGGAAATGGTCAGATCCTGAAAGAAAATTTTTCCTTTCGACGAAATCTCCCTGATCGACTGTGGTTCAAAAAAAATGGCTCCGTTATTAGTCCCCCAGGCCAATTGCCCATCTTTCAATCCGAAAAGTGCACTTTTGTTATATGAAAGACCCGACAATTGAACTATGGAAGAAAAGGTAAACGCCGTTTTATCTTTGGGGTTAAAACGACACAAACCATTTTCGGTCCCTACCCAGAGGCAATTATCAGCATAAATAATGCTATTAAGGAAATTCGATGGTAATCCTTCATGTGTGGTATAGGTTTTTATATTTCCGACTTTATAATTATATTCCAACAACCCCTCACCACTTGTGGCAACCCAAACAATATCACCTAAAACAAAGATATCCTGAACCACATAACCCGACAGAAAGCTTTTAATATCACCCGTTTGCTTGTTCAACAACTTTATGGCGTTACTGCACCCCAAAAGGATTTGATTGGGCGATAATTCGGCAAATGAACTTATTGGCAACTCGGTATATGTTCTGAATTTATTTTCTTTTGATTGATAACAAATGAATTTCCCATTGATTCCACCAATCCACAAATCTCCCTGGCTATCTTTAAAAATATCAAATATGAAATTACTTACCGACACCAATTCCTTCTCATCCCTGGAATAATGCGCTAGCTCCCGTCCCGTCTTTCCATCGAGCACATATATTCCTGATGAATAACTGCCTGCCCAAATCCGTCCCTGATCATCTTCGCAGAGTGTAAGAAATACCTGGGCTTGTTCAAGCTTATTGAAATAGAAGTTTTTCCATTGATCAGAAGCCATATCCCAACAACTGATGCCATTGTCTGTGGCGAACCAGATTTTACCATCACGGTCCTCCAAAATACCATTCACATTGTTATTTACCAGAGAATTTACATCGTTAGCATGATGGGTAATCTGATTTACAAGCGGCGAAGAAAGTTCGTAGAAAGATACCCCACCACTGATGGTACAAACCCATACCCGCTTATGCCGATCGTAAAAAATATCGTAAACTCCATTTCCACGCAAAGAATATGGATCATCTACATTTTCTTTGTAAACATTTAATATCTGATTGTTATTCTTATCCAGTTCCCAAACCCCTTGTCCATCAATACCGACCAAAAGTGTCGATTCGGAATTTTCTTCAATGGCAAGAATGGGTTGCCTCGGAAAGGATGATTGAAGTATAGGATTCAATTTTGCTGAATCAAAACTAAAGCAAAACAAACCATTCGAAAAAGTCCCGATCCAGAGTTTGTTTTTGGCTTTATCGAAGAATAATGATGAAACTAAAAACGGATGTACACTCCTATTTTCGTATATACATTTACGTTCCAGCGATTTTATATCCAGCGACCAGAATCCTGTAGGTTTTGCAATGATCAGATGCTGCTCATCAAGCCAGGTTATCGAATACCTCTCCTGCGAAACATCATCAATTAATGTAAGTTTTCCTGAATCATATTTATACAATCCATCGTTTAACGCGATCCAATAACCACCAGAATTATCTATTAATAAAGCATATACATCAAACTGATCGTTACTAAAATTCTTGCCTAAGTTTACCACAAGGTAGAACCTGTCATATACCGGGTTATATAAGAAGATCTGACCATTATTGGTGTAGGCAATTAGTTTTGAATGTTCGTAAATTAATTTAACAACAATTGCACCGGCTGTTTTATACGGAAGTTGATAAATTCGGTAATCGTTATCGGTCAATCGTAAAATACCGGTTTTTGATGATGCCCAGATAAAACCGTTATCGTCTTTACAAATTGAGTTGGTTACACGGGAAGAGATGCCAAACAATGAGTTAACGCTATAAAATTTTACAGCCAGTACATTCAGCGAGAATGCAATGTTTATAAATATGAAAGCTACGAGCCAGTATTTTAGATTTATAGGTTTGTTCACATCAATTCCTCTCTTACTAATCATTCAACATACTTATCAAATGAAGCATTTGAAGCAGATAAAATTATCTTTTTTTTCTAATATTTCATTTTTCTGCCTTACCCATCTTGAACATTCATTTTAATACCCGATAATTTTCTGTTTTTATCGCTCATCCCGAATAAAATAGAATGGAATCCGATGTAACTTTGCCTACATACAAATCTTCCTGTTATGATTCTTAAAATACTTTTCGTAATTGCCATCATCCTGCAATTTTTTGCCGTGGCTGTTGCCCTCAAACTTACCCGGGTTACCAAATACAATTTTTCGTGGATGCTGCTCACCCTGGGATTTATCCTGATGGCTGTTATGCGCCTGGTTGAATTTTTGCCATATGTAAGTAACATTAAACCACAGGATTACCGCGAAATTTTCGTATGGGGCGGAGTAATCACTTCACTGGCATTTGCCATTGGCGTATTTATGATCCAGAAAATTTTTAAATACATGAAACGGGTAGAAGATTCGCGGCGGTTAACCGAAAAAATGTTCC
>JAIBEY010000037.1 GCA_019459525.1 Prolixibacteraceae bacterium
AAAACCAGGCGCCAATGCCGTTGTAGCAGTTGTGTATCCGGCTCCGTTCCCCGTTCCAATGTTCCCAGGTGGTGGTGGCGCCGTTTTCAATCATGTACAAATAGCCCGGATAATCTTTCTTTTTCAGCATGGAATACATCAGGTCGGCAGCCTGATTCCGGACTGTCCATTCCGTTAAAACCGGAATTCCAACCAACCCGGTAGATAAATGGCCGTCGCGGCTTTGGGTTTCGGTTACCAAACTTTGCGTAACCGCGCCGGTTAGTCCTTCCGGAACAACCCCCGACAACAGCGGGTAAGCTAAATCGATTTGTGTTCCGGTGGCGTAACTGTTTTTGGCAGCATCAAAATACGACTGGTGAATCAATTTCTGAAGCTCCGATTTTTTCTGCGCGTACCTTCCGGCATCGGCAGTTTTGCCCAGCACCTGCGCAATACGCTGCATGTTATCGTAGCAAACCGCCACAAAACAGTTGTTCACGATACCAATAGAAGCTTCGTCTTTCTGATTGATTCCCGTCGGGGTTGCCCAATCGCCCAAAAACCAACCCCGGTAATCCGTATCGGGCCAGGGTTTTAGTAAACCATCGGGCGAATACGTTTTTACATACTCCAGCCATTTTTGCATCACCGGATAATACTTTTCAAGAATAGCCACATCGCCGTAATTCAGATAGGTTTTCCACGATGCCGTAATGATAAAACCGCACCAGTACGGACCGCCGCCAGCCGGATATGGATTGGGCGCAGTATGCGGCATTCCGCCATCTTCGCGGACACAGTCGGCCCAGGCCTGCAGCCAGTTGACATACAACGGATTCAGGTTAAACATCGTTTGCGCGGTTTCGGTCGAAGCGTTTCCATCGCCACCGTAGCCCAGGCGTTCAATGGTCGGGCAATCGACCAAATCGCCGCCAATGCTGAGGCAACGAAGCGTGTAATTGACCATGTCGTGAATCTGGTTCATCTCCACGTCGGAACACTGAAATCCGGAAGCTGCCTCAAAACCGGTATGAACCAGATAGCCGGTAACCGCTTCAGCCGCCGGGGCTTCTTTCAGGTTCGAAATCCGGATATACCGGTATCCGTGGTAATTGAATTTATTTTTGAATACTTCCCCGTCTTCTCCGGAAGCGATGTAACGATCCGTTTGTTTTTGATCACGAAACTTTCCGTTTTCATCCAGGTGGTCGGAATATTCCAGCAAAATATGCTGCGACGGGTTCAGTTTGCCGAAACGTATTTCGGTCCAGCCCACCAGGCTTTTTCCCATATCTACCAAAAACGTGTCGGTACCCAGCGGTTTTATTTCCAGTGGTTTTATGGTTTCCGTAATCTTGTTTTGTTCCACCATTTGCGGACTTACCGCATGTTCAGGAACCGGGACAACCGAAGCTGGATTCCAGATCCGGCCTGCGGTGTTTTCAGCCGACAAATCACTTTTGGCCAGCGAACCATTTACGATTTCGCCGCCAAAACGATGAGGACGCCAGTCGCCATGCCTGGTGTAGCTGCTTTTCCGCCCCTGCCAGCTTGCATCTGTCACCAGCAAAATTTCCCGTTTGTTATCGGTTAATTTTTCCAACTGCGCTTTCACCAACGGACCATTGTTACCAACGCCCGGCAAACCAACCGTGTACCAACCGCTACCCAGCCACAGGATGAGGTCGTTTTGGCCTTTCCTGACCAACGACGAAACATCGTAAGTAACCACCCACGAGCGTTTGCTGAACTGCGACACGGCAGGCGCCAAAACCCCATCGCCCACTTTTTGTCCATTCAGATACACTTCGTGGTAGCCCAGCGAGTTCACGTGCAAAAGTATTTTTTCGCCGGAATTGTTAACTGTAAAAGTCTTTTTTAGCTGAGGGCATTCGCTGTAACCGGCGTCGGTACGGAAACCGATGTACGAGGCCTGCCAGTCTTCCTTATTCAGTAAACCTATGCTGAATTGAGCCGTCGGGCTCCACGAAGAAACAGTTCCGGTTTCGTCCCAAATCCTGATTTTCCAGAAACAGTCCAGCCCTGAACCGATGGGTTTTCCCCGGTAAGGAACCAGGATGCTGGCCGAAGATTCTGTTTTTCCGGAATCCCAAAGATCGGCTTGATCTTTTTGCAGCAAATCGGCGCTGGAGGCCACAAGTACCTGAAACGCTTTTTGTTCCGTTCCGTTTTTGTTGCTTCTGATTTTCCAGCTAAACCGGGGCGCCGTTCGGTCGATGCCCAGGGGCTCGCGCAGGTTCTCGCATTTTAAGTCAACTACGGCTAAGTTTAGGGGAGCGGTAAATGCGGAAAGAAAAAAAAGAAATACAAGGCAGCTAAGTACAACAGATCTTTTCATACGGTTCGTTTTGGTTAGGTATAGACGCTTTTCAGCACAATAAACATTTCGGGTAGCGATGAATTTTCAAGCTGTTTTTACATCTTTTACCCGGGCTACGAATTTATCAAAATTCACTGTCTTTTCTTTTTTACTTCGAATTAAAATTTTTCAATTTAAACAGAACAACGTAAGCAAAAAAAACAATACGAAAGGTTAAAAGCTGTTTTAATTGAATTCATTCAATTAGCCATTTAATGAATACCATGGGATGCCTCCGGCATCAAATATTTATATAAAATTCCGGGATGTGTTTGTACGACCTCAACCAGGGTCGAATATATTCTGCGATTGATAAAGCTATAAGCAGGCAAACCCTCTGGTTTTATAAGAAGATTGTCAATATTTGCCAAATACTTAATTTGATTAAAAAATATATCTTCAAATAACCTTTTCATAATCACTAACTACCCACCAATAGAATTACACAAAAAAAGCGACTGAACCCCGGAGTTGATCCGTTATTCAGCCGCTTTCAGTACGATTTGTGGGCTTTCGGTAATCCTTAAATCTCAATTTTGGCACCCATCACTTTTAAAAATTCACGAATAAAACTGGGATGGGCAGGCCATGCAGGCGAAGTAACCAGATTACCATCGACATAAGCGCCGTTAACCGAGATATTCTGGAATTCGCCACCGGCCAAAGTTACTTCGGGACCAACAGCGGGGTAAGCAGTCAACTTTCGGCCTTTTACAACACCGGCAGCCGTTAAAATCTGAATTCCGTGGCAAATAGCCGCAACAGGCAAGTTTTTCGAAAAGAAGTACTGCACGATTTCAATCACTTTTTTGTTTAGCCTTAAATATTCGGGAGCCCGGCCACCTGCAATGACCAATCCGCTGTATTCACTTACCTTAACATCATCAAAACTGTAATTCAGGGCAAAATTATGACCTGGTTTTTCGGAATAGGTCTGGTCGCCTTCAAAATCGTGAATGGCTGTTTTAACGGTATCGCCTTTTTTCTTATCCGGACAAACGGTGTGCACTTCGTAACCAACCATTTCGAGCATCTGAAAAGGAACCATGGTTTCATAGTCTTCAGTAAAATCGCCAGTCAGGAACAGTAATTTTTTCATGGTATAAAATTTTTAGGTGAATAAATAGCTGCCTAAAGTTACAAAGCTTTCAGCAGATCAGATCAATACGAATGAAACTAATGTTGAATAAATTTTCCCTTTCTATTCTTTTTTCAGCGTTCGGGCTATTCATCCTCGTCCTCCTCTTTTCCGCTGAACTTGCGCGGGTAGGCTTCTTTGCCTTTCATGGCAAACCAGAGGATGCGGTTAAACAAGTCGTCTTCGCCCGCGTCGATATGATCAAATTGCGGTTCCATGCTTTTTCTGGCATAATGCAACTCCGCGCCTTTCAATGCCGACAGCGGTTTATTCATTTCGTCGAGCGGAATCAGGTTGGGCACTGATTGATACGGCGTAAAATCGGGAGTAAACGAAAAACAGTCGAACATGGGCATGGCAGTAGCATCGCCGATATTCATGGGCGGAATTCCCAAAATCTGTTCAATGGTGCGCACCATCGATGTTTGGTTGTAATTGGTGCGCACGGTGGTTTTCATTTTCGAATACGGACTCATTACCATGCCCACGGTGCGGTAGGCCGAAACATGATCCCAGCCAGACTGCGAATCGTCTTCGGTTAGAAAAACCGCCGTATTGTTCCAGAAACGGCTTTTGGTAAGCGCCTCAATAATCTGCCCCAGAGCCAGATCGTTATCGGCAACCTGTGCCCGCGGTGTTGGCAAGCCGGGCCGTGTTCCGCCGGTATGATCGTTCGGGAGTGCAATCACAATCAGTTCGGGCCATTGGTCGCCCTCCATTTTTTCGTAGGCACGGAGTTCGTCGATAAACGTTTTTGCCCGCAACACATCGGGCACCTGGTGATTATCGTATCCGGGATAATTCTGGCTCAGAATATTTTCTACAGGTTTAATGGTCGTATTGTTCTTAAATACAAAAGGTTCACCCTTCCGGAATCCCTCATAAATGGAGGTCCAGGTGGCTTTTTCATCGTATTCCGGCACACAGGCCTCGCCGTAAATGCGTACACTTTTACCATGTTTCAGCGCATTATCCCAAATAAAACCGGTTGGTGCATACACCAGCGCATCTTCCTGCACATGCGGATAACTGCGAAACCAGGCCCGCACATTTTTTTCGATGTAATCGGTCACAATGGCCATATCGGTCCACTGGTGTCCTTCTGCGGAACATTTTCCTGAAGCGTAAAAATTATCCATCAAATGGAAATCTTCGCACAATTTGTGGGTGTTCGGGGTAATGGTTCTGCCGAAAATGCACAAAGTAGAATCGCCATCACCCATCTTCAGATCGCCCAAAATCTGGTCGTAAGTTCGGTTTTCCTTGATAATATAAACGACATGCTTAAACACCGAAGGTTCGCCAATCCGAACAGGTACCGGAACCGGGACGACATTTTTTCGCGGCATTTTTTCGGTCAGCGCAATCCTGAATTTCTGATTGATTTTTTCAACTTTTTCGGTGTATTGCTGCAACTGCTGCTTTTGGGGAACCGGAATAACCGAAACCGATGCCATCATGCGGTGCGCATTGTAAGATGCCTTGCCGGTGGTTTCCGAAATGGTTGGAATGCGCGCGCCTTCAGCCTCAATGTTGGCCACAAAAAGCAGGCTGTCGCGATATACGGCAATAGCTCCGGGGTAAGCTCCGGTTGGAATAAACCCGGTTACCCGACTCTCGTTTTCAGTTGAAGCCGAAGATGAATTTTTCCCGAGCCTGACCACCGCCAAAGCATTATCCATTCCGTTAGCCACATAAAGGGTTTGGCCATCGCTGGTAAGCCCCAAACCATTGGGGGTGTCACCAAAATACGAATTCCGCTCGCGGAACAGGCTCACCGAAATCTGCTCAGTAACTTCATCTTTTCCGGTATGGATTACCGAAATAAAATCGCTGTTTCCGTTAGCTACATAAATAAAGTTTGCGTCGTTGCTGCGAATAATGTCATTCGGATGCAAACCAACTGTAATTTCCTTCAAGTGAGCGCCGTTTTGAGGGTCGAAAACAGAGACCGTACCTTCGCGTGTTGCTCCGGTTCGAGGGTCAACTTTAGCGCTCCCCCACGGAACTCCGGCCACATTCACATCACCTTTTTCAGGAACAGAACCGGCCCAGTTGGTCACATACAATTTTCCATTGGCAGCAGCAATACCAAATGGGGCAACTCCCGAAGGAACCGACCATATCGTTTTTCCGGATGAAACATCCACCTTTTCAACCGTATTATTTCCGTTTAAAACAACATACAAAACCGGCGAACCCGCCTCTTCAACAACAATCAACTCGTTGGGCAAAGCAATTTTGGCTGGCTTAACCGTTTCGAATGCAAAAGTCCGGGCAACGGTCAGTTTCTTTCCGTCCCATACTCCCTGAACCACATACGATTTCGCTTTTCCCACGGTGCTCCAGTACAATTCGTATGTATTGCCGGTTTTGCGCCACGAGATTCCGGAAAAAGTATTCATCGGATTTTCACTCCCGAAGTGACTTTTCAGGATGAAGCGTGTGACTATTTTTTTTGTTTCAGGCGAGATGATGACAATAGAATACCGGCCTTCAACGGCTACCCATTTTCCGTCGGGCGAAAGGGCGCAGTCCATGGCATGGTTTTCCAGGTCTTTATCGCCAAAATAAATTTGTTCGCCAGCCGGATCGACCCACCGGTTGTATGGGAGCAGAACCGGCAAATCATTTCCGGCAAGGGTGTTGGTCTCGTAAGAACTCAGGTATTTCTGCTGTTGTTTCAGTATCTTTTTCGACTGGGAGAACGACTGATTTGTTGCAAACAGGCAGGCAATAATCCATAGGAACAGAAGTGATTTTTTCATTTTCATTAGTATTATCAGGATGAAGGAACAGATACCAATCAGAAACAGTTGAATGTAAATAAAGTTACGCCGATCCACAAGATTTTCTTCGCCAAATCTTTATGGATAATTAGCCAAATATCGAACAGTAATCCGTAAGATTTACCACAAACAGTTTAAAAACCATGTAAAACAGGCAAAAAACCATCGGATACTTACCATCAGAACAAATGACAAACAGATTTGGGGTGGCGAAAGAATAATATTTGATTAAACATCTCCTGTTTTCTCCAAACGATTAACTTTGGTTAACTAAATTCTAATAAATTTCAGGCTTATTTTATTGCTTTATGACCAAGTATTCCATCTTTTTCGTGCTTATTGTTCTCTCTTTTTATGCGAACGGACAAGCAGATAGTACCACCGTTTTTCCGATTCAGGAAGTGGTGGTAACCTCACAGCGTATTCCACAAAACCAGGTAGCCATTCCTTACAGTGTAAATTCCATCAGCCGGAAGGAGATGGATCATTTGGGCCCGCGCACCACGCCCGAAGCGCTGATGAGCACCAATGGTGTTTTCGTACAAAAAACCAATCATGGCGGCGGTTCTCCGTTTATCCGCGGACTTACCGGAAACCAGACGTTGCTTCTGATCGATGGCATCCGGCTCAACAATTCGATTTACCGGTACGGGCCCAACCAGTATCTGAATACCATCGATCCGTTTTCGATCGCCAAAATTGAAGTGGTAAAAGGAACCGGATCGGTTCAATATGGCTCCGACGCTTTAGGCGGCGCTTTGCAGGTTTTTACCAAAGAACCCATCCTGAATACCGAAAACAGGGAATGGCATGGCAGTGTTTTAGGCAAATACATGACGGGAGACATGGAAAAAACCACTCGCGGTGAGCTGGAATACAGTTCGCAGAAACTGGCCGCCTTTGTTGGTGGAACTTACCGCGATTTTGGCGACCTCATTGGCGGAAAATCAACCGGAAAGCAAAGTCCGTCGGGTTATAACGAGTACGCTTTTGACGCCAAAATTGCATTTGCGGTGAAAGACAACGTTCAGCTCACGCTGGCCAATCAATTCCTTCGTCAGGAAAACGTACCGGTTTATCACAAAGTAGTGCTCGAAAACTATGAACTCAACGAATTCGACCCGCAACAGCGGATGTTAACCTACGCCCGGATGAACATTCAGGGCAAAAAGAAAATATTCGACCAGGTTAAACTGATCGCTTCGTGGCAGCAAGGCATTGAAGGGCGCAACAGCCGGAAAAACGGCGCCACCTTACTGGTTCATGAAAAAGACCAGATCAATACACTTGGTTTTACGGCCGATATCAGTTCCAGACTGAGCGGCAAATGGACCGCCAATTCAGGCATCGAGGTGTATAACGAACGGGTTGGAAGTACACGAACCGATATAAATTCCGCAGGAAATGGCTCTACCGTCGAAAAACGGGGTTTATATCCCGACGATTCGAAATACAGCAGTTATTCGGTTTACACGCTGCACCGGCTCGATTTGGAAAAGTGGATTTTCGATGGCGGCATCCGATTTAATGCGTTCCAAATCAACATCAGCGATGTGACACTGGGCGACATCAAAATTTCGCCGGAAGCGTTTGTTTTTAATGCGGCTGCCATGTACAATTTCAACACCGCCAATCATGCTTATGCCACTTTCAGCAGTGGGTTCCGCGCTCCAAACATCGACGATATGGGTACTTTGGGCATCGTCGATTTCCGTTACGAGGTACCGGCTTACGATCTGGAACCCGAGAAATCGCAGAATTACGAGTTGGGTTATAAATTAAGTTTGCCTAAATTTTCAGGAACAGTGGCGGCCTATTACATGAATCTCAACCAGTTGATTACCCGCGTAAAAGTTGACGGACAAATTATTGATGGCTACCAGGTTTATAAAAAGGAAAATGTGGAAGAAGCCTATATTCAGGGGCTGGAAACCACAATGAACTGGAAACCCTGCACCGACTGGGAAATCAATGGCGGCATTTCGTACATCTACGGACAAAGCATCACCAAAGATGAACCGTTGCGCAGAATTCCACCGCTAAACGGGCGTTTGGCCAGCACGTATTCGCTCCGGAAATTCGTGACCACTGCCGAATTCTTATTCGCAACGAAACAGGACAGGCTGGCTGCCGGTGACAAAAGCGACAACCGAATCCCAACCGGCGGGACTCCCGGCTGGCAGGTAATCAATCTTTTTGCCGGATACCAGTTGCCCTCCGTAAAGTTTAATATCGGCATACAAAATATACTCAACGAAGACTATCGCACACACGGATCGGGCATCAACGGCGTAGGAAGAAGTGCCTGGGCTTCAGTAGAGTGGGTATTTTAAAAGAAGTGATTAAATAAAAAGCTATATTCAAACAGTTAAAAACTAATACTAAATTCAATGAAAACCAATTTTCTTTTACTTGCAGTAGTTTTAATTTCCTTGTCGGTAACATCGTGCCAGGAAAAGGCAAAACCGGAAGCTGCGCCGGTACAAAAAACCGACGTCAGCGAATTTTTAGGCCAATGGACCATTGACGTTAATGGTGGCGGAGTAAGCTGGCTTGAAGTACGCCAGGAAGCTGATTACCTCGATGCCGACCTGCTTTGGATTGGCGGAAGTGTTTCGCCCGTAGCCAGTGTTTATATGGACAATGCCAATCACCTGATTGTTACCCGTATTGACAATGTCGTACGCACCAAAGATGCCAACGATGCGCCGCTTCGTACGCATCAAATCGCCAACTGGCTCGAAGTTTCGAAAAAAGGTGATCAGATTGTGGGCTACCTTTTACGGCCTAAACGCAACGGAATCGGCGTGGATTCAACTTCGTTTGTGGGAACCAAATTAATGGCGCCGCCTGCCGCTCCTGATTTGGCCTCGGTAAAATTCGGAACTCCCGTAAACTTGTTTAACGGCACCGACCTTACTGGCTGGAAACTGATTGACGAAACACAAAAGAATGGCTTTTACGCCAAAGACGGCATTTTGGGAACCGACCCGGTACAGACAGAAGGACAGGAACACATCAGCTACGGAAACCTGCGTACCGAGCAGGAATTTGAAGATTTTAACCTGAAACTGGAAGTGAACATCCCCGAAGGCAGCAACAGCGGGATTTACCTGCGTGGCATGTACGAAATACAAGTATTCGACTCGTACAAAAAACCACTCGACTCGCACCACATGGGCGCCCTTTACAGCCGCATTACCCCATCGGTGAATGCCGAAAAACCGGCGGGAACCTGGCAAACGTTTGATATTACCTTGTGCGACCGCCACGTAACGGTTATCCTGAACGGCACCAAAATCATCGACAATCAACCGGTTTACGGACCAACCGGCGGCGCTATGAAATCGGATGTAAATACACCGGGACCAATCTATTTGCAAGGCGACCACGGAAAAGTAGAATACCGCAACCTGGTTCTGACCCCAATTGTGAAATAAACAATTCCGGAACCTGAATGAATAAAAATCCCTGATTTTGCTCCTGAAAAGGATTCAAAATCAGGGATTTTTGATTGAGAAAACCAGTTATTTAGTCGCTGTTTAGCGCGTCATACAGGATAGAGAACGATTTTAGCTTTGCTTCGGGATCGTAAATGTAACTGGCGGCCATCAGTTCATTGATACCGGTTTCTGCAACAAATGCACCGAGTTCCCTTCTCAGCGTATCCCGGCTTCCGGTAAAAGTACACGACAACATGCTGTTCACCAACGAACGGATTTCAGGAATTTGAAAACTCTCGGGTAGCGCTCCGGGCGGCATTAAAGGACTGCGCGTATTGGTTATTACACCCAGAAACAACCGATGTAAACTGGTAACTAAAAGACTGGCTTCTTCATCGGTATCGGCACCCAAAACATTAACGCAAGCCATCACATAAGGCTGTTCCAACTGTTTGGAAGGTTTGAAATTGTGCCGGTATATTTCAATAGCCATACGAAATTGTGCGGGGGCAAAGTGTGCAGCAAAAGCATACGGAAGTCCCATTTGAGCTGCAAGGTATGCACTGTCGGTACTCGAACCCAATATCCAGAGTGGTATATCCAATCCTTCGCCGGGGAATGCACGAACCTTTGCGTAGCTGTTGTTTTTACTGAAATAAGTCTGCAGTTGTTTGACATCCGCCGGAAAGGTAGATACGGCATCCATGTTATTTCGCCTAAGCGCCATTGCAGTCGATTGATCGGTTCCTGGAGCGCGACCCAAACCCAGATCAATCCTTCCGGAATAGATCGTTTCAAGGGTTCCGAACTGTTCTGCAATAACCAGCGGGCTGTGGTTGGGCAGCATTATTCCGCCGGAACCTACGCGGATTGTATTCGTTTTTCCGGCAACATGGCCAATGAGTACAGATGTTGCAGAACTGGCAATGTACTCGATATTGTGATGTTCGGCCATCCAAATACGCTTGTAACCAAGAGATTCAGCATGTTTAGCCACTTCTACGGTGCCTGCAATAGCCGTTCCGAGACTCCCGCCTTCAACCACTGTAGCCAGTTCCAGTACAGATAATGGAATCTTATTCATAAATGCGATTTTAATTTATTCCCATTTTTCAGCATAGACGGTTACTCGTTAGGCGTGCATATACAAACGCCTGTTGGCAGGAATAGTTTATCGTTTACGAATTACTTTTTGCTCATCGATGGCGGGGCATCTTGGGGTTTGCTTCCCCACTTTTTATTCGGTTCAGGCCCCATTTTGAAAACGAGCGTTCCGCCATTGGTTATTTCCTGATGCGAAATCCAGGTCCGGTTCAGGAGTTTTCCGTTCAATGTTGCCGACTGGATGTATGTATTGACAGCAGAGTTGTTCTGCGCTTCGATGGTAAAGGTTTTGCCCTTGCCCAGATCGAGTGTAGCTTTTCCGAACAGCGGGCTCCCGATGGTATAAACAGCCTCGCCGGGAGTTACCGCGTAAATCCCCATCGCACTCAGCACGTACCACGACGAAAGCGAGCCCATGTCTTCGTTGCCGCACAAACCACCCGGCCCACTCCGGTAAAGTTCTTCGCAAACCTGCCGGACACGTTGTTGTGTTTTCCAGGGTTCGCCCGCATAATTGTACAGATAAGCCACATGGTGCGAGGGCTGGTTGCCATGCACATATTGCCCGATGGTACCCACTACGCCCACGTATTTCGGCGCCGAAATATTGGGGCTCATTTCAAAAAAGGTGTCGAGTTTGGAAGTAAAGGCTTTGTTGCCACCAAAAAGGTTTATCAGTCCCTGCACATCGTGCTGTACCGACCAGATGTATTGCCAGGCATTCGATTCGGTGTAATGGCGGTTCGGGCGTTTGCCGACCAGCAGCGGATCGAAATACCTGTAATACGCGTGTTCACCTTCCTTCACAATCTCCTGTTCGCGGCCGTTCAAAGCGTCCAGCCAGGAGCCATCGGCCTTTTTCGGGCGCATAAATTTAGTTTCAGCATCCCACAAGTTTTTATAGTTGCCCGCCCGTTTCATAAACAACTGGTAATCCTCTTTTTTCCCAAGTTCTTTCGCCAATTGGGCAATACACCAATCGTCGTAAGCCAGTTCCAGCGTATTCGGAACCGACTCGGTTACCTTGTCAACCGGCGTATAGCCCAATTCCATATAGTATTTCAGGCCTGAACGACCGGCAGCATGCGGAACCGGAAGTTTCGGCTCTTCCAGCGCTTTTTTGCGCATGGCTTCGTAAAGGAAATTCACATCGAAATCACGATAACCCTTCAGGTAAGCATCAACAATCACCGGAATCAGGTGATCGCCAACCATCGCTTCGCCGTAAACATTCAGGAAATGCTGGGCCGGAAGCCAGCCGTAATCTTTTGTTTTAGCTACAATGGACCGGATAAAATCGTTGACATGATCGGGCGCAATCAGCGTTAACAGCGGATGTTGCGAACGGTAGGTGTCCCAGCACGAAAACGATCCGTAGAAATTGTATCCTTTGGCTTCGTGTACTTTTTTGTCCGACCCCATGTACTTACCGTCCACATCCTGCGAAATGTACTGGGCCAGCAGCGAATGGTACATAGCGGTGTAAAAAATCTCCTTTTGGTCGTCGGTTGCACCCTCAATTTTCACCCGCGATAATTCTTTGTTCCAGATTTCGCTGGCCTTGTTACGGATTCCATCAAAGTCCCAATCCGGGATTTCAGCATTTAAATTCTTCCGGGCGCCTTCGATGCTGGTGTAGGAGACTCCCACCTTCACCAGAATTTGCTCGTTTTCCTTCGTCCTGAAAGTGACAAAAGCGCCAATATTTTTTCCGGTTTCGCCATTTTTATACGGCCATAAACTTCCGCCTGATTCCGGAGTTTTCAGGTCATTGTCGAACGTGCCGTAATACTTAAAAGGCTTGCTGAATTCAGCTACAAAATACACTTTGCCCAGGCCCGCGCTTTTCACGCCTTCAATCCGGTTGTTATTTAAAATCGCCAATTCTGATGGATCATTAGACAAATTAGTTCCGATCTGGTGTCCCAAATCAAGGATGATCCGGGAATGATCGCCCTGAGGAAAAGTATAGCGATGAAACCCGGCCCGTTGCGTTGAGGTCAATTCCACCTGCACATTTTCATCTTTCAGAAACACGGAATAATATCCGGGCGAAGCAATTTCGCTGGAATGATCAAACCGGGAACGGTAGCCTTCATCCGGGTTTTCGAGCGATCCGGGTGTGGTCTGTAATTTTATTCCGGTGGTTGGCATCAACAGCACTTCTCCCCCATTCACCATCCCAACGCCACTCCAATGCGTATGACTAAAGCCCATGATCGAACTTTCGGAATAAATGTACCCGGCACAATAGGTCCAGCCCTGGTTGTGCACATCGGGACTTACGTGTACCATGGCATACGGAAGCGACGCTCCGGGAAACGTGTGCCCGAAAAAATCAGTCCCGAGGAACGGGTTAACATGATCAGCAGGCTGATCCCCTTGTGCCAACGCATGATCTTGCAGTCCCCCAATGAGCACTGAGGCCCAGAATACTAATCGAAAAAACCGTTTCATAACCGATAATTTTATACCTGACATATTTTAAACATACCAAAACTAATAAAAATCAGGTCTTTGCGGGCCATCATAAGGTTTGGCTCCCTGTATCTTTTTTCCTGAAGGGCTTACAGTTATCCATTCAGGTTCTGTAACTTCCGGAGCCAGAATAAACCCATGGTAACGGGCCATCCAGTAGTCTCTCAGAAATGCGGTAGGTTCTCTGACTATGTTTCCGTTGCTTCCGCCATCCAATTCAGTCGGGGCCAAAGACTCTCTCGGAGAAAAAGCTCGCTTGGCCCCTTCATAAGAGACATAGCCCCTTTCGGGAAACAAATCGTCACGGTCGGAGTTAGAAAAATTATATTCCCTGCGATCCAGTTTATACTCACGTAAATATTTTACAGATTGTTCCAGTTCGCATTCGTTTCCGGTTATTGCGCCATACGAGAAATTGAACCAGGGATTGTGGTCCATTCGTTTTACCTCCCAGGTACGTTCGAGACTGCGCAGATAGACCGACAGAAGTGACGGATCACTGGTATAACGAAGTAAAGTATTGTAACTTTCGAAAGCCAGGTCATCGTCCCACGGCGCCAAAGTTGCCGGCGGAAACGTATTTTTCTGGCGGATAGTATTGGTGTGATAGCCCCAGCCAACAAGCTGCTTCAACCCATTACTGAACTTCTGATCACCTGTTAGTGCATGTGCCGATTGCATAAATGCTAAAACTTCCAGGCTGTTTACTCCCCGGTCATTGTACCCGTATGGCCGCAGCAAATATTCGGGATTCCATCGGGCCCAGCGCGTTGGTTTTCCGTCCAAATCATGCATTGTCCACCCGCACTTCAGGATATACGATGCCATTCGTTGCAAGTGCTCCCGGGCAAGCTCTTTTTCTTTACCCTCGGCCACCAGATCGTAAAACAGTGAGACAGAATAAAAATGCGCCGACACCTCATCGCTCGAAGTATCTCCTTTCCAAAACCATTTCCCGTCCGACGTCGGATACCACCTGGCTGGCAAACCTCCGGACCCCTGTTTGCCACGTTCATCTTTATCGGCAGTTGTCGACCAGATCGACCGGGCAATAAACCCTTCAGTCTGAGTAATTTTCTGCAACCAGATCATCGCTTTAAATGCCTCAACAGCTTCTGCTTTAGCCTTCGGATCATTGGTTGCGGCATATTTGTAACACATGGCAGCCAGATAAACCGCCGTGTGCCCGCCGTCATTATCGCTTACTTCGCGAACCCACTCTCCGTTTTTCTGATAGAGTGTATGTACAAAGCCCAAGTGCTTATGCCCCCACTCTTCAAGGTGCCTTTCGTAGTACGCCGCTTTCTTCTGAAGTGTATAGGATTCATACCTGATAATACCAATTCCCTGGTCGGTAGCGATATATACCACCCGATTGCCAACAGCAATACCGTTCACCTGATCACCCGGCAACCAATGCCCCGCGCCAAAATAATGCCAGTCGTCATCAAGCATCCTGACTGCTCCTCTTGATGTCCCGATCCAAACATCACCATCAAATCCTCTTTCCAGACAGTTTGTATTTTCAACTGGTAAACCATCGGCACCTTTCACTACGGTCAAGGTTGCGCCGCGCAACACGCCCAATCCCTTACTGGTTGAAATCAGTAAGCGATTACCCAAACTGAGCATGTCGCGGGTATCTTTCGACGGGCTTGTTCCCCAGTCGATAAAATCTCCATTCACAACCAGACCATCAAACTGAATCAGCTCATCAGGACGAAGCACATAAAGCGTTCCGCTGTACGATTCAATTCGTTTGATTGGTCCCAATTCTACCGGAGTATCGTGAAGTTGAGAACCGTCTTCCATCAGCATGGTCACATCACTGGAATAATAACCGCCTTCAGGCTTTATCGAAACAAACTTACCTTCGTCGAACCTGAAAATTTCGTCTTTGGTCGCTGCATGAACCTGCCCGTGATGAATGCAAAGATCGACATACGCGCGGTCATCACTCTTTTTCCAGCTTGCTCCCTCCAATCTGTAAATACCTTTTTCAGCAAGAGCCCAAAGTTCTCCAGCCTCAGAGATCAATCTGGAAACCCCTTCCGGAGAACTTTTTTCTACGGAAAGTCCCCCGTCCTTCAGCAAACAGATTTTTTGATCGACCAGGGCATAACACCTTCCATTTTGAACTGCGATTGACTGAACCGGCCGATCTGTAAACACCTTTTCGGCAACTTCCTGCAAATAAACATTGTCAGATTGCGGTTCCCAGCGATGAACCGAATTTTTACCGGCAGGCTGAGCAAATAATGAATACGAAAAAATGCACAGCAACCATGTCAGCTGAGCTGATTTAATATATGTTTTCATCTTGTTAGGTTTAAAGTTTATTCGACTGCATAATTGCGGCATTTCTGTCCGTTTCCCCTTCAGGTACTAAAAAACGCACGCTACTTTTTAATTTCAAATGAATCAATCACCTTATTATTTGCGTTAACGGTCGTCATCGACAATTGGTTGCCGTCGATTTTTACGTATTGATAAAGTTGTCCTTCCTGATTCCGGACGGCAGCATAAAGTTCGTCAGTAATTTCCTGATTCCTGGACGGTATCCCCACCGAAATTACATAGGCGGTTCCGTCGTTGTACGAACCGACAACCTGTCCGCCTTTCATAGGTTTCGAGCGCATGTAGTAGTGAATGTGGCCTCCGAAAACCATATCGACATGGTATTTATCGAAAAGCGGAACCCAGGCTTTTTGAATATTCAGGTAGGGTTCTTCCCAGTTGTATGGAGGAAAATGAAACATGGCTATTTTCCATGTCGCCTGCGTTTCCGCCAACTGCTTTTCGATCCAGGCCGTCTGCACATCGATGGGCGACGTTCCGTCAATCATCAGGAACAGGGTATTTTTATAAGTGAATGAATACGTCTGCTCGGTTGGAACTCCTTCCGGAGCATTTTCAGGATAACTGAACATGTCGCGATACGTTTGTGCACCGAGCCCCGCCCGATTGTCGTGGTTTCCGGGAACAGCCATCAGCGGCTTCCGGCAAATGACATCTTTGGAGTATTCCAGCAGATCGTCCCATTGGTTGCGGTGTAAACCATCGCTAACCAAATCGCCCACGATGGAAAAAAAAGCGGCGTCGGGATGTGTAGTGTTTGCCAGTTTCAGAATTTCGCCATATTGCGGCGAATAATGCGTATCGCCAAACCACAGAAAAGAAAAAGCATCGTCATTCGCTGCGGTAGTAAAAGAATATTGCTCTGACCATTCCGTTTGAGGATCAATCAGATACTGGTAAGCCGTTCCGGGTTTTAGCTCCTTAAGTTTGGCTGTAAAATGGTTCGTAAACCGGTCGTTCATCAACAGGCGGTCTTCCATGACCAATTTTTCAGCGCCAACCGTAAAATCAGTTGTACTGCCCCATTCGCGGTATTTTACACTACCATGTTTCACAGTTGTATCGGTCCGCCACTGAATATCCATGCTTGTAGCCGGATCAGCACTCCAGGTTAGCAAAACCTGATCGGGTTTTGAAGACGACGGATAAGTGCTTGAACGGAAAGCCCCGACTAAATGCGATTCTACTCCACGCCCCCGAACGGTGGTCAGCAATTTTTGTCCTTTCATGCTTTCCGGAACATCGCTTAAAACAAGCTCGTCCCAATCGTGGTAGGTAAATGCACCATCGTTTAAAGTCCCGACATATTGATTTTCAGGAAAGAAGTTACTCAACTCCAACTGGTCGTTACTGTTTTGAGGAACCACAGAAACGAAATAGTGCAGGCCCGAATTATCCAACCCATGGATTCCCAAACCTACATGCCCGGCCTTAAACGGTTTTTGCCAGACTTCGTAATCGGTCTGCTCATTTTTCATGATCATCCCTGTCTTTTCAAACCCGCTGCTTTCCAGCCAAAAAGGGACAATTTTTTGTTTATTACTGCGCATAACAGAAACAACTACCGGAACATTCACATCAAACATCCAGTGTTGCGTTGACAGCGATTTCAGGTCTTCCGGGGAAAACAAAGCCATGGCCTGCTCGTAACCGAGCTTCTGCAAATCGGCATGACTGGTTGTTTGATACAAGCCGGTAACCACTTTATCCATCACTTCTTTTACTGATTTTACTTTCTGATGACAGGATACTAATCCCAGAATCAGGAAAGAAAAAACCAGGCTTAAAAACAGACTCGATCGTTGATTAACTCTCATAATATAAAGCATAAAAAGTATGACAAAATTAAGAAGGCGTACTAAAAACAAGCTGTTTTCGCACGCCTTCAACCAAAACCCTATTAAACATGAATAAAGAAAAGTGTGCTTAACGTTTTGCTTCAGGCTCACCAATTACCCCCAAATAGCGGCCAATCCAATATGGCAGCAGCCAAATGTCGCCAGCGCTGTTTTCCGATCGTCCACCAGAATTTTCGTCGAGCGTAAACCGGTTGGCATTGTGGCGCGAAATACCCAATTCATCAGGTGGAAGCACCTCTGTAATGGTTTGTTTTCTGAAGTTAGGTTCAATAAAAGTGATGTCTTTCCGCTGGCTGTTTTTTACCGACCAGTTGATCAGGTCAAGTGGATATTCCTGCAAATACCAAACGGCCTCGTTCAAATCAATATTATCTGTTTCAACCAAAGCGGTCATGATGTTCCACAAACCTTCTTTTTCAGGCCGTTCAGCT
The DNA here is from genome assembly GCA_019459525.1 of Prolixibacteraceae bacterium. Classification (GTDB taxonomy): domain Bacteria; phylum Bacteroidota; class Bacteroidia; order Bacteroidales; family Prolixibacteraceae; genus Aquipluma. Next base: position 17,963 of record JAIBEY010000037.1, read on the forward strand.
TCAAAATGATCAACAATAGCTTCTTTATACCTGGCTTTTAACGTATCGTTCAGTGCATAACGATACAAACCCCAGTAGCCGCAATAGTACATTTCATCATCAGAGTGGTTCCAGGCATCCGAAAGCTCTTTGCTTAATTGATCCGCATCAGCAGGTGCGTAGCCAATTTCTTTCATCGGGCGCATCAGGTTTTCGAAGTATCCGTGTTCGTTCATCAGCCTGAAGGCCGCTTCTTTGTATTTTTCTTTTTTGGTGAAATGATAGGCCGTTTGCAACATGCCGATAATGTTGGACGAATTGATCTTCCGGTCGCCCACATTTTTAGGGCGGGCATTCACATACTCCGGATTCCAGCGACCCCATGTAGTTGGTTTGCCATTCCAGTCGATCATGTAAAAGTCGTTTTTCACGATGTGCGACATCAGGGTATCGATCAAAAGAATGGCTTTATTCTTCAGTTCAGGTTCTTCAACCAGTTCGGCAATGGCGCCAAAGGCAAAAATATGGCCAATAGCCTCGTCGCTGCTGGTAGTCGATTTCCAGTCCCACTCCGGATCTTCGGTTGGCCGCCAGGGTTCGTCGCCTACGTTGTAGCCGGCCCTTTCGAACGACCGCGACGGAAAGCCTGATTTCATCGGATTGATGGTATAAAGACGTTCCATGGCATCGAGCGATTCGCGTACGTTTTGCAAAGCTTCGTCGGATTTGGTTACTGCATAGCGGAAAGTCTCACCGGCCAGGTACATCGACGTCCACAGCCCATCGTTATCAGAATTTTCCATAAATCCTGTCGTAACATCGCCGTTCACCATGCCCGAAACCGTAGCATTAAAACCGGTACGGATGTGGCGGTCGCGTACTTGTTTCTCGAAGAACATGGCTTTTTCGTGCAAAGTCATTTCTTCGAAACAGATTTTCCCCAATCCGTTGCTCGTCAGAATCAATACTGAATTTTCTGGTCCTTTGGCAATATTTACCACGGTATCCGAAGGTATCCAGCGTTCCGAAGCGTAATAATCGAATTTTCCGTCTTCACGAAGTTTCATAGCGCCCCAGGTTGACCCAAACCAGATTTTACCGTCAATATTGCTGATGGTTGTCAAATCAGTCCATGGCATTTTTCGCTGAATGTCGCCGGTTTGTTTTTTCGTTTTTGTGTCGATTTCAAAATAACCATCCGTAGTTCCAACAATCAGTTTTCCCTGAGCCAGCTCGATACAGGTAGCATTGGCACCACGGATCACTTCCGACAGTTCGTTTTTATCAGGAGCAAAAGTGCTGATTGACGATTTGCCTAAAATCCAGAACAGGTTATTGGCTTCGTCGAATTTGATGTCCCTGACTTCTTCTCCGGAAAGTGAACCTTCCCATAAATTTTTGGAATCTTTAAGCAAATGCAAAGCTTTACCGTCCGAAATCAGGAAGCTGAAATCTTTTCCACCGGCAAAAATGCGGGCTTCGGGCAAAGTATGGCGCGAATACAATTTTCCGGCCCAGGCATTGCTCAAAACAGCTTTGTTGTCGATATAAACCAACTGGTTTTGATACGTTCCGATTCCGGAAATCTTTTTATCGGAGGTTGACCGGTCCTGAATATCTTTAACCAGCGTTCCGGGGAAAAGGAATTGTCCGGCCCGGGGGCGCAACAAACCTTTCGACGAGTGAATCTGCACATACCCGTTCCGGTCAGCCACTACTTTTTTCAATTCGGCATCGCGGGGTTCCAGTTTAAATTTAATGCTGTAATCCTGGGTAAAAGCTTTATCCTGATGTGCCTGAATAAGCTTTTTCTCAGTTTTTGCGGTGCACGAAGCAACGGCCAGCGTCACACCTAAAGCGGCAATTTTAATTGTCGTATTCATTATACACTAATTTATTGGTTTTTAATTGGTTATTTCTAATCTAAACGGTACCACATCCCGATAAAAGTGCCATTTGCCAGGCTAAAGGAAGCCAATAATAAGCGGCAGCGTCATCGGATTTTCTGATCTGAAGAAAACAAAGCCAAATCTGTTTGTAAAAAAGAGTGCCACCTCCAGTTGGTGGTGGCACTCTTAAAAGTAGGTTTAAAATTGGTATGTATTGTTATTGCAGTAACCACATTTTCGACCAGGAACTATCTTTACCATCCTGTGCGGTGAAAGCAGTTTCAACCAGTTTATTGATTGCAGCAGCATAGTTGTCACCATTTCTGTTTTTCTCGTTGGCATCGTAACGGAAACGTAAAGGCATTGCATTACGTCTTCCTTTTGAACCGAAAGCAAGAGTTGGAAGACCTGTCCTTCTCCAGTCGCACCACGACTCGGTAGCAATATTCCAGTTGGCAATCCATTTCTGAGTCATGATCTGTTCGAGTGTACCATTATAGGCCACACCAGCATTAGCGATGTAAGCAGCATAATTTCCACCAACGCCCCAGGTGTCCAACGAGGCTTTTATACCCTTTTCGTACCACGATTGCTGTGAACCAACTGACCAACCTTTTTTGGCTGCTTCAGCAAGAATAAAACATACTTCAGAATAAGAAATCAACCTGGCTTTCAATAAAGCGCCGGTTGCCCCTTTATATTTATCAGCAAGAGCCGAAACGTGATCATTGTATCCGCCTTGAGTTGGCGCCGGATTCAGGTTATAGGTGTAGGGTTCGGCAGCAAGGTAAGCAGTAGGAATACCAACATATTCCATGGTATCAACCAATACTTTACCGGCATCGGAATCGGCAATCCAGGTCGCTTTGTTGTAAACAACCATATTCTTTGATGCCATGTAAGCAGGATCGATATACCGGACTCCGTCGATTTTGGTATCAGTAAGCGGCAAGTACTTGTTGGTAACTTTAATCGGCACTTTCACTTTATTAAACCATACGGCTATTCTCGGGTCTTTCAGATCAACCAGAACATCCCTGAAACCAGCACCAAGCTGAATACGGCTAAAGTTACTCTCGCTGGTGTCGTATTTGGTATTTGCAGGCCACGAATCGGTGTTTGCAGTACCAATGTAGCTCATTGTTGCATCGTCGTCGTTAGCCGTAAAAACCGGATAGGTTGCTGCATTTGAGATCATACCTTCAATGCCCGATTTTGCATAATCAGGTAATTTAGCAGATACCCTCATGTAATACCTCAACATTAACGAATTGGCTAATTTCCTCCATTTCAACGGGTTTCCGTTGAATATAACGTCAGCATCTTTATTAATTCCGGTGTATGCCTCTGCCGTTTTGGAAAGAAGCGTGTTTGCCATTTTTAAGTCTTCTATGATTCCTTTATAAATTGCTTCCTGAGAATCGAAAACCGGAAACATGTCTTCCTGTCCTCCCAGCGGGGCATTTAAGGCAGCAGAATATGGAGCATCACCCCATCCATCGGCAATGTACCCAAAGTTGAAGGCTCTCAGAACCAAAGCCATTCCCTGTTGAAACTCCATACCTTCGGCTACTGACCGTTCGTAAAGTTGTTTTATATTCCTCAGGTTTCCGTAGTAACCCGACCATGAACGTTCAGAAATCCAGTCGAAATTATTTAGGCCCGAGCCCCAGCCACTTTTCTGCACGTATTGCATCACCCCAGCCAAATCGCCATTGTATCCCATCTCAAGGTAAGGCATGGCTGTAGCTGTAATAACAGTTGGCACAATTAAGTTTGGATTAACTGTTGAAGGATCCACACCATTCGGGTTCACATTTAATTCGGTAAGATCCTTGCACGAGGCAAAAACTACCAGTATCAGAACCAGAAATAATTTATAATGTGTTTTCATAAATTTCATAATTATCTATGTTTTTATTGTTAGAAGCTTATATTTAACTTAATACCTACAGGAATAGACCAAGGAGAAACATTAAACCTTTCAATACCTTGTTTAAACATAATACCACTGCTTCCCTGGACACCACTCTCTGGTTGGAAAGCCATTTCAGGATCGATACCTATACCAGCTTTTGTCCATAAAATAATGTTACGGCTATACAGCGACAATGAAGCATTCTGGATTCCGATTGACTTCATTGAAGGAAGTTGGTACGACACCGAAATCTCCCTGAGTTTAATGAAATCGGCATCAAATGTAGCTGTGCGGGTATAATCCCATCCGTAGAAATCCTGATACCTGATTAATGGGGTACCATCGCCGCCTAAATGTTCGGCAACAGCAATAAATTTTCCGTTTTCATCATAATCACCTTCAACTCCGGGCATAAAAACACCATCGTGAAGAGTTATTCCGCCTTCGGTGTGTTGCAAACCGCCAGTTTCTTTTGTTGGTCCTCCCACAACTACATAGAAATCGCCACCAGGAGAAAGATACTTGTCGGCATTTGCTTTCAGGAATGCAGGAATATCGGTAATTCCATTGGTGTTAACCATTCGGTCGATCCAACGCTGCGTATGGAGATCTGATTCACCGTAACGTAAGGTCTGAGAAACAAACTGTCCACCTTTTCTCCAGTCTAAACTGGCACTTAAAGTCCAATTTTTATACGAAACGCTTGTTTGTAATCCCAGAGTAAAGTCGGGATTGAAATTGCCAATAACAGGGGCAACTCTTTTTCCGTCTTTCTCCCAGGTACCGTCAGAGCTATCCCAACCTTCGTCATCAATAATAGGCCAGCCATAGTATGGCGATGATTCATCTTCCACACGCAACATTCTTTTATCAATAATGTTACCAATTTCTTCACCAACCCAGGTTACAGCACCCCCTTTGGCATCGGTCCACAAGGTAATGTAATTAAACCCTTCAGAAAGTTCTTCAACGCGGGTTCTGTTTTTGGAATATACCAAATTAACATCCCAGATAAGGTTGTTGGTTTTAATTGGTGTTCCACCCAGCGACAGCTCAAGACCTTTACTTGAAATTAAACCGGCATTGATTTGCTTGGCATCGTTACCCGATGATGGAGGAAGACCGATACTCAACACCTGGTTTTCATTCTCAGAAGCATAATAAGTTCCTTCAAATTTTAAGCGGCTGTCGAAAAAAGCAAGGTCGGCTCCAACTTCCCAGGAAGTTTGAATCTCTGGTTTGAGGTTAGGAAGCAACAAGGTTCCTGAAGTCGTCAGCCGTGTTTGGCTACCCCAGGCTCCAGCATCTCCCATGGTTGAAAGTAAACGGTAAGGATCCGTATCATTACCAACCATTGCCATACCTCCACGTATTTTGGCCAGAGAAATTTTATCGCCCATATCAACCATGTTATTAAGCAATAAACTTAACGATGCCGATGGGTAAAAATAAGAGCGGTTTTCTTCGGGAAGTGTACTTGACCAGTCATTTCTGGCAGTCAAATCAAGGTAAGCAAAATCTTTGTAGCCTAGAGAAGCTAATGCATATGCGCTATAAATAGCTTTTTGGCTCCACGATGATGAATATTGAATGTTGGTATTTGCAATATTGCTTATGGAATAGATACCTGGAATAATTAAGCCGGAACCGCCATCTTTCGCCTTAGTCGTATTATTGGCAGCATATTGATACATGTAGTTTCCTCCGGCAGAAGCTGAAAGACTAAAATCCCCAACTTTCTTATCATATGCGAAAAGAAAATCAGCATTCTGTTCCCTGCGGTACAAATTCGACAATCCATAAAAACCTTTAGGTTCTTTATTGTAGCTCGGGGCTATTTTAGTATCGCGGAATTCGTGGAACTGATCGTGTGTGTAGCGAACCATAAAAGACAATTCCTTAGTCAACTGCCAGTCAAGTTTTGCATTACCATAAACACGGTCGCGTTTGAACCCGTTATTTACTTCGTAAGCAAGGAAATACGGGTTATTCATTAAACCTCCCCTGGAATAAGTTCCATCAGAATTGATTTTCAACTGATAAGGAGCATTTTGCTGAATGCCTTCTTTCCCTTTTTCCCAGTAATCTTTAAGAGCCAGCACATCAATATGAGGGTTCAATTCGTAAAGTGCCTGCATCGGGTTAGCTCCATTTTTACCAGCAGGGCGATTATCGGCTCCTGAAGTAGTAAAGTTAATGCTGGAGCTAACTTTAATCTTTTCACTTAGTTTTACCGAAGAGTTGAGGGAGATAGAGTTCTTATGCAAATCGCTGTTCGGGATAACACCTTTGTTTTGCATATTGCTGTACGAAAGCCGGTAATCAATTTTATCATTCGAATCAGAGATCGAAACCGTGTTGTCGGTAGTATATCCTGTTTCAAAGAAATTTTTATAATTATCCGGATGAGAAACCAATGGAGTTGCTGTAAGTGCACCGTCGGCATTGAAATAAGGCCACTGATAAGCCATCGTGCCTTTATCCAGTTCCGGTCCAACCCACCCACTTGTTGTCGGGTCAATAACCATGTATTGCAATCCGTTGTTTGGGCGATTATCCTGTGTATAAGGACGGTTACCATTAGCCATCAGGTTGTGCAGCGGAAGATATTTGTAAGGATTTTCAACTACCGTATTGGTACTGAAAGAGACACCCAATCCTTTTTTCTTCTTTCCTGATTTTGTAGTAATCAACACCACTCCGTTACCTGCCCTGGAACCATAAAGAGCAGCAGCGCTTGGACCTTTAAGTACCGATACACTTTCAATGTCTTCGGAGTTAAGGTCGGAGATCGCATTACCATAGTCAACTTTATTATCACCCCCCATCTGGGAAACGTTATTAAGCGTGTTGTTCATCGGAATACCGTCGATAACAAATAAGGGTTGGTTATCACTGGTTAACGACGAAGCACCACGGATTACCATACTTACAGAAGAACCTGGTCCACCTGTAGAGCTGATGTTAACACCTGCAACTTTTCCGGCCAGCGAATTTAGTACGTTTTCCTGCGCTACTTTCTGAAGCGATTCACCTTTTACTTCAGCTACAGAGTATCCCAGTGATTTCTTTTCCCTTGAAATACCCAAAGCGGTAACAACCACTTCATCAACGCCAATACTTGTAGATTCGAGTGTAACGTCGATAACAGATTTCCCATTCACCGGAACTTCCTGTGATTGCATTCCGACGAAAGAAAAAACCAATACCGACTGTGCACTAGGCGGTGTAATGTTGTATTTCCCGTCCATGTCGCTGAGTACGCCATTGGTGGAACCTTTTACCACAACAGTTGCTCCCGGAAGGACATCCCCGTCGGAGCCCTTTACAACACCACTCACTTTAAACTGGGCGATTGCATTGCTCGACAGAAAAGCAAACATCCCCAAAAGGAGCATTTGTAAGACTTTCTTTTTCATAGACAAATAGTTTTGTAATTAATATAGAATCTCAAATTAGGTCAATCTTCCCCGTGATTGGAGAATGAATCATTTTTCACGGTAACAAATATTAGGAATAAAATAGAGGATTGTTTATGGAATATTATTCTTATTACATCATATATTAACATTCTAAGACCTGCTAAAACGATTTAAAAAATTAATGAAGTTAAAATTCCATTACAAAAACATTAATATTTCATAGGATTTTCATGCTAAAACACACTCGTACAGCAATAAGTTCACTTATCGGAAAGTAAAACGGATATGGGAACCAATCAATCCGCTATAGATGTTGCGTGCAACAAAAGCCAGAATCAATTAAGTATTGGGCTACTCCGGTTTCATTCGTATAAATTTTGTGTTACTGTTAAACGTCGGTACGTACCCATGGAATAGCCATTTATACCTATCGGGTTTGTGCGGGCTATTGCATACGTGGCTATTTCATCTCATAAAATTTCTTTTCACCATCTTTTCTCCGTTCAATGCGAAATGCATCAAAAAGATCGCCACCAGCAGTATAAGATTGATAATGTAGCGCATTTTCGTCAATGGTTATCTTCTGAAAAAGTTGAGTATGGCCACCCCGGCGCTCCATCCAGTTTTTTGTACCGGCCGGATACAATTTGGGACCACTGACCGACACCACATAAACTACCGATGGCTTAATAGCAGGATTATCAGAAACCCGGCCCCGGCCATACGAATGATCGTGACCTGTAAGCACCAAATCGACTTTATATTTTTCGAGAATAGGTTGAAAATGTTTACGGAGCTGGGGATTGTCGCGCGAATCTTTTGTCGAGTAAAAAGGAAGATGAGTGGTAACAACGACCCACTCTTTGGTGTTTGTGCGCAAAACAGAATCGAGCCAGGCCTTCTGAACGGTGATTTCATAGCCATTTTCATCTTCAAGTTCCGAGCCGGCAGCCGAATCAACCGAAATCAACCGAAGCTTTGGATAATCAACGAAAAAGCAGGTTCCATCCAACCCGGCCGGGCCATTGACTGGCTGCGTAAACTGTGCATTCCAATGTAAGCCAAGAGTTAAATCATCATAATCATGATTTCCTGGAGTCAGCACCTGAGGTACGGTGGCAAAAATGTACGATCCCGCTTCAAACCATTCCCACCATTCCGTATCTTTTCCGGCGCGATTGATGATGTCACCGGCGTATAGCATAAACAAGCAATCGGGTGACGTTTGATACGCCTTCCGCACTACCCGCGACCATTCCGATTTCAAACCCATCTGCGGATCACCAAAATAAATGAACGAATAGGGCTTCTGCTCGGTGTCCGGAACCCTGAACTCAAACCATTCACTCCAGTTATCTCCGTTTCCAACCCGATAAATGTATGCTTTTCCGGAGGTCAGCCCATCGATAATGGCCGAATGCTGATTCGCCGTGATTTCAGGTTCGTTTTCATAAACATACTTAAACGTTTTGGTTTTGGCACGGAATGATTTGCTGTCGGCCGGTTTGATTCTAGTTCCCGAGATTAGCTGCAACTCGCAGAAACCCGACCTTACCGTTGTATCCGTACGCCAGGTAACCGCTAAAGAAGA
>JAIBEY010000051.1 GCA_019459525.1 Prolixibacteraceae bacterium
AAATTCTTTTTCGTCAACCAGCGCATATCGATTTTTATCCAGACCAGGTAAAATTCGTTGAATTTGACTGGTTCCGCTAATAATCAGTGGGTTTTTATGTATGCTGCAGTTAGCCATTATTTTTAGACTGATTTATTGGTGGTTAAAAAATTCAGTTCAGTTCCTTCGTTGATGTAGTACGGGAATACAAAATTGAAACGGCTGTTGGTTGCCCTGACGATGTATTCGATTTCAACCAGTACTTCTCCTTCCAGTTCGTTTTGCATATTCAAAGCAATTTTCTTGGTGTCAATCCGGGGTTCGAAAAACAGGATGGCAGTTTTTATTTTATCAATCATGATTGTTTTCACGGTGGTATTCAACGGTTCAAACAACAAGGTATTCATGTTGCAACCGTATTTGGGTTGCATCACCCTTTCGCCAATGGTTGTTGTAAGCAGTATTTGCAAACTTCGCTCGATATCAATTTCCTTTTCGGTCGTTTCAACCGCTTTGGTCTGTGCATTAAATGTTGGCGGAAAACTCCAGCCTACACCCAGAAAATCGTTGCTTGTAAATTCGTCGCTCATCGTTGTATGTTTTTAATCAACCGCCTATCATTACTGTAGGACAACCAATAACAATTGTTCCGCCGTGTGCCGTGCTGTCGCCCATTCTGGCTGCAGGGGCACCGCCAATGAAAACCGTTCCGGAGCCTGCTGCAATCGTATCGGGCGGGCCTGTACAGGTGCACATGTCACCAACTTTTGCGGCAGGCATTCCGGCAATCATCACCGTTGGTGTTCCCGGTGGCATTACCGGACCGCCCACATGAGGCACTGTTCCCGTAACCATAGGGCAAACATGCATGTCGCCTACTCTTGCTGCCATTGGCATAACGTTTCGTTTTTTAGAAAATGAATACCCACATTTCACCTATAAATCTTTAGAGGGGCTTTGCCCCTGTGACCCCAATTCCTTTTTTGTCTTGACACAAAAAAGGAATCAAAAAAGTCAAGACTGTGTTCGCTTCGCTCGAAAAACCTGTGCTTGACGACTAAAATCTTTTAAACTCTCCCGGTTTCACCGGGATCAAACAGAAAAGATTTTTTAACGTCGTCTTCACTTGTTTTTCGGCTCACCGAACAAGGTCGGTTGCATATAAACTGGTCTTTTAATAGGTAAAAGAACGAGTATTCGTTTTTCAGTTAATTAATATTGACTATCGAACCTTTCACATTGGTGGTTCCGCCACTCGAAACTTCGGCGCCGGAACTTCCTTCAACTTTTGTCTGCGCACTTCCTTTGATGTTGATGTTTACCCCTTCAGCATTGATATCTTTAGCCGCTTTCAGGATAATGTCTTTAATGCTTTCTATTTTAATTCCGTCTTCGTTCATGGTTATTTTATTGCCGTTCTGATCTTCCAGATGAATTTTCTTTTCATCTTCGGTGATGATGAATTTGTTTCCTCCGGGAGTTTCCAGCGTAAAGCTTTTCTTGTCATCATTAAAAATCATCTTCATTTCGCTGCGGCTTACATAGCCTTTTTCGTGATTATCGTCGGCAGCGGCGAGTGGGGCAGGTTTTGCACTGCTGTTGAGCATTCCGAGAACCACTGCATGTCGTGGATCATTATTGATAAAACCGACAATCACTTCATCCGAAATTTCAGGTCTGAAAAAAGTGCCTCTTTTGTCTCCTGCATCCAGGGTTGAAACCCTACACCAAATGCCATCTTCGTCGTTATTGATTACCGGTATTTTTACCAATATCCGGTCTTCGCCATCCGGATCGCTTTCCAGCTGAGTAACAATACCTATATGCAGACCTTGTATAGCTGGCAGCATGGCGCCACTCAGGGGTTGTTGCACGTTGTAGGTTTGCGTAAACCATTCAGGATTAATTCCAAATTGAAAGGTCGTTTGCCACAATCCTTCGGTTATCTGATGTCTGATTCCGGTTACAAATAATTTGCCTTCGAACCGGTCGCCCACACCATTTAACTCAATGAGTTGACCCGGCAGAACATCGGCAGTGCCATCGGTGGTGACTTTTCCACGGATTTTTGCCAACCTGTTTTTCATCATGGCCGCATTGACCCAAGCCTGCAATTCGGGTTCTTCAATTTTGGCACTATTAAATAAACGGTACTCCGTTTCACCAATAACATCAGCTAAAGTATCTGCAGATAAATTGCCTGCATCCGGAACTCCGGGATCTTCGGCCTCCGTGTCTTTTACCAATTCCTGATCGGTGTAATTCCAAACCGATCCTTTTACCGATTTGTATTGAAGCCGGGCATCTATTTCTGCATCCAGATTATGCACGGTGGCCCCGTATTGAATGGTCAGAGCGGCATCTCCACTAAATTCAGGAGGAGCGACCGAAAGTTTACCATCGTTGGGAATGCACAACAAACCATTTACGTCGGCACGGCAAAGCATAAAATCCCAGTCGGTGCAGTTGTATTGCACAATTTGTTTGTGTGTTACGGTTGTTGTTGCCACATCTTTTTCCAAACCATAGGTGTCAATGAGCTCTTCAATGATGTCACTGTCTTTGGTGTCCAACGCGTATTTGTTTTTACACGCGGCGGTCATTTTAACAGCTTTGTCTTTGCATTCGATAATCAGCACCGAATTTTTATTCCGGACCCGGATGCTATGTTTGATAACGATGCCTTTGAACAGGAGTTTTTCGTCGCTGCTGTAGCCAGCTTTTATTTCGATTTCCTTGCCCGGTTCAAAATCAGCTTTTCCACTTAATTCAAACGATTGTTTGCTTGGCTCCCCATCGGTATAAACAAGTGTTGCCATCGGAATACGGTTAACCTCCTTGTTTACAATGATTGATAAAAGCTGATACTGCTTGGAAACTTCCGTACCGCCGCTGATAATCGTATAAGTAACTACACTCTTCGGTTTATCGGATGGTATGTTTCTTTCGTTTGGCATCTAGTTCTTCGTTTTATCAAATGGTGGAAAAAATATTTCATTGCCCACGGTGAGGTTTCTGAAATTGTTAAGCTTATTCACTTTGGCAACCTGTATGTAATATTTGGAGTCGCCATAAATTTTAAAACACATCAAAGGCAGCGTATCACCTTTTTTTACTATCCTGAAATGGGTGAGATCGGGCGAATGGTTATTTTCTTCCAAAACCCTTTGTTCCTCTTCGGCCACTTCCCGAATAGTCACTTTACAAATAGCCCTGATCGGTTTTCCGTCGGGATTAAATAGTTTATAAGTGATACTTAACGACGAGCAAACACCTTTCATTAAGCTCGTGCCCCAAACAAATTTGAAAAATCGTGTCTGATGAATGTCACCATCGTAACCCATCAGGAAATCATTCAGCTTTGCCAGATCTTCCGAAATATCTTCTCTCGGATTACCGTCAATAATTCCGGTGTTGTCGTACAAAAATTCAAATGCCAGTTCGCCGGGAGGTTTCTTCTCGAACCGGGGCTGGCTTCCGCTTGTTCCACCAGCCTGTCCGTTGTTAAACTCCACTTTTGTTTCCAGGGTATAATTCTCCGGATTGATCATCGCGGTGATCGGATTCTCATCCAATGCAGCCAGTTGATCGTCTCCGCAACCCGGATCGGTATAGGCATATATTTTTAATTTTTCGAATTCACCGGTTGGCATTATCGTTCTTTTTTGCTGTTTAAAATGTCCATGATATCGTCAACACATTGCTGCAGCATGGCTTTTTTGTCCTCTTTCGATTCCTGG
>JAIBEY010000006.1 GCA_019459525.1 Prolixibacteraceae bacterium
ATCAGGTTGGTGATCCTTTCGAAATCAGCTTGCAGGATGTTGATGCTTATGGCGAATTAGACGAAAATGCTATTGTTGATCTGCCCAAACACATCTTCTTTATTGAAGGTGAATTTGACGAAGAAATCGTTTCTGTTGGAAATACAGTTCCGATGATGAGCACCAGTGGTCAGCGTTTGAATGGTCTTGTCCTCGAAATTACTGACGATGTCGTAAAAATGGATTTTAATCATCCGTTGGCTGGCGAAAATTTATTCTTCAAAGGCCAGATTACAGAAGTTAGGGAAGCAACTGACGAAGAGATTACTGCCATGTTAGGTGGCGGAGGATGCGGTTGCGGTAGCGGAGGCTGTGGTTGCGACGATGAAGGTTGTGGCGACGGCGCTTGCAGCACCGAAGGTAAAGGTGGTTGCGGATGTGGTTGTTAATCGGCTAATCAAATAATTTTAAGATGTTGTTTCAGAATTTCGTATTTTGAAACAACATTTTTAGTTTTTACGAATCTCATTTCTTGACAGCATGAACAGCTTTGGACAAATTTTCAGGTTAACTTCTTTTGGCGAATCGCACGGAAAAGCCATTGGCGGAATTATTGACGGATGCCCCGCTGGTCTGGATATCGATCTGGATTTTATCCAGAATGAGTTAAACCGGCGTAAACCCGGGCAATCCAAGATCACCACCCAACGTGATGAAAGTGATCAGGTTGAATTTTTATCCGGAATTTTTGAAGGCACAACCCAGGGGACTCCTATCGCCTTCCTGATCCGGAATAAAGATCAGCATTCGGCGGATTACAACGACCTGAAAGATGTTTTTCGCCCGTCACATGCCGATTATACCTACATTCAGAAATACGGAACCCGCGATCATCGCGGTGGTGGACGTTCCTCTGCGCGCGAAACCATTGCCCGTGTAGTTGCCGGGGCTGTAGCCAAATTACTCCTGAAAAAGGCTGGCGTTTCTATTCAGGCTTATGTATCGAGAGTCGGAAATATCCAGGTAAACAAAGCCTACTCCGAACTCGATTTAAGCCAGACTGAATCGAACATTGTGCGGTGCCCCGATGCCGAAACGGCAGAACGAATGATTGCCCGGATTGAAGAAGCGGGTCGGAATCACGATACCGTTGGCGGCGTGGTAACCGGGGTTATTCAGGGAGTACCCGCCGGTTGGGGTGAACCGGTTTTCAATAAATTACATGCCGACATGGGTTTTGCCATGCTAGGAATCAATGCGGTAAAAGGTTTTGAATACGGCTCCGGATTCGACGGAACCCGTCTTTCTGGTTCCGAACACAACGATGTGTTCATTAAAACTGCTAATGGCGTGCGTACCAAAACCAATCATTCAGGAGGTATCCAGGGAGGTATTTCGAATGGTGAAGATATTTATTTTAATGTAGCCTTTAAGCCCATTGCAACCTTGCTTAAAGAGCAAAACACAATTGACAAAGCGGAGAATGAAATTGTCATAAATCCGAAAGGACGTCACGACCCCTGCGTTCTTCCCCGTGCAGTGCCAATTGTTGAATCGATGGCTGCCATTGTGCTTGCCGATCATTATTTATTACACCGTATTAACCATCTTTAGTATGTCGCGCCGGAAACTGCTACGAAAAATAATTACACCACCCACCATCAAAGGAATAGCTGTATTTGGCCCTCTCCGGAAGAAAAGTGAGAAAATCAGGCTTTTTCTGGAAGAATATGAAGCCATACGTTTACTTGATTTCGAAAATATGAACCAGGAGGAGGCCGCCATTCACATGGAAGTATCACGGCCTACGTTAACCCGCATATACGAGAATGCCCGAAAAAAAGTGGCCCAATCGTTGATTGGTGGTATCGACATGGTGATTAGCGGTGGCGAATATTTGTTTGATGAATCGTGGTACCGATGCGAATCCTGCAAAGCTAATTTCAACATCTTCACCGAGAAAGAACATTGCTGCCCGATTTGCAAAACAACCGAAATCATGACTTTAAATGAGTATTATTCCTGATTCAAATATTCAGTTTTTCCCCTTCTGATTTCGCAACAATTACGGCTGCACAGGTATCGCCCCAAACATTTACGGTCGTTCTCGACATATCCAAAATACGGTCCACAGCCAAAATCAGCCCCACCCCTTCGAGTGGAAGATTCACCGCCGTCAATACAATCGTCATCATAACCAATCCGGCCATCGGGATACCAGCCGAACCAATAGCGGCTAAAAGGGCTGTAAGTACCACTATGGCTTGTTGCCCCATCGATAGATGAATGCCGTAAGCCTGAGCTATAAAAATAACAGCAACGCACTCATAAAGGGCGGTTCCGTTCATATTCACAGTTGCCCCCAAGGGAAGGGTAAAACTTGTTATTTTTGCTGAAACACCATTTTTATGCTCGGTAGCTTCCATAGATAGCGGAAGCGCAGCATTTGACGACGATGTAGAAAACGCCGTAAGCAGCGGTGTTGCCATATTTCTGAAATGTTTATATGGATCAGCTTTACCGATGACTTTAACTGCCAGGGGCAAGATAATCCCTGCATGAACAATTAAAGCAACAAAGACAGTCAGCATGTAAATACCCAGACTCCCTGCAATATTTCCCAGCGATCCTGCATTTTTTGCCACTTCTTTTGAAACGATGGCAAATACCCCGAGTGGTGTAAACCGGATAATAAACATGGTTATTTTCATCATTACTTCAAAAATAGAGTCGAATAGCCGAACCAGAATTTCCTGTTTTTCAGGTTGAATCTGAGTGATAAAAAAACCAAAAAGAATTGCAAAAAAGATTACCGGAAGTATTTGTCCCTGAACCATAGCATTGAAGATATTGTCAGGAATTGTTCGGATCAGGATATCACTAACCGAAGTACTTGCTGTGGGAAGATTGTTCAGCGTTTCGGCATTCCCCAGATTGGCTCCCACACCCGGGTGGAACAGATTGACAAAAAACAAACCTATTAAAATAGCTATCAGGCTGGTGATGACATAGAACGACATGGTTTTCATGCCAAGCCTGCCCAAATTTGATCCGCTTCCAATACTGGCGACTCCACTAATTATAGAACTCAATATAAGCGGAACGACTACCATATTAAGTCCTCGCAGAAAGATAACCCCCATCCACGAGACATACTGCACAAAATCGGGAGCAAAATATCCGCATGCAACTGCAAGAACAAGAGCAATTAAAATTTGCCAGTGAAGTTTAACCTTTGAAAGCATACCTTGATTTTTTATCGGGAAAAGCAAATGTAATAAAATTGAAAACAGAAATTTGTTATTAAACGGCGAACACCCTGTTCACCATAGCTTTTCACAGATACAAAAAATACAATAACCTGACAAACAACAGGAAACAATATACAGGCTATTGATTAAGAAATTGGGGAAAACCATTTTTCCGGCACCAATCAGTTATTCGGAAGTTGTTTTGTAATATCGGCGGAACATTACTTTTTTCAGATCACGGAAAATAACCTGATGGGCCAGTACTTCCAGATCGTTATAATGGGGTAATTCCTGGTGAGCTTTTGCGATTTCCCGTTCAGTAATATCAACCTGGTACAAAACGGCCATCAGGCGGCTGTAATCGCGGTCGAGATAAACCGAAATCTGGCTAATCAGTTGTTCATGCAACTCGTGGTAAGCATTTTCGATGTTTCCTGAAAAGGTAATTTCGATGCCAAACATCCCAAAATCTTTCATGATTTGGTCAGCCGTTTCGCGTACAATATCTGCCTTATTCAGAAAGAATTCGATGTTGTTGTTTTGGAGGTTAGGTAAATTCATAAGCATGTAAGTTTAATGCAAATTAAACTGTAATTCGCTTAAATTACGGTAAATACCTTCAGTAATCTGAATTAATTCTTCATGTGTTCCTTTTTCAATCAACTGGCCATGATCGAGCACCAGAATCTGATCCGCTTTTCGTACAGTGGATAAACGGTGGGCAATTACTACCGAAGTTCGTCCTTCCATTAGTTTCTCCAACGCATCCTGAACCAGCCGTTCCGATTCCGAATCGAGTGACGAGGTTGCTTCATCCAAAATCAAGATTTTGGGGTTTTTCAGCACGGCGCGGGCAATGGCAATCCGCTGCCGCTGACCACCAGAAAGCTGCGTACCGCGCTCGCCCACCAAAGTATCCAGCTTTTCAGGAAAACGATTGATGAATTCCATGGCATTGGCCTTTTGTGCCGCTTCAGTAATCTCTTCGTCGGTAGCCGATGGTTTGCCGTAAGCAATATTTTCGCGAATGGTTCCGCCAAACAGAAAAATATCCTGCGGAACCAGCGCTATCTGGCTACGAAGCGCCGAAAGTGAATAGTCTCGGCTGTCCTTTCCATCAAACAGAATGGCACCTGAAATGGGATCGTGTAAACGCAACAACAACGAAGCGATGGTAGATTTCCCTGCCCCACTTGCCCCAACCAAAGCCACCATTTGGTCTGCACCAATGTTGACATTAATATTCGTTAAAACATGTTCTTCAGGCCGCGAAGGATAGGCGAACGTTAAATCAGCAAAAGCAATCGCACCTTTTAATATCTCTTTTTCAGGAAGTTTGGCAATGTCCTGAATATCTTCTTCCTGCTCACTGAAAATGGCAAATAAATCCTCGGTAGCGCCAATAAATTTCTGAATACTGGTATATACCGAAGCCAGTCCGCCGATGGTTCCACCCACAAAAGCCGAATAAATGACGAATGAAAATAAATCACCAGCAACCAGTTCCCCACTGGCAAGCAAAGATGAACCTTTCCAGATAACCGCAACCAGCGCTCCAAACAAACCAAAAACGATGAATGCTGAGAAAGCTCCTTTGTACCGCCCGCTTTTGATTCCAACCTCAGCAATTTCCTCAGTTTTCTTCCGGTAACGGGCAATTTCAAAATATTCGTTGGTGTACGATTTTACACTTTGTATTCCCTGCAACGTTTCTTCCACAATGGTATTCGATTCGGCAACCTGACCTTGCACCTCTTTCGAGAACTTCCGGATAAATTTGCCAAACACCCGCGCCAGAATTATGATTCCGGGCAAAACAGCCAGCATAAAAAGGGTGAGTTTGAACGAAGTAATAGCCAGCAACGCAATACCACCAAAGATGGTGATAATCTGCCGGATGAACTCGGCCAAAGTGGTAGTAAGGGTTTCCTGCAACAGGATAATATCGGCCGAAATCCGGCTGTTTAACTCTCCCACCCTACGCTTGTCGAAGAACTTCAAGGGCAATTTTATCAGGTGATTATAGGTATCCTGACGAAGAAAAGCCAGTGTTTTTTCGGTAACATTTACGAACAATACAATCCGGAAATACGAGAATATGGCCTGAGCCAGAAGCACAGCGCCTAAAAGCAGCGCAACTTCATTCATGCTTTGTGATACCGATTCTTTATTGGCAGCATTGACCAAATCGCCAAGTAATTTGGGAAAAATCAGGCTAGTAGTTGTTGATCCCAACAGGAAGAACAAACCGACGTAATATTCGCCCTGAAAAGGTTTAATGTATTTAAATAATTTGAATGCGTTGCGAAGGCCATCGCGGGTTATCTTTTTCTTTTCAACTTCTGACATTTGGTTTTCTTTTTCTGAATATCATGCACAGCCAAATTAACAGTCCAGTGCAGGTTCGGTTCAAAAGAACAAGTTAAAAGGCGAAAGTAAACTAAAAAAAACGAGAACGTGGATTGGAACAAGAAAGGCAGATGACGTAAAACCATCTGCCTTTCATATTTCGGTTGGCAAAATATTTTTTGCCTTGAATTAAAGTTGTTTGAAAAAGTCGTTCCCTTTATCATCAACAATGATGAAAGCGGGGAAGTTTTCAATACGGATTTTGCGGATAGCCTCCATACCGAGTTCTTCAAAGTCAATCACTTCGCTCGACTTAATACTCTGTTTGGCCAGAATAGCTGCGGGTCCGCCAATAGAACCGAGGTAGAAACCGCCCCATTTCTCACAGGCATCTGTAACCTGCTGCGTACGGTTTCCTTTGGCCACCATAATTTTAGAACCACCCAGGCTCATAAAGAAATCGACATATGGATCCATTCGTCCGGCAGTAGTCGGTCCAAAACTTCCTGAAGCCATTCCTTTTGGCGTTTTGGCTGGTCCGGCATAATAAACCGGGTAGCGTTTCAGGTATTCAGGCATAGGCAGACCGGCATCCAGCATTTCTTTCAGGCGAAGGTGAGCCATATCGCGGGCCACAATCAAGGTTCCTGAAAGGTTTAGGCGGGTTTTAATCGGATATTGCGACAATTTTTTCAGTACGTCTTCCATAGGTTCGTCCAAATCAATATCAACGGCAGGTTGCATGCTTGGCGCCTGTGCCGGAAGGAAACGAGCTGGGTCCTTTTCGAGTTCTTCGAGAAAGATCCCGTCTTCAGTTATTTTGGCTTTAATATTGCGGTCGGCCGAACAGCTTACCCCTAATCCAACCGGGCACGAAGCCGCATGGCGCGGCAAACGAATCACGCGTACATCATGTACGAAGTATTTACCACCAAACTGTGCACCCAATCCACATTCCTGTGCAATTTTTTCAATTTTCTTTTCCCATTCCAGATCGCGGAAAGCCTGTCCGCCTTCGTTACCTTCAGTGGGCAAATGGTCGAGGTATCCGGCCGATGCTTTTTTAACGGTCGCCAATGTTGCTTCGGCCGAAGTTCCGCCAATAACAAGCGCCAGATGGTAAGGCGGACATGCAGAAGTACCCAGATCCATAATCTTTTCCCTAATAAATTTGGTCAGGTTTTCTTCAGTCAGCAACGATTTGGTTTGCTGGTACAGGTAGGTTTTGTTACCCGAACCACCACCTTTGGTTATGAACAGGAATTCGTAGGAATTACCTTTTTCCGAATAAATATCGATTTGTGCCGGAAGATTATTTCCCGTATTTTTTTCGTCGAACATGTTGAACGGAACCACTTGCGAATAGCGCAAATTGCGATCCTGATAAGTATCAAAGACCCCTTTCGACAGGAATTCTGCGTCATTCACCCCGGTATAAACATCTTCACCTTTTTTGCCCATTACAATTGCTGTACCCGTGTCCTGGCAAGTTGGTAATTCACCTTCAGCAGAAACGACCTGGTTCATCAACATCGTATGAGCCACAAAACGATCGTTATCGGTAGCTTCCGGATCTTTCAGGATTAACGCCAGTTTTTCGAGATGAGATGCCCGCAGATAGAATGAAACATCGGCAAAAGCTTCTTTTGCGAGTAACTCAAGGCCTTCAGGAGCAACTTTTAAGATTTTGCGGCCATCGAATTCAACAATCGATACAAAATCTTTAGTCAAAAGACGATACGCTGTCGTATCTTTCTTAATCGGAAATGGTTTTTGGTAAGTGAATTTGGACATTTTATAGTACTGTAAATGAGTGATTAATAAATTCAGATTCGCGTCAAGCCTGATGGGCTGAAACGGAAACAAATATAGTCAATCCGGAAAGATAAAGCGGTAACAAGCCCCACCATTTTAAGGAATAACAATGGAGTCTTAACAAAAATTTCAGAAGAAATTTTCAATCGACAACACGGAATTTGGTCGGGGTCAATTTGCACTTGACAACCAATAAAAAACCTCCGAAAAAAATATTTTTCCGGAGGTTTTTTACTTCAAAAGGCGAACCGTATTTATGCAAGTTCCTTTTTAGGAAATAAAATTGAAAATACGACACTCAAAACAAGCGTTATAGCAATAAAATACAACGAATAAGATGATTTAAAGCCAATTTCTTCGAGCCAGTGATGTGCCAGCAATTTTACGCCTACAAAGATTAACAAGACACTGACCCCAACATTCAGGAACCTGAATTTATCGACCAGATTGGCCAGCAGGAAGAACAACGAACGAAGTCCGATAATTGCAAAAATATTAGAAAAGAATACCACATACGGATCGAGCGAAACCGAGAACACCGCAGGAATTGAATCGAGAGCGAAAATAACATCGGTAAATTCGACCAGTACTAGTACCAGCATTAACGGAGTAAAAAATACTTTTTTATTGTGATTAAAGGCAAACTTGTCACCATGATATTCCTTAGAGATGTTGAGGTATCTGGATAAAAATTTAACAATGACATAATCGTGCGGATCGGTTTCGTGTCCTTCTTTTTTAAGCAAAATTTTGAGCCCCTGGAAGACCAGAAAAGCACCAAAAATATACAACACCCAATCGAAACGCTGAATTAAGGCCGCCCCTGCAAAAATAAAGATGAAGCGTAAAATAATAGCTCCCAAAACGCCCCAAAACAATACGGTTTTATAGTTTTTCTGCGGTACAGCAAATCCCTGAAGAATAAGCAAAATCACAAAAACATTGTCGATCGAAAGGGTTTGTTCAATAAAATAACCAGCCAGATAACTCATCGACATGTGGTCACGATATTCACCCAGCATCCCTTCAAAATCGGTCATCCTGAATTTCAGCTCAGGGGCATACCGGGTCACAATATCGGTTAACTCTGCCGGCGTTTCAATGCCGTGCAGCATATGTCCGTAAAATCTCAAAAACACATAAAATCCCATAGAAAGTAAGAACCACACGCTGGTCCAACTCAGGGCTTCCCTGGTCGATACAATGTGCGAATTTCGCCCCACAACCAAAAGATCGACCATTAAAACAACAACAATTAGCAGCAAAAAGCCACCCATTAAAACAACTTCTGTTGACATATTAATTAACTTTAGTTACACCACCCGAAACCACAAATTTCATAACTTCCGACGGACTTAAATCAACCAGTTCTACTGACTTTTCAGGAACCAGATATAATTCACCCGAGAAATTATAGGAATGTGGAAAATAAACGGCAACCATTTCATTCAACCCAAATTCGCTCAGGTTCTTCTCGGTAAGAAACCCCAATTTCCATAAATTGTTCTCCTGGTTCATGCAAACCCTTACCGGGACATTAAACTTCTTCTCTTTGCCCACAAATGCTGTAAATAAGTCGTTTAGCGAAGTATAAATAACATTGAGGAGAGGAGCGCGGGCCAGCAGCCGCCTTGTAAAAACGATGAAAGGCCGGGCAATAATGGTTTGTCCGATGAGTCCGAGCAGTGTTAATGAAATAAACAGGACAACGACTCCAATGCCGGGAATATCCAATTGATAATGCTCTTTGAGCGGGTCTCCAATCAGCCGGTCAACGTAATGAAACATCAGGTAAACCGTATAAAGCGTTACGGCCAATGGCCCCAACAACAATAATCCCTGAAGAAAATACTTAAAAAGCCGTTTCATGATTTTTTGGCGAAAGATACAACTTTTACCCTTCTGAAAGGAAAAACGAATACACAGACTGCCTTAAATAATTGTTATATATCCTGTAAACAATCTGGTTGTATTAATTGTAATCTTAAAAAAAGAAAAATGAAATATTTAATATCAGGATTATTAATTGCCTTGATGATGCATGTTGATGCACAAGATAAAAACAAACTAAAAAAGGATACTGCAATGAAATTCAACGAATTGAATGCTTTTGAAAAATATGTAATCGAGGAAAAAGGAACTGAAAGGCCGTTTACTGGCATTTACTACAAGCATGACGAAAAAGGTACTTATTTATGCAAAAAATGTAACGCTCCGCTATACCGTTCCGAAAATAAATTTGATGCTCATTGTGGCTGGCCCAGCTTTGACGATGAAATTAAAGGTGCTGTAAAACGAACTGTTGATGCCGATGGGCGGAGGACAGAAATAACCTGTTTTAAATGCGGGGCACATTTGGGTCATGTATTTATGGGCGAAGGATTTACGTCTAAAAACACCCGGCACTGTGTCAATTCTGTTTCTTTAAATTTTCTTCCTGAATCTAAAAAATAAACCAGCCAGTCGCTATGTTTTTGCATGCTGACTGGCTGGCCATTTTTATTTTCGAACGGTGCAATTACAAATTTTCCCGGTATTTTTATTTTTTCTGTACCAACTCTATTCCATCCAGATAATAAACAGGAACATAGCCTTCTTTACTTTCAGCCAGTTTCTGGTTCATTTCTTCCAGCTTTTTAGTTTGATTGGTGCTGTCGTGCTTTCCTCCGTCAACATCATGTAACGCCGGGCCATCGTGCCCCAAGGCATGATCTTTATTGGCAGATCCGCCTTCTGCAGCCGATTTTTCCATCTCCGCTAAATCTTCCTCATCCAATTGTACTTCGGCCAGAGTTCCGCGAACCTGAATCTCACTTCCCATTTGTTCCTGAGAAAAAGATCCAATCTTTCCGGCTTCAATACGGATACTTATATCTTCAGTACTACCCATAATAAAACAACGGGCTCCGCTATTACTGCAAACATGAGTTACCGTACCTTTTACCATCACTTCTTTTCCGACAAGTTCTTTACCCTGAGCCTGCAATTCATCTACGGTGAGCACAACCAATTCGGCCGATTTCTCTTCTTTCTTCTGTTTGTTCTGATTCGTACACGAAAACAACACAACAAAACCGAACAATAACCAAAGTGATTTTTTCATTTTATAGCGTTTAAAGATTAGTAAATCAGGATAAATAAAATAAAATGATAAGCAAAGGAATAGCAATGCCAAAGGCTGTGAGCCAAAGTCCCCTTCCGGTAATTCCATATTTACCTTTCAGTAAAAACAGTCCTGAAATAGCCACAAAAAGCATAAAAACAGCCATCGCATCAGAGATCCAAATCCAAAGATTGCCCGCTTGCGCTAAATGGATTTTGTTGATCTGGAATAAAAACGGTCGCTTTTTCAATATTTCGAGTTCTGCAGTACCTTCCAGGGGTGTATAAACAACAGTGCCCTCCTCTACGAATATCTTGATTGTAGCGTCTTTCGTAATAAAATGTTTTTTGTAAACAGGCTTATTTTCAAACTTACCGAGTAACGAAGTTATCTCCGCTTTGGTGTATTCCATTTGGTCTGAAGCCTGAACAGTAATATCTTCTGAAATCAAAGAATAATGAGGATTCCAATCCTGCCGGTGATTCATTGCAATGCCCGAAATGGTATAGATAATCGTAATTCCAACAACAAAATAACCAAAATCGCGGTGCAACGACCGCAACGTTTTTCGAATATTCATTCAACGTAAGTTTAAATGGTCAGCTTAAAACAAAAGAAACGAATTTGTGTGAATGTATTTTATGAACCGAAACAATTCGAATAAAGTACACTTTTGTTCAAAATAAAGTTAATTTGCTTTAACTAACAAATAATAAGGGTAGTCATTACGAAATATTTATCATTTTATTTACCGGCTTCGGGCAACGTAAATTGGGAAGATACAACAAGGTATGCTCAAGTTAAAGAAGACTTTCATCCTGAACAATACGATACACATCGTCAACGATTTTGGCTTCCATCAGGTCGGCACGCAGTTTTGCTGCACCAGTAAAGTCGTTGGTATAAATCTTATAAAAGCGTTTGAGGATGTTGAGGTTCTTTTTCCCACCCCAGTTTTGCTCAAAAATGCGGGTATGTAACAGCAATTGCTCCAGTTTTTCGGCTTTAGTCGGAGAAGAATGTTCAGGCTTAAAAAACCAGGGATTATGGAATATTCCACGACCAATCATAACCCCGTCAAGTTGATAGTTACGGCATAACTCTTCCCCCTGAGCAACAGACATAACATCGCCATTCCCAAGAAAAGCTGTATCCGGACTATGTCGATCCCTGATTCTGGCTCCTTTGGCAATCTCAGTCCAATCAGCTAAACCATCCGATTGTTGTTTCTGCGTACGTCCGTGAAGTATAATAGCTGCCGGTTTTGTTTCCAGCAAATGTCCAATCCAGGATTCTGTTTCGTGCGATTTAATTCCTGTCCGTGTTTTTACAGAAACTGGCAGATGAGTGGCTTCTTTCGTTGCCAGGATAATTTCTTTTGCCAGCTCCGGTTGGTTAATCAGAGCCGAACAGCAACCATTCTTAACTACATTTTTCACCGGACAGCCCATGTTAATATCCAAACCATCAAACTCAAATTCAGCAGTAATTTCTTTGGCAATTTTGAAAAACAATTCGGGTTTATTTCCCCAGATCTGCGCAATTAGTTTGATGTTTTTCTGCTTCAAAATTTGTTTTTCCGATTCACTGACAAGCAAACGCTCCCCTACCCGCACCTTCCCAACCGGATGGTTCATTCCATCAACCGAGGTAAATTCGGTATAAAGAATATGCAACTGACTCGTATTTGAAAGTCGGGCAACAATCTCACGGAAGGAAGTATCGGTAACGTCTTCCATGGGCGCTAATGCAAAAATTGGTTTCTGAAGAGTTTTCCAGAAATTTTCCATACTGAAATCTAGTTTTATTCCAAACAGGAATTTGAGTTGACAAAAGTATTCTTTTTTGCAAGCAGAAAACTCTTCCGGTAAACCTTGCTATTCCCAAATTTCCGGGTTGCATGGAGTTTGTGACGTTGAATTTCTAAATCTGAAGCATTTTTTATACCCCTGCATTCTTCAGAGCAACACTTTTCATATTTTTGAGCGCATTCGGAGCATTGAATAAACAACAGGTGACAAAACTTATTCTCACAGTTAAGATGCGTATCGCAAGGAGTTCCACATTGATGACAATGTGAAATAACCTGTCCGTTAACCGATTCGCCCATTCGCTCGTCGAACACAAAATTTTTACCTATAAAATTCGATTCCAGATTAAGTTGTTTGATTTTACGGGCATATTCCAATATACCTCCATGCAACTGGTTAACATCCTTAAATCCATGATGTTTTAAATAGGCGCTTGCTTTCTCGCAACGGATTCCACCGGTACAATACAACAGTATTTTGCGGTCTTTCTGTTCGGCAAGCATTTTTGAAACAAGTGTGATCTCTTCGCGAAAAGTATCCACTTCAGGGCAAATAGCTCCTTTAAAATGTCCAACCTCCGACTCGTAATGATTCCGCATATCCACGACAAGATGTTCGCCGGATTCGACTAATTCATGAAACTCCACAGCACTCAAATGATTACCTACATTGGTCACATCAAAGGCATCATCGTCCAGACCATCAGCGACCAGCTTTGGTCTCACTTTTATGGTAAGTTTATAGAATGATTTTCCATTGTCTTCAATGGCATATTTTATCGGAATATTTTCAAATATCGGATGTTTGCTTAAGCCGTTCAGGAAAGCCTCTATATTGGATTCAGGAACACTCATTTGGGCATTTATACCTTCCCTTGCAATATAAATTCTCCCAAAACAATTTAAAGCCTCCCATTCTTTATACAATTGATCCCTGAATTCGATTGGTGAATTTATAATGTAGTAGCGGTAAAACGATATTGTTCTCCGGCCAAATGACTCTGAGTTCAACTTTGCTTTTAATACAGTACTGTCAACAATATTATATAGTCGCATCTTTTTTTGTGCAAATATACACCTGCCTTTTAATTTAAGACATAACGATCTTCTAATATTTATTTAAAAAGAAGGAGTTTTTAATATTTCTGCTGACAGATAAAAACTACAATAACGTCTCTTGCTGATATTATAAAACATACGCATAAATAATTACAACTGATAAACAGTCAATTACAGAGATGGCACAATGATATTTATTTCAATATTATCAAATTCTTAAAAAAACCTAAAAAAGGTTATAAATATCCACTATATTAGCATCGCGATTCTAAATAATTGCAACCTTTTCTCTTTTACCAATATCTATTTTCCGATCGAACTAAACTAAATTTGGAATAAGGATTATCAGTTGCTGATAATCCTTTTCTTTTTTGTTTGCAGTTATATGCGCTGAAAACATTATTGTTTATATGCAAATCCGGGAAGTCCCTACTACAAATTTGGGCATAAAAAAAATCGACCGAATAAAAATCCGGTCGATCATATAGAGCAAATGTGTTGTAATTGTAAAATAAGTTCTTTTGAAATTCATCAAAAGACCGAAGAAAAAGAAAAGAATTCTAATTTCAGTCAGACATGTAAAAACAGAATAATCATCTAAATCATGAGTTTAAATCGTCAAACTCAATTTGGGTGTAATCTTTCGAAAAACTAACACCTTCGAGAGCTTTTTCTTCCGAATTATTCATCTCTTCAAGATCAGAATTTTGACTGAAATCGTCTAACTGATTTTGATCAATGTAAGTAATTACTTCCTGTAATCCTTCGGTAAACTTTTCAAAGTCTTCCTTGTAAAGAAAAATCTTGTGCTTTTCAAAATGGAAATTTCCATCCTGTTCAAATCGTTTTTTACTTTCAGTAATTGTAAGGTAAAACTCATCTCTTCTCGTTGATTTTACATCGAAAAAATAGGTTCTTTTCCCAGCTCTGACAGATACAGAATAAATCTCTTCTCTGAATTTACTGTCATTATCCATTCTGTCCTCATTTTTTTCCAAATCTTCCATCATGCTCTTATTAAGTTTATTGCATACTTATTTTTCCAAAAATAGAAAAAAAATTCAAGATATATTAAAAACTGTTAACAAACACGCTAACATAAGATTCAATTCATAGATGAACATAGGTTCAGATTATTTACCTGTATAATATTTCATCGCATCGGGTAAAAACTGTTTGATTGCTTCAATCCGATTGGCTTCTACAGGATGTGTACTCAGGAATTCGGGGGTTTTACCCGAAGAATTGGCAGCCATCCGTTCCCAGAATCCAATAGCTTCTTTCGGATCGTAACCGGCAATGGCCATAAAAATAAGACCGAGTTTATCCCCTTCGTATTCGTGCTGACGAGAATATGGCAACATGACCCCAAGTTGCGATCCCAGGCCATATGCGGTTTGGAATATGGCCTGTGTTTGTTCCGGTTTGGTTTTTATCGCTTCTGAAAGGGCGACCCCACCAAACTGAACAAGCATTTGCTGGCTCATGCGTTCATTTCCATGTCGGGCAACGGCATGAGCAATTTCATGCCCCATAACCACAGCAACACCAGCATCATTCTTGGTCAGCGGCAAAATTCCGGAATAAAAAACGACTTTGCCTCCGGGCATACACCAAGCATTGGGTTCTTTATTTTCAACCAAATTAAATTCCCACTTAAAATCGGCCACACGATCCTGAAATCCATTTTCTTTTAAGTATTTCTCTACAGCTACCGACATTCTTGCGCCAACCCGTTTAACCACATCAGTCTGCTCTTTATTTGCAGAAAGTTTGTTCTCCTGAAGAAACTGACTATAACTGGTCAAACTCATTTCAACCATATTTGATTCTGGCAATAAACTAACCTGCTTCCGGCCGATTAAAGGTACCGTACTGCAAGATTGAACCAATATTGTTGCAGAAAATAAACCTGCAAGCAGAATATTGTGAGGAGATTTTTTTTCCATGATAATATATTTGAGTTATAAATTAAACTATTTAATGGCATTAAAACAAACTGATAACATTAAAATACAATAAGTTACCTACACTTCAATGTTTTTCGGCAAAAGATATAATTAATCGTAAAATTAAACAAATAGAACAAAAAAAGGTGCTGCAAGAGCACCTTCTCATTTATTTTATACTGATTAACTGATTTTCAACCACATAAACTTATAGATTGATTTTCTACTATAAGTCTTAGAATCTGGCACTAAACCGAACTTCCAGCGGCGATGGAACGATCATATATCCATTTGGAGATAACTGAAAGAAAAGATCTCCATTTCTGAAAAACACATGTCCATTGATGCGAACCCGATTACAGTCAACAGGTAAATGACTAAAATACATGTTCCTTGGAGGTTCTACTACACAATATCCGATTCCTTTATGATACCTGTAAAAATTACTTCCGGAGTAATAATAATCTCCATGCCGATGTTTAAGAACAATGGGGCTATGATCGAATCTTTGGTAAACCCGTCCATGCTTTGGATGATCAAAATAATTAGGATACTGGTGTTTGCCCCGAACTGAATATTTGGGATAATATATTTCGCGGGCTACATGATTGTTGTACTTCTTTTTGTCTTTCCGATCATTCCACTCATTTTTAGCAGATTTTTTATGACGGTCTGATTTACTGTACTCTTTAAACTCGCGATCGTGCTTTGAATTATCCCGATGATTTTGAGCACCAGCTTCAATCGAGGAAGCTATCAAAACGAAACAAATGGTTAAAACCGGAATATATTGCCTTAAATTATCAATTGTTTTCATGGCCTTCAGTTATTAAGGTGAATAATTAATTTTAGAACTTTACCGGTAGTTTGATTGGAACAAAACAAAGCTTGTGCCAAAATTTTAAAATTCTGCAGTTGAAACATACTGCTCTGATAATATGATATTTAAATAGAAAATTTTAGCTAAATTTCTGATACTGGAACGAAAATCGTAAAGAATTGGTAATTAAATAATACTATTTTTGTCGAAAATTTGAAACTGTGGCGAGAATATTAGCTATTGATTATGGTCAAAAAAGAGTTGGACTGGCGGTTACTGATCCGCTTCAGATGATTGCAACCCGGTTAACAACTGTGCCAACACATGAAATTTGGGCCTTTTTGAAAGATTATTTTGCCAAAGAAGCTGTTGAAAAAGTTATTGTTGGATATCCCATACAAATGAACAATCAACCTTCCCAGGCCGTTAAATATATCAATCCTTTTTTAAGAAAGTTTCAAAAAGATTATCCGGAAATGTGTCTGGAACAAGTTGACGAGCGTTTTACCTCAAAAATGGCATTTCAAACCATGATTGATGCCGGATTGAAAAAAAAAGACAGGCAAAACAAAGAAACTATTGACGGGGTTAGTGCAACAATAATTTTACAATCGTACTTAGAACAAAAAAATTATATTCGATGATTTATCCGGTTACCGTTTTTGGCGATCCAGTACTCAGAAAACATGCTGAACCAATAACAAAAGATTTTGAAGATTTAGATGGTTTTATCCAGAACATGTTTGATACCATGTACAATTCGGATGGTGTTGGCCTTGCTGCCCCGCAGGTTGGACAGCCTATTCGTGTTTTTGTACTCGACACCACGCATGAAGAAGATGATGAACCTGCCGGAATAAAAAAAGCTTTTATTAATCCTGAGATCCTTGAAAAATCGGGCGATGAATGGGTGATGAACGAAGGTTGTTTAAGTCTGCCCGAAATTCGTGAAGATGTACTGCGTCCTGAAACAGTAAAAATAAAATATGTCGATGAAAAATTCATCGAACATATCGAAGAATACAGTGGCTTTACGTCAAGAGTAATTCAGCATGAATACGACCACCTTGAAGGTGTAATGTTTGTTGATTACCTCAATCCACTAAGAAAACGCATTTTAAAAAACAAACTAACTGCTATTTCGAAAGGCAAAGTAATCCCAAAATACAAGATCAAAGTTCCGGGAAAATAAAAATAAATAAGCATTTCATATACAAAATACGGGTATTCAAATAAGAAAACTGAACATTCAGTAAAAAATCAGCCAATCATAAGAACTACAAAATAACGATTTTCGTAAATGGCATTAAACAACAAAAAGATGCCAGGTACGACCAATCTGTTTCAAAAAATCCCGTTTCTACGGATTACCAGTCTTTTCCTTTCCGGGATATTGCTGAACAATTACCTATCGATAGATTTTCGTTTATTGGGGATCGTCCTAACTTTTTTGATCTGTGTATTAGTGTTTCTCTGGAATACGAACAATTACAGCGTTCTTCGCATTCAGAACCTGCTCATAGCATTGGGGATTGTCCTTTCAGGTTTGTTTTATCCGGCACTGGTTAGCGAAAAAGATCTCCTGGCTTTCGATCGAAAAGACTATTATCTGGCCGAAGTTTGCCAAAAACCAGTAGAAAAAGCAAAAACATTTCAAACTACTTTACTGATTCAGAATAAATCATTAAACAAGCCGGAAAAGGTAATTGCTTATTTCAGTAAAAACCGTTTTGACACCACACTCATTGCAGGCGACCAGATCGTCATACTCGCCAAACCACAGACAATCAAAAATGCCGGAAATCCTTTTGAATTTGATTATCAAAAGATGATGAGCACAAAAGGCATCAGGTTTTCGGTATATTTAACTGAAGCGACCTGGTTAAAAACAGAAAATCGTATTGGCAGAATTACTTACAAAGCCGAACAAATCCGGGACAATCTTATCGCCATTTTGGCTACAGCGCTGACCGAAAAAGAAGAACGTTCGGTCGTTTCTGCTTTAACATTAGGATACCGTGCCGAAATTGACCCGGAAACAACTGATTATTTTGCATCAACAGGAGCCATGCATGTTCTATCAGTTTCAGGCTTACATGTTGGACTTATTTACTTTATTCTTGGGTTTTTACTTTCGTTTATCAAACGAGGCCGATCCGGATTATTGATATTTTCTGTTATAATAATCTTATTTCTATGGATTTATGCTTTTATAACCGGATTTTCACCTTCCGTGCAACGCGCTACTGTAATGTTTACGTTTGTAATCGTAGGCAATAACCTCCGAAGACAGGTTAACATCTACAATTCTCTTTCAGCCTCGGCGTTTTTGCTCATCGTATTAAATCCCCATGTTATTTTCGATATCGGGTTTCAGCTATCTTATCTCGCTGTTTT
The DNA here is from genome assembly GCA_019459525.1 of Prolixibacteraceae bacterium. Lineage (GTDB taxonomy): Bacteria > Bacteroidota > Bacteroidia > Bacteroidales > Prolixibacteraceae > Aquipluma. The sequence continues at coordinate 18,533 of JAIBEY010000006.1, forward strand.
TGGAATCGTACTTATTCAACCGGCTTTATATAACCTATTTGAGTTAACCAATCCGATACTGAAATGGAGTTGGGGTTTATTTACAGTTTCAATAGCGGCCCAATTAACTACTTTTCCGTTGGGATTATTTTATTTCAATCAATTTCCAAACTTATTCTGGCTTAGCGGATTTGTTGTCATTCCGGTTACCACCCTAATTATTTGGCTGAGCCTGGCATTTTTTGTCTGTGCCCCACTCCATGGATTAGCCTTGATTATTGGCGCAATAATTCAAAAAACGACTTCGGTAATGCTTTATTTTTTAAAGGAAATGGATGCACTGCCAATGGCTGTAAGTAAAGGAATTGTTTTAAATCCGATTGAAACAACAGTATTATTTGCCTGTATTTTAGCCATTATTGCATTTGCCTATTCAAAGAAAAAGGCATGGCTCTTTGCAGCGCTACTGTTGATTCCAGTTTTGCAAATAAGCACGCTTATTGAAAAAAAACAGGTATTTAATCAGCGTAGCATATACATTTACAATACGCGAGACCTGATGATCCATTTCATTAACGGAAGGACGAATTACCTAATTACAAACGGAATGGATACGCTAGCCCGCCACGACCTAAATATGATTGAACGGGTTCAGAATCATTTACAGCTCGATGATCCTATTCTCATCAACAAAAAGGTTAAAAGTTATTTTAAATCAGCAGATATAACATGTAAAAACCTTGAAATTCAATTCCTCAATTGTGCCATCGAATTTTCACCAATGCAAAACAATTCCGCTTTTAACCAGGATATACTCACCCTTACCGTTCACCATCCGGGTTTTTCCAAAAAAGAAAAGCGAAATACAACTATTGCCACCGGAAATTCGTATTTCAACGCGAAACAAGAATTTCAGGTTGATTATAAAACGAAACTACAAGGAGCATACAGCCTAAGTTTAAATTAATCAGAATTCTGGAAACTTTTCTTTTGAAAACATGTTTTTAACCTGCACAGATTCAGGCTCTGAATTCAGGTATTTTAATGTATCTTGGCGACCTTATTTTTTGAAAGATTCTAGGAGATGAAAATTGTAATTGTTGGTGCGGGAGAAGTTGGAACCCACCTTGCCAGAATGTTGAGCAAGGCTAATCATGACATCGTATTAATTGATGAAGATCAGGAAAAACTTCAGCGAATATCCAATCAGATTGACCTTTTGTGCATAACCGGATATTCCAATTCTTTTAGAGATTTGCAAGACGCAGGCGTTTCAAAAGCTGATTTATTTATTGCAGTTACCCCTTTTGAGGACCGGAATATGGTTTCATGTATAATTGCCAAAGATTTAGGGGCAAAAAGAACCGTTGCGCGTGTTAATAATGGTGAGTTCATCAACGAAAAAAACCGTGATCGTATCACTCACTTTGGTGTTGATGAAGTTATTTATCCTGAAAATCTGGCTGCAAGAGAAATTGTTAATTCGATCAAACAGGTTGGAACCCGCGAAATGATTGAATTCTCGGGAGGTAAGCTTATCCTGATGGGAATAAAAATCCGGAAAAATGCGCCATGTGTCAACAAAACACTTGAAGAGATTTCGGGTATAAACAAAGAAATACGCGCCGTGGCGATTAATCGCGGAACCAAAGTCTTTATTCCACATGGGAAAGACGTTATTTTGAATGAAGACATTGTCTTCTTTATCACCACCAAGTCGAATCAAAGCCTGATTTACGAGATATCTGGTAAAGAAATATTTGAGGTCAAGAATATTATGATTTTGGGTGCAAGCCGAATTGCACAAAAAGCAGTTGAAAAACTCGGCGACCAATATAATATTAAGATTATTGAAACCGACCGCGACCGAAGCATCAAAGTTGCCGGAAGACTTGGTAATGCTTTGGTAATTAATGGAGATGGCCGGAATTTGGATTTATTGAAAGAAGAATCGCTCGATAAAATGGATGCATTTGTAGCCGTAACAGGAAACTCGGAAACCAACATTTTATCGTGCCATCTGGCTAAATCTTTTGGTGTAAAACGCACAATTGCCGAAATTGAAAATATCGATTTCCTGACGATGGCCGAAGGAATGGGAATTGGAAGTATTATAAATAAAAAATTACTGGCAGCAAGTTACATCTACAAATATACCGTTGGAACATCAGTTGCGCATGTTAAATGTTTAACCGCTTCGGATGCCGAAGTTTTTGAATTCAAGATAAAAACCGAATCGAGAATCACGCAAAAACCTATATACGAACTTTCCATACCCGAGGACATTATTATTGGTGGTATAATCCGGAATAATTCGGGCTTTGTTGCAACCGGCGATACGCAAATAAAAGTTGGTGATTTGGTTGTTGTGCTAACTTTATCATCGTCAATCAATAAGTTGGAAAAGTTTTTCAAATAGGCATATGCAATACCCTGTTTCATGGTAAACATTAAACTGATACTCAGGATCCTCGGATTTCTTTTGATTGTGGAAGGTGTCGCAATGTTTATTGCACTAATCGTTTCCTTAATTTATAAAGAACCCGATACTTCGGCATTGCTGCAATCAGCACTTATCTGTACCGGCATCGGATCGGCCATGCTTGTGGCAACCCGTAAAGCCAGAAAGGAACTTGGCAAGCGGGAAGGTTTTATTATTGTAACCTTCGTTTGGATCATTTTTTCTTTCTTCGGAAGTTTGCCTTTTGTTTTGAGTGGCTCAATTCCAAGCCTTACCGATGCTTTTTTTGAAACCATGTCGGGCTTTACAACCACAGGAGCTTCAATATTAAATAACATTGAATCACTCCCCCATGGAATACTTTTCTGGCGGAGCATGACCCAATGGTTGGGCGGAATGGGAATTATTGTGCTCAGCCTGGCCATTTTACCCATTTTTGGTATTGGCGGAATGCAACTTTTTTCAGCGGAAGTACCAGGCCCAGTGGCAGATAAACTAAGTCCCCGAATCCAATCTACAGCCAAGAACCTTTGGGTTATTTATTTATTATTTACTGTTCTTGAAACGGTTTTATTGTGGATTGGAGGAATGACGCTTTTTGATGCAATTAACCATTCTTTTACGACCATGGCAACCGGAGGTTATTCGACAAAACAAGCCAGTGTTGCATACTGGCCATCACCATTCATACAATATGTAATCACCGTTTTCATGATTATTGCAGGTATGAATTTTACACTTTCCTATCTTTTCCTTACCGGAAAATTCAAGAAAGCAATTAAAGATGAGGAACTTCGGTATTATTTACTTTTTATTTCAGGTTTTACCCTGATTATATTTGCCGGCCTTTTGCTGACAACTCAATTGGGAGCCGAACAAGCATTTCGTGATTCCATTTTCCAGGTAGTAACCATTATGACCACTACTGGTTATGCAACGGTAGATTATCTACATTGGACTCCCTTTCTCACAATTGTATTATTTGCAGTCTTCTTTTTTGGCGGAAGTGCCGGATCAACAGGTGGTGGGCTAAAAATAATGAGGATTGTCCTTTTACTGAAAAACAGTTATTACGAACTCCGTCGATTGATTCATCCCAATGCCATTATTCCTGTTCGTTTCAACAACAAACCCGTCTCCGAACAGATTATAAACAACGTATTGGCGTTCTTCATGTTTTATTTCGTCATTTTCTTTGGAAGTACGGTGCTGTTAATGATCGTTGTTCCGGATTTACCGTCGGCAATGGGGGCTGTTGCCACATCTTTGGGAAATATAGGACCGGGCTTGGGCATTTTTGGGCCTGCCGGAAACTTTAGCGCATTGCACCCTGCCGGAAAATGGTTTCTTTCGTTTCTGATGTTGCTTGGCCGGTTGGAATTATTTACGGTTTTGGTATTATTTTCTCCTGCTTTTTGGAAAAAATAAAATTTAATCTTCAAAGACGCCTTTTCCTTGGCGCGTGATTACGGGAACATCGTCGGTACAGTCAACAACTGTAGATGGAATGTTATCCCCATATCCGCCATCAATAACCATATCGGCAATTTCGCGGAATTTTTCATAAATCAATTCCGGATCGGTTGAGTATTCGATAATATCATCGTCATCACGAATAGAAGTTGACATGATTGGATTTCCCAGTTCACGAACAATTTCAACAATAATCGAATTATCAGGTATTCTTATACCGACTGTTTTTTTCTTTCCTTTAAAATATTTGGGCACATTGCTGTTCGCATTTAATATAAAGGTAAACGGACCAGGAAGATAACGTTTCAGCAATTTAAATGACTGGTTAGAAACGGGTTTGCAGAAATCCGACAAATGACTTAAATCAGAACAAATAAAAGAGAAATTCGACTTTTCAACCTGCACATTTTTATATCGTGCAATTCGTTCAACAGCCTTACCATTGGTTATATCGCAACCTAGCCCATAAACGGTATCGGTAGGATAGATAATGATTCCACCATTTCGGAGTACTTCTACAACCTGCCTGATATCTTTCGGATTTGGGTTCTCCGGATAGATTTTTAGTAACATTGAAACCTCCATTTTTCTTGAGACCGTAAATTTAGTTATTTTGGCCCGTTCTTTCATCTTATTTACAACCAATGCAAAAAGAGTTTATGATTACCGAAGATGGCTCCCATACCATCTATCTCCCGGAAATGGATGAGCATTACCATTCGGTGCACGGAGCAATTCAGGAATCCATGCATATTTATATCCAACAAGGATTGCTTCAAACAAATAAAAAGGACCTTTCGATTCTGGAGATAGGTTTTGGGACTGGGCTAAACACCTATTTAACCTACTGCCAGGCTCAGCAAATGAAAGTTAACATCAGTTATTTTAGCCTCGAAAAATATCCTTTAATAAAATCAGAATATCTTCAGTTAAACTACCCGGCTGTTATCTATCCTGAATTTTCGACTGTTTTTGAACAAATGCACCAGGCGGACTGGAACACTCTGGTAAATATCTCTCCTGACTTCAGACTACAAAAAATTCAAGCTGATTTATTAACATTTCCTTTCGAAGCAGCACCACAATTCGATTTGGTTTATTACGATGCCTTTGCGCCAGGTAAACAGCCCGAAATGTGGTCGGATGAAATTCTGCAAAAGGTTTCTGCATCAGTAAAACCGGGCGGAATACTTGTCACCTATTGTGCAAAAGGAACGGTTAGAAGGGCATTTATGCAATCGGGCTTCAAAATGGAACGTATTCCCGGACCAATTGGTAAAAAAGAAATTTTAAGAGGTAAAAAGACCTTTTGAGCCCTTCGATGGTAATAAAAAATCATCTATATTCGTAGCCGGAAAATTAAAAATATAAAATGTCTGATAATCAATTCAGAGACCAATTGGAAGAGTTTTCGTATTCGCTAGGCTTAACCATTTCGTCGAACCTTATCCAATCAGGAGTTAAGAATATTGATTCGTTGCAATTTCTTGCAGGTCTTCAGGATACTTACGCCGGGAATAAACCCAAAATCTCCATGGATATGGCCAATCAGATATTACAGGAATTTATGTTGGCCCAGAATGATGAGGAGTTTAATAAAAATTTAGAAGAAGGACTTCTGTTTTTATCAAACAACCTTAATAATGAAGGAGTTATTGAGACCGATTCCGGATTACAATATAAGATATTAAAAGAAGGATATGGTGATATTCCGACTATTGATGATCAGGTAAAATGTCATTATCACGGTATAACACTCGATGGAACGGTATTCGACAGTTCGATGGAACGCAGGCAACCAGCCATTTTTCCTGTTAACGCGGTTATTCAAGGATGGGCTGAAGCTCTTCAAATAATGCCGGTTGGAGCTAAATGGCGTTTATTTATACCATCCGATCTGGCTTATGGTGACCAAGGTGCCGGTGGAATGATTGGCCCCAATGCAACATTGATTTTTGATGTGGAATTATTAGAAATTGTTTAATTAAATATACGAAAGAACATGAAATTAAGATCATTTGTCTATGCATCAGCGCTCGTACTTACTGTTGGAGTTGCAGGATGTCAGAATTCAGGAAAAAAAGGTGAGGTAACTCTTACAAGTAAAAACGATTCAGTAAGCTATGCTTTGGGCGTACTGATAGGCGAAAGCAATAAACAACAAATGAAAGATGCTCCGGGCGTTGATCAGCTAAATAAAGAAATCCTGATTGCTGCTTTCCAGAAAGCATTCATGGGCGATTCTGTTCAGATTAAAGCTGAAGTTGCGAACTCTACCGTTCAGAATTTTTTCGCCGAAATATCTAAAGTTGAAGCGGATAAAAACACCAAAGCCAGTGAAGATTTTCTTGCAGCTAACAAAAATAAAGCTGGTGTTATAACACTTCCCAGCGGACTTCAATATGAGATTATTAAAGCCGGAACTGGAGTAAAACCTAAAGCTGAAGATCAGGTAAAATGTCATTACCATGGAACAACCATTGAAGGAAAAGTATTTGATAGTTCTGTTGATCGTGGCGAGCCTACTGTTTTCCCAGTTAACCGTGTTATTCCTGGTTGGACTGAAGCCTTACAACTGATGCCGGTTGGTTCAAAATGGAAATTGTATATTCCTTCGGCCTTAGCTTATGGCGAAAGAGGTGCAGGACAAGACATCAAACCAAATTCAGCCTTAATCTTCGAAGTTGAATTACTTGAAATTGTAAAACAATAATCGAATCTTCATATCTGAAAACACTCTTGTATGATACCATGCAAGAGTGTTTTTTTATTTCTGCAATATTAAACTGAGTAACTATGAGCATGCAGGTAAAAGGAACACTCCAGCAAATTTTAAAGCTGGAATCAGGAGTAAGCAAAGCCGGGAAAGAATGGAAAAAACAGGACTTTGTGCTGGTAACCAACGAGCAATTCCCGAAGACAGTCTGTTTTACGCTATTTGGCGATAAAATATCCTTAATCGAAGGAATAAGCGATGGTTCTGAAATAGAAGTCTTTTTTTCGCTTGAATCCCGTGATTTTAATGGCAAATGGTACCACAACATTAATGCCTGGAAAATTGAACGGGCTGGAGCAGTAAGCGCATCGAAAAATTACCCGCCTGAGTTTGCGGTTGGAGATATTCCACCCGAACCAGCGGAAGATGGAAACGATTTGCCATTTTAGAAACAAAAGAGCCCATAATCAAATGATTATGGGCTCTTTTGTTTTAGCTATATATAGGTTATATCTCTATTAAACTGTGCTTTAATGCATAAACAATAACCTCAATCATATTATTAGCTCCTGATTTCTCCATGAGCTTTGCCCTATGCTTCTCAACCGTCCGGTCTGAAATGGCAAGCCGATCAGCAATTATCTTAATTGGCAATCCTTCCATCGATAAGCAAAGAATTTCATTTTCGCGTTTAGTAAAAACCGTATTGTTCTGTTTTTTCGGATTTAAACTCTTTTGTTTAAAAATCTCAGTTATCTTTTCACCTAAAGCCTCAGAAATTTTGATGTTTTCGTGCTTGAGTAATTTATAGACTTCATCGGCATACTGATGGTCCTTTACAACTGCAGAAGAATTAGTCACCGGAGAAACCAGACCCATATATAAATTGTAACTCGAAAATTTTTCGAACTCAGAAACAATCAGGTTTATCCTGGATTCCTTTTTATCTGTAGTAATTAATGTCACCTCTCCATTAAACGCCTCATTTCGGTCCTGAAGATGTTTCTGTATATTATCCTGTATCTTACTTATTGACGTCTGATCTAAAAGTTCCTTTAAATTCAAACCTTTAACGTTGCTATCGCTGATTTTTGATAGTTTCAGAAAGGCCTGATTCGCTTTAAATAATTTCACCCCGTCAAACAAGAATATACCTACTGGTGAAAGGTTAAATAGCTGGTTAAATTCAAAACGGGCTTCATCCCGGATCGCACTGAATTTTTCGAGCCGCTTCTCAATTGATCGTATTAAATCTGCATTATTAAATGGCTTAACTAAATAATCATCAGCTCCTAACGACATTCCAAAACGAATGTCTTCCAAATCAGAACTGCCTGTTAAAAAAATGAAAGGTATTCGTTTTAATATGGAACTTTCTTCCAGAACTTTATAAACCTGGTATCCGTCAATCGTATCCATGTTAATGTCGCATAAAATTACATCAGGGTTGTATTCAAACGCTTTCTGAATACCTGATGCTCCATTATTGACAAAGCAGACGTCGTAATTATTGAATAAGAGAATGGTTTGAATCGTAGATCCCAAATTCTCATCATCTTCAATTATCAATACTTTCTTTTGAAAATTCATACCCAAATATTTAACGTGATCTGATCAGTGAAGTATCTATAACATTATACTAAACTAATAAATAGATCATATAAATTTACTACAAAATATTGAAGTTTCAACCGAATGTACGAATAAAATACATTCATGGATAGAACGCTTTTCATTTCATTCAGAAACAGAATATCATTTTTTTTGTTCATGAATTTACATTGGGAGTATCAGGCAACCATATCTATACCGAAATGAAATCTTATTTAAGTTGAACTTTGTGAAGCATCTGTAGGACGGAAATCTAATTTCTGAACTCACGGTAAGGCACAAA
>JAIBEY010000055.1 GCA_019459525.1 Prolixibacteraceae bacterium
CCTGCGTGTAGCTTCCTACGTCAGACTGTGCAAAAACCCTCTCAATTGTTAATATCTTAACTGCTTGATATTTTGGTCTTAATATGGTTTTTGATACCTTCAAGGTGTAATCAAAAGCCACCTATTATGCCACACGTTACCGGCGAAGAAAGAAATCAACTGTTTATGATCAGCATGGAAGAGATGGTGCCCAAAGATTCCTTTGTGAGGGCCATCGATTCATTCGTTGATGCCATTGATATGAAAAGTTTCGGGTTTGCCCATGTACAGAGCAAAGAAGAAGGCCGCCCTTCGTTCCATCCATCTGTTTTGCTGAAGCTTTACCTGTATGGTTACCATTATGGAATCCGCACCTCGCGCAAACTGGAACGCGAAGCAGGCTTGAACCTCGAAGCCATGTGGCTCACCTCGTGCCAGAGCCCGAAATACAAAACCATTGCCGACTTCAGGAAAAACCACGCCAAAGCCTTCCGTCTGGTGTTCCGCAGCTTTATCAGGTTGCTCAAAGAATGGGACCTGGTCGATGGAAAAACCATTGCCATCGATTCGTTCAAGATCAGGGCACAGAACTCGCTCAAGAACAACCTGAACCAAGCCAAAATAGACCGCCACCTTGGGTACATTGACAATAAGATCACAGAATATGAATCGCAGCTCGACCAGTGCGACCGTGAAGAAGACCAGCAAGAATTGTTAACCAAAATAGAACTTCAGAAGCAGCGGAAAGAGGACTATCAGGAGGCAGAAGATCAACTAAAAACCACGGGAGAAGAACAGGTTTCGCTTACCGATCCCGACGCCCGAGCGGTAGTTTTCCAACGCAACAGTGTCCAGGTGGGATACAATGTACAGGCTTCCATCGACTCGAAGAACAAACTGCTGGTGGAATACGAAACGGGCGATGTGAACGATAGCCATGCACTTGCCCCAATGGCCATCGCCACAAAGGAACTCCTTCAGGTAGAACAAATGGATGTACTTGCCGACAAAGGCTATCATACCGGTGGAGAATTGATCGAATGCGAAAAGAAAAACATCACCACCTACGTATCGCCAAGGGCACCATCAACAAATGATAATGGCCTTTATCCGGTAACCTCGTTTGTGTACAACCGCGAAGAAGACACCTACACCTGTCCGGCAGGGGAAACACTCACCACCAACAATGTTTGGTATCACCATAAAAACCCGGGAAACAAACCACCATTGCGTTTTAAGCGTTACACCACTACTGCCTGCAAAAGCTGTACAGGAAGGAACAAATGCACCAAACAAAAGCTGAACGGAAGATCCATCGACCGAAGCGAACATGCCGATAGTATGGAACGGAACAATGCACGGGTAATGGCCAATCCCAATTACTACCGACAACGACAACAATTGGCCGAACATCCTTTCGGAACCTTGAAACGACAGCGTGGGTTTATTTTCACACTGATGAAAGGGAAAGAAAAGGTTCTTGGAGAAGTAGGGTTGGAATTTATTGGCTACAACCTGACCAGGTGTGTTTCAATACTAGGGTTTATAGAATTGTGTAAAGCACTGAAAAAGTGCACTTTCATTATTTTAAACCTCGTTGAACGGTCTTTTTTAAGCCTTTTTAGGTTACTTTCTTTCAAAACCGATAAAATGCAAATTGATCAGGACAAAGAAATTATCCCCTCATACAGCCTTGAAAATGATTTTGTAAAGCTATATTTATCGATACAATTTTTAAAATAGAGTTTTTGCACGAACTCACGTTAGCGGTCAGGCTAAGACGACAACAACCGTATAAAAAACGAAACGACATTATGATGACAGACAATTTTGATATAAATCCATATACTGACACATACCGCCAACAGGTTTTGACAATTTGGGAAAAATCCGTTCTCGCCACACACGACTTTTTGACTTCAACTGATTTTGAAGAAATTAAGGGATTTGTAAGCGACATAAATTTTAATGACTTCCAAGTCTTTTGCTTGACAAAGGAAAACTTGGTATTGGGTTTTATTGGAGTTGCAGACAAAAAAGTTGAAATGCTCTTTATAGACCCAAAATATTTTGGACAAGGACTTGGACAGAAATTATTGAGCTTTGCTGTAAAAGAATTAAATGCGAATAAAGTTGACGTAAATGAGCAAAACAACAAAGCTTTAATATTTTACCAAAAATTCGGTTTTGAAATATTTGAGAGAACAGACAAAGATGACCAAGGCAGAAACTATCCACTGTTAAGAATGAAATTGATTAAAAGTAGTAATGAATAAAAGCCCGAACCGCTAACAAAAACTATATGTCAATTGGGGTTTCGGTGCGGACAACAATGTCCGCAGCCAGCAACAACAACCGTGGGGTTCGACAGGAAAGCAACCCGCAATCCCCAACTGCATATAGTTCCGTACGTTAGCGGTCAGCATCGTACGACCCGAAAACGAACAGAAATGACAAACGATTTTGTAAATAGAAAAGGAAAGCTTGACGACTTGACAGAAATGCAAAACCTGTTTGTGAACACTATAACGGCAATTTGCAAAACTGACTATGATAGCAACCAAATTGCAGTATGGGCTTCGGGCATTGACAATAAACAGCGTTGGCACGACATTTTGACTAATCAATTTGTTATAGTAACTCAACACGCAGACAAAATTGTTGGTTTTGCGACACTTGACAACGGAAATTATATTGACCTTTTTTACGTTCACAAAGACCACCAACGACAAGGAATAGCACAGCGCCTACTTGACGACATCGAAGCCGAAGCAAGACGATTAAAACAAACGACTTTGACTTCTGACGTAAGTAAAACTGCAAGACCGTTTTTTGAAAAAAATGAGTTCAATGTTCTGAGAGAACAAAATATCCTACTAAAAAATGTAAGTTTAACAAACTACAAAATGACCAAACACTTTGATAACGCAAAAATGCCGAACCGCTAACACGGGTTTTGCGTCAGGCGGGCTGACGTGCAAACCTGGAGCTTTGTGCTTCTAATGAACTTTAGTAATAAATTGATAATTTGTGCTCCGAAACCCGCCCGAACGCAAAGCCCGAAACCGTTATGGGCAACCTTAAAAAATGACAGTAAACAATGAACTTTGAATTAGCAGATAGATTATCCGAACTTCTCGAAAGCAAAAAACTTGACGAAGCAATTGCTTTGGCAGAACAGGAACTGAAAAATATTCCAACAACTGACTTTCACAAAATTCTTGGCAAGAACATATTGCATTTGACTTCTGACTTGGCAAATCACATAAACGAGTTTGACAAGTCGACAAAAGAAGTTTTAAAGAAAAAACAAGGATTCATAAAAAATCTATTCGGTTCTGGAAAAGAAGTAAAACCTGCGGCATACTATTGCGAAATGAATGGTTTTACAATCAACTATGACCGTTGGTTTATTGACCTATTTTCGTTTGAAAATTACAGTTTGACAGATTGGGAATGGTTGTCTGACTTTTATGACTCAACTGCAAATGACTTGACAATTACAGGTTTTGAAGAAATTCAAAAAGCCTTTGAAGACGTTCACGAAAATAACAGATTTGAAGAGCCAGACATTGACAAAGCGTATGAAGTATGCGAATTGTTGGTAATCCTAAGACTACAAGAATTATTTAGAGAAACATACAAATTAAATCAGGGTGTCTGGGACAAAATTCCAATGTTTATAACGGCTCACGACTATGAACTAATATTTAAAGCAAACTGACGAATGACAAGAAAGGCAGCCCATAACAGGCGTTTGGCTCAATGGCGGGTGACGTGGTTAATTGAACATTCTACCTCGCATCAACATTTGTGGTGTATTGACAGTTTAGTGCTCCGAAATCCGCCACTGCGCCAAGCGCCAAAACGTTATGCCGCATACAAAAGAACCCCAGACAAATGGATAAATATGTAAAGAATATTGATAAACAGATAGAATTCAATCAAGGTAAAAACATATTTCTTGATAACGAAATGGCGTTAAGATTTGTTGATGAAACAATAAAAGCAATTTCGAATATAAATGAATTAAACAAAGATTATGAAGATTTTCTTATAGATTACTCAACAGATAAAGCGATTGAGGAATTTTGCAGAATTAACCAATATTATACATTCAATAGTCAAGCTAAAAATGACTTACGAAATATTTATAGTGATTTATTTTCAAACATAAAGACAAAAGTAAGTTCATTAGAAACGATTGAGAAAAATCATTATCAAAACTTGAAGCAATGGTTGCAAAAAAACAATCCATTTGCAGAGAAAATATATTCTAACGCTGAGACAGATATTAAACCAGTTGCATGTTCCGAATATAGAGCAGATTTTCAAATTGATGTTCTTAAAATTGATACAAAGACTATTATGGAACCTGTTTTAGATATTGGATGTGGCAAACAAGGAAACTTGGTAAATTATTTTTGCAAACTTGGTATTATTGCAAAGGGGATTGATAGATTTTCATTTTCAGAAGATAATTTGATAAATTCTGATTGGCTGGAATACAATTTTGGAATTGAAAAATGGGGAACAGTAATGAGCAATCTTGGATTTTCAAATCACTTTAAACACCATAATTTACGAGAGGATGGCAACTATATTGAATATGCTAAAAAGTATATGGACATACTTAAATCCTTAAAAATTGGAGGCAGATTTCATTATGCACCAGACCTTCCTTTTATAGAATTATACTTAGACAAACAACAATATAAAATTGAAAAGTATGAGATTGGAGATTTTGATTTTAAAACAACCGTAATAAAACGATTAAAATAATGTACGACGGCACAACACGCGGTATAGCCAATAAGGGTCTCAGTGGTATGTGGAGGGTTGTAGTCCGCTTCAACTTTTCGTGTATCTTGATAGGAAATCGCCCGCAATCCCTTACTGGCCATACCGCCATCCGTTGTAGGCCATATTAATCGCTAACAGAAACGTTAACAGTTCTTGACAGTTTTTCTAATTTGATTGTTCCAGCTACTGGAGTCTGTTTCGTGGTTTGATAAGGCCGAGCAGTTTGATAGGTATTTTTAAAATTTGGCGGTATAGACAAATAGACTGATTTATTTTATGAGACTTTAATACAAGACATTATGAGAAAGTATTATATTGTTCTTTTTTTGCTAATTTTTGGTTTATATGGTGGACTGGTTTCCTGCAACAAGACAGATTCAACAGAGAATAGTCTTGTTGGGATTTGGGAAAGTACAAAAGTTGACTCTCTTATACAATATGTAATTCCTGCCAAACCGAATGTTTCTAGATCAGTTGACTATAGAGAATATTCTCTTGAATTAAATATTGATGGTGCTTTCAGGATGAGAGATCCAAAGAACACAATTAATGGGACTTGGGTTCAGAGCAAATCGGACTCGCTTATGCTGACAGTTAATAATGTTCAAGGGAATTATCCATTAAATTCAAAAATTGTGCTTGTTGACGAGAATAATTTGATTTTAAATTATTCATCTGGGGAAATTTCTGGTGCTTCATATGCTGGTGGATCAGGATTTTCAGTAACTAAAGAAATATCGTATGATGTTAAGATTCATTACATTAGAAAATAGAACAATTAAATACGGCCTACAACATCAGTAGCCGTTGCACAACGTCTTTTTTTTGACCGGGTTTGATCGGGATTTTGAAAAAAGGATGGCGTTCGTGAAAGGATTTTTTGAAATCAGGTTTTTTATCGTTTTTTCAGTTTCGGGCAGTTTGGGGCGTTAAACAGGGCCGGAAAAACCAAAGAAATGCCATTTCCAGTGCCAATTCCGGGGCCACAACCCCCACTGCGGTTTCAACTTTGGCTTTGATAAACTTCAGCAGCTTTTTCAGGTTATAAGCCGTCGCGGCCAGGTGCATTACCTTGTTGGCCTGTTTGATGCCTATCGTGTTGATCTTCCTCAGTCCCATAAACTGGGTCAGTGTTCCCCAAACCGGTTCAACGGTCGATTGTCGCTTGCTTTTCATCTGACGACCAAACCGGCTCCTCACCCGCTCATTGTTCCGCTCGTACTGTTCAACCCAGATCGTGATCCTGATGCGCTTTTCGTAGCTCTTGCCCATGCACTGCGTCTTGATCGGGCAGTTTTTACAGTCGTTTCTTTTGGTCAGGTAATGGTCCTGCATAACGTTTTTTTCCAGTTTGCGCCCGCGGAATGTTGCCTTCTTACCTTCAGGACAAAGCCAGTAATTTCCGTCTTTGACAAACGTAAAGCCTTCGGGGCCGCCTTTGTAGGTTCCGTGCTGGGGAATGTAACTTGTAATCCCCTGTTTTTCGAGGAAAGCATAGTTCTCGCCACTGCTGTAACCGGCATCGGCCAGTACGTTGCGCCATAGCAAGCCCTGTTTGTGAAGCCGTGATTTTAACCGCAGTGTCACTTCCTGAAGGTTCTGGCTATCCACCTTGTCGGCATGGTAAGCCTGTACATCGGTGATCACGTGGTGGGCCGTATCTACGCTGATGTTTCCGTGGTAGTTCAGCTT
>JAIBEY010000089.1 GCA_019459525.1 Prolixibacteraceae bacterium
CCGGTTTGCGCTGATTAATCGCTTTCCGGGCGCTTCGTCTGACACTTTGGTGCGGGCCGATGAGTTTGTGGGGATTGTTGATCTGGCCGCCTGGTGGAAACGCAATGAATTGGTTCTGACCGAACTTCAGATGCACAATGGTGCTTTAAACGCGTACGTCGATAGCCTGGAACATGCCAATTTCGATATTGTCAAAGCCGATACAGCGGCTACTCCGGAAGATTCGGAAATGCCTTTCCGTTTCGTCAATCTTGAAAATGTGGAGTTGGACCATGTAAATGTTTCGTACATCGACCAATCGCTAAAACTCCGGACAGATATTCGCCAGCTTTCGGTGCAACTTTCAGGAAAACTGGTTTCCGACACGGTTGACACGCAGATTAAGGTCAGCAACGGTGTTGTATCGCTGGCTTACGATGGAGAAAATTACCTTCGGGATGCGTTGGTAAAAACGAATATGAATGCCCGGTTTATAATCCCGAAAATGAAAATTGAATTTGCTGCGAATTCGGAGGCGACTGTAAACAACATGAACCTGGCATTTAGTGGTTCGATTGAGAATGATTCGGCTCACGATCAGATCCTTTTTGATTTGAATTATCGGGGCAAATTGTTGCCGTTGCCCGAATTGCTTGCCTTTGTTCCGTCCGGTTACCAGTCGTACCTGAAAGGTGTTGAAGCCAACGGGTTAATTACTTCGGAAGGCCATATCAAAGGGGCGTATTCCGATTCGCTGATGCCGCTGATGGATTTGCATGTCGTCCTTCAGGATGGTACGTTAAAATATGAGGGCTTCCCGGTTCCGTTGAGCCAGATGGATGGGGAAGTGGTGTTTTATTCAGATCTGACCAACGATGATATTTCGTACCTGAAAATCGACCGGTTTAGCGCCAAAACTCCACAATCAACCATCCAGACCAGTGGGAAAATCACCCATTTTCTGACGGATATGCACTGCAATTTGACTTCGGAAGGGGATTTTGATTTGTCGGAATTCGTGCCGATGATCCCCGCCGATATGAAAACCAAGGTGAGCGGACGTGCTGCCGGAAAGGTGGTTTCGCAATTTTCGATGTCGCAAATGGAGAAGATGCAACTCGAAAAAATGGTTCTTTCCGGCTCGGTAAACTTGTCGGATTTTAAGCTGGTTTACGATACCATTTCGATGCAAACCGACGAATCGAAAGTCGATTTCAGCTTACCCAATTCGTTGGCTCCTGCCGGAAACAAGCGGTTTGTAAGTGCCAAAGTGAATACCAAAAACATGACTGTCAGCACAACGAAAGGAATCAACGCGGTGTTTAAAAATGGTCAGGTTTCGCTCGAAGCCTCTGATCTCAGGGACAGTACACGCATTCCGGAGGTCGCTTGTACGTTTAAGCTCGATTCGCTTTCGGCACGGATGGACACCATGCAGTTGGCTGTTCAAAAACCTGTTGGGCAGTTGGATATGATGCCGAGAAAAGGTAACCCGACTGAACCTGAAGTAAATGTGACGTTCGACAGTGGTCGCTTGCTCGCTTCTGCCGGTTCAGCTAAAGGCCAAATGAATAATGCGAAATTAAAGGCCTATTATTTAAGCGACAAAGTTCAGCCAAAAATGAAGTTGGAATATTCGGGCGAAAACCTGAAAATGGCGATGGGCAAGGACTCGGCCCGCATGAACAAAATTGATCTGATTGCCGACCTGTTGAATGATCAAAGTCAGAAAGATATTTTTCAGCAATGGCAGGGCAACGGTTTTTTGAAGCTTGATCAAGGCCTGATTTCGATGTCGTCGCTCAAATATCCGCTCGAAATCCCTTCCATCCAAATGGATTTTACGCCTGAACTATTCAACATCAAGGAGAGCAAACTGAAAATCGACCAATCGGATTTTAGCCTTTCAGGAAAGTTAAACAATGTGTTGTCGTATTTCAGGAAAGACTCGCTGCTTCGCGGAAACTTCAATTTTGTGAGCGACAAAACCGATTTGGTGCAACTGATGCAGTTGACTAGCGGTTTGGGCGAACCCGAAGTGAAAACAGCTCCGGCAGAAGAGGTTTCGACAGGTCCGTACATGGTTCCGAAAGGGATGGATGTGCAACTGAATGTGGATATTGCTTCGGCCAATTATGGATCGGGTGCGGCGCGCGACATCAAAGGAAAAGTGCGTGTGAAGGATGGCCTGCTGGTTTTGGATGACCTGAATTTTGTTACCCCGGCCGCCAAAATGAAACTGACCACCATGTACCGCACAGCCCGAAAGAACCACCTGTTTATGGGATTGGATTTTCACATGATGGATGTGGAGATTGCCGAACTGCTGAAAATTATCCCGGATGTGGACTCGATTATGCCCATGCTACGCTCGTTTAGCGGCAAAGGCGAGTTCCATATGGCGGCAGAAACCTACCTCGATTCGCTGTACAATTTGAAACCATCGACCATTCGTGGCGCGGCGTCTATTCGCGGAACCGATTTGGTGCTGATGGACGGCGAAACCTTCAGTGAAATTGCCAAAACGCTGAAATTCAGCAAAAAGACATTCAATAAGGTGGATAGCCTGGCCGCCGAGTTTACTATTTTTAAAAGGGAAATCGATATTTATCCGTTCCTGATTGTGATGGATAAATACAAAGGCGTAGTGGCCGGAAGGCACAACATGGACATGAGTTTCGACTACCACATTTCGGTGGTCCAGAGTCCGTTGCCATTTAAGTTGGGCATCGATATTACCGGCACGCTCGATGACCTGAAATACCGGCTGGCCAAATGTCGGTATGCCGAATTGTACCGACCGGCGGCGAGAGGGGAAGTGCAAAACCGGCAACTCGAACTCCGGCGCATGATCCGCGAAGCACTCACACAAAAACTGGCCGAACCGCCCACTCCATAAACTGACAGAAAGCCTCGGAAAACCGGGGCTTTTTTGTTGTAAATCAGTTTGTCAATCGGCTCAAAATTAGTGCATAAAATGTTTGTAAGTATTATGAGTTGTTGACATAAACTATGGGGAGAGTAGTTTATATTTGGGGATAGGCACAAGGTTTGGACTAGTTTAAAATATAGCAAAATGAAAGGTTATAAATATCGAGATTTAAAACATTTTGAAAGGGATTTGGAATCTCTTTTAAAAAATCAAATTTATGCACCTCCGTTTGTTGAGCTGAATGACCCATTTGAGGGGGCTTGCAATGAGGAGATTACGGAACTCGCAAAATTATTAGAAAATCTTTTTAAAATAGATTCTTCGGGAGTAGTCAAAAGTCTTGAAGAAATTAAGAGCTTTAAAACAAAACTGGGAATTTACTCAATGTCAAAAAACTATTCCGAAGTATTGCTTTGGAGTCATTATGCTAGTTCTCATGCTGGTTTTTGCATTGAATATGATATTTCAAAACTCAAAGAAAAGAATTTAGCGACATTAACAGTTTCTGAGTTAATGGTAGACTATCAACCACACCCAGCCACACTAACGTATAAAGACATAGGAAGTAATTCTTTGCTTCAAAAACTTTATGCAACCAAATCATTAAAGTGGAAATATGAAGAAGAAATTCGTCTAGTTTTTGATACAAGCTCATTTAAAGATTACCATCCATCAGCTCTAACTGGAATATATTTTGGATTAAACTTTACTTCTGCCCAGAAACAAAAATTAATAAACTCCCTTGACAATAGAGATGTCAAATTTTATGAAGTATATAGAGATAATAATTCATATGAACTCAAAAGAAAGTTAGTTCATCAGAATACTCGAATAATTCTTAAAAAAATAAATTATAATGATTTTGAATTATTAAAAACTAACCATACTCTCCAAATAGAGAACTTCGATATCCTTTATAAAGGAGAAAAAAAAGATGATGAATCTATAAATTACTTTCTTGAAAGTTTTAAAGAAAATTTTACAACTAAGGATAGTAATATAAGCTTATTTGATGATAAGTCAGTCTATCCCCTTCTTAGTAAATATCCACTTAGTGATGATGAATATATAAGATTAGCAGACCATTTTATAGCAATGTCATCATATTACATGCCCGGTTTTACATGGTATCCATATAAAGATAGTCAATATGTAGAGCGCGGTGGTAGAAATTGGAAAGAAGAAAAGCAAAAATCAAAAACTAGCCCACAATAGCATCTATCCGTGCTGGTAAAGATTTCCTCTCTGCACTTTGTAACTTAGTATTTGTAATCCGGATAATATGCAAGCCGTGATTTCCGTCCAGTCCCGAATCATGACAATCCACACCTGCGAGTAGCTTCCAGTTATTGTCATATTAGGTGCGGCATTCGAGCGTAAAGTTTACGCTGGAGTGTTGGATGAGTGTAAAAATTCGCTAAATTTACCCTTGTTCGTTTGACGAGTGTAAAACTTACCTTTGTGTTATGACTAATTTTAAAAAAGAAATTCCCTTCAATGATTTGCCTTTACTTCCCCCAAAAGTGGAATTGGAGACAAAAAAAGTTCTGTTAAAAACAATCTCTGCAAGTAGGGCATTGGCTCAATTAAACGGGGCAATGATTAATCTGCCAAACCCAAGGCTATTTCTTGACACGATACATTTGCAGGAGGCAAAGGCAAGCTCAGAAATTGAGAATATCATAACTACCAACGATGATTTATATCAGTCGGTGGTTGCAGGCAAAAAACATGAGAATTCGGCAACCAAAGAAGTTTTAAGTTATAAAGATGCTCTGTGGTCAGGACTTGAAAGGCTTGAAACCCGACCTTTTATTACGACTAACCTGTGTATCGAAATAGTTCAATGTATCAAACAGAATTCTGCGGGGATCAGGGTTACGCCCGGGACAACACTTGCCAATGCCAAAGGAGAAGTTATCTATACGCCTCCTTCAGGAGAAAATGTAATTCGTGAAAAACTGGCCAATCTGGAGAAATTCATCAATCAAGATGACACATTGGATCCATTGATTAAGATGGCATTGATGCACTATCAATTTGAAGCGATTCATCCATTTGCAGATGGCAACGGCAGAACCGGAAGAATCTTATTGCTTTTATACCTAAAAATGGAACGACTGTTAGATATTCCTGCCATTTACCTCAGTGAATACATCATCAAAAATAAAATTGAGTATTATCAGAAACTTAGGAATGTGACAGAAAAAGAGGATTGGGAAAGTTATATCCTTTACATGCTTGATATGATTGAAACCACCGCAAAGAAAGGTTTAATCAGATTAGAAAAGGTGATTTCACTAATGGAAAGAATGGCCGAAGAGATTAAAATGGAACTTCCAAAAGTTTATTCAAAAGAGATCATTGAACTGATTTTCAAACTTCCATATACCAAAAGACAATTTCTAATTAACTCAGGATTAGGGACTCCAAAGACTGTTGGCAATTATCTGATTTCATTGGAAGAAAAAGGATATTTGAGATCAGTTAAGGTAGGGAAGGAAAAATTATATCTGAATCACCAACTAATGGAGATACTGGAAAACGACTGAAAGCCCGAATGCGTTTTATGAACGATAGATTTTAAAATTCACCAAATACACCGAAACAAAAAACCGTGAGCGGGTGGCCTTAAGTCACCTGCTCACTAAAAATAAGCGAATAACCGTATTTAGCATGAAAACGATAAAAATACACTGCTTTCAACATGTTCATTTCGAAGATTTGGGCTGTATTGGCAGCTGGATTGAAAAGAATGGTCATGCCGTTGAATACACCCGGTTTTACGAAAATCCTTCGATTCCTGGTGTTGACGAATACGATTGGCTCGTAGTTATGGGCGGGCCAATGAGCGTGAATGACGAAGGCGAATTTCCCTGGCTCGTTGAGGAGAAAAAAGCGATTAAAGCGGCAATTGAAAAGGGCAAAACGGTTATAGGGATCTGTTTGGGTTCGCAGCTTATTGCCCAAGTGTTGGGTGGAAAAGTGTATAAAAACAAGGAAAAAGAAATCGGTTGGTTCGATATTTCTTTAACCGGCACGAACGATTCGGAAAATTTGCTGAATACAGGTTCGGCAAATCCCATTAAGGTATTTCACTGGCACGGCGAAACGTACGAAATACCAGCAAATTCAATACATTTGGCTTATTCTGCCGGTTGTAGAAGTCAGGCATTTTTATACCACGGAAAGGTTTTGGGGCTTCAGTTTCATCTGGAAGTGACAGAACAAAGCATTGGGGCAATGATCGAAAATGGCAGGAATGAGTTGGTTAAGGGAACGTTTGTTCAGTCGGAAAATGAAATATTGGCGCAAGCTACATGTATCGGGTCAAACAACCGGATCATGTTTCAAATACTGGACAAATTGGCGAAACAATAACGGCCAAACTCCGTGTTGCAAAGATTGAAAGAACATTTAACCCTGCCGATAAGCTGATGCACTAAAAGAGTATGAACCCCCCAATTTTGTAAAGAATGCCGATTTCCTGCATGAGTTAGCGGGATTATTGAATGGAGATTTGCGCCTTGATTCGAAGCTGTGTTATTCTGACTTTGCTCAAATCATGCGAGTTTTCAGAATATTTGGTAAAAGCAAATTTCTGTTATTTCTAAGCAATAGTGTTTGTAAATGCTAAGGCTTTTCCATTTATTAGTATAATTTAGGCCGACCAGAAAACGAACCCTAAATTTATACACCCAATTGATGAATAGCCGAATACGACTCCTGTTGCTTATTTTCGCAATCTCCATATTTCAAGCTGCTGAGGCTCAGAATGCCAACCCCGACAGCCTTGAAAATTGTTTGAAAACCCACCAGGCCGATGATACGGTTAAAGTAAAGTTGCTCAACGAAATTGTCCGAAGCATTTATAAAAACGATGCCGACAAAGCGTTCGATTATGCCAATAAAGCCATTGAATTATCCGACAAATTAAATTTCAGGAAAGGAAAGGCAGAGAGCTACTATTTAATTGGAACATCGCTTTCTTACAACAAATCCGATAAGCTGGCCCTGGATTATTTCCTGAAAGCATTAAAAATTACCGAAGAGATTAATTACAAAAAAGGAATATCGAATTGTCTGATCTCTTGCGGAGTAAAGTATGCCGCCATAGGCAATATTTCGGCAGCAACCGACTGTTACCAACGAGCCATAAAGATCGCCGGAGAAGTGAATGATCAGTCGATGCTTACAAGGGGTTTGGCAAATTTATCGGTGATTTATACGGGTGAAGGAGATTACGCGAAGGCTCTCGAAGGATATCAAAAGGTATTGCTGATATTGGATAAGTTTGAAAACAGGAAAATGCGTTCAGGAATTCTGAACAATATGGGGGAGATTTGTAAATATCAGGGTAATTATCCGCAGGCACTCGAATTTTACTACAAGGCACTAAAACTTAAGGAGGAAGAGAACGACGAAGCAGGTATTTCTTTGTTATTCATGAATATCGGGAGTATTCATACTTTACAGGGCGACTACGAAAAAGCTTTGGAATATGAACATCGGGCATTAAAAATAGCAGAGAAACTAAATGACAAACGATTGATTTCCAATTGTTACGAAGAAATTGGCGTTGTGTATCTGCAAACCAACAATCCGGAAGCTCTGGAGTATTTTCAAAAGGCTTTAGAAATAGTCGGGCAATTATCCTATCAATCACCAATATTGCGTGTGTTGAGTAATATTGGTGATTTTTATCGTGCCAGGGGCGATTATACTCAAGCCCTGGAAAACTACATGCGAGCGTTAAAAATATCGGAGGAAATGAGCCGGAAACGAACAATTTGTGAAACAAGTATCAAGATTGGAGGCATATATCTTCTTCAAAAGGAGTATGCAAAAGCATTAGCATACAATCAAAAAAGCTTGGAACTTGCCAATGAACTGAAACTAAAGGATAACCTGAAAGATATTCATAAACAGCTTTCAGAGATCTATGCGGCAACAAACGATTATGAAAATGCTTATCTCAACTACAAGCGATACACCCAAATAAATGATAGTGTTTACAACGAAAAAAATGTGAAGAAAATCGCGGAACTTGAATACACCTATAAATTTGAAAAAGAGAAACAAGCCATTGAACTGGAGCAACTAAAGAAAGATGTGGTAAATCGATCGATTTTGTTTTTACTTGTTGCGGGTTTGGTGTTGGTGTTGTTTTTTTCGGTTTATGTATTCCGGTCGTCGCGGATTAAACACAAAACCAACCTGATTCTGGCCAAACAGAAACACGAGATTGAAGAGTTGAATGAAGAGTATATGGTTGTTAATGAAGAATTAATGACTGCAAATGATGCCCTTGTTGAAGCTAAAGCGATGGTTGAAGAGAGTGAGGAAAAGTTAAAACTCCTGATCGGGAATTCAAATGATATTTTGGTTTTAGTCAACGAAAAAGGAGAGCAATTTTTCATCAGCGAAGTAGCTGAAAAGCTTACCGGCTACAGTGTTGAAGAGTTGCTGGGTTCGGTTGAAAATGTGATTTATCCCGATGACTTAGCAATGATACAGCAACATTGGGCACGGGTGTTAGCCAACAAAGGTATTTCAGACAGTATTCAGTACCGGCACAAACACAAGGAAAAGGGTTATGTGTGGTTTGAAGTGGTGGCACGGAATTTTCTCGATCATCCGGCAATTAAGGCAGTGGTGGCCAATATCCGGGATATTTCAGAACGTAAGCATGTAGAACTTGCCCTTCAGGAAAGCGAAGCCGTAAAGGCACAATTGCTGACCAACGAAATTGATCGGATAAACCGTGAGCTTGAAACAAATCAGAGATCGATAACGGCAGCCACCTTAAAACTGATTCAGAATTCGGAGCGCGATGCGCAAACCATCGATCGTTTATTGGAAATAGAAAAAGATACCACTCCGGAAGGCAAGCAGAAAATAAAGGCCCTGATTTTAGACAACAAACGAATTTCGTACAATTCGAACTGGGACGAATTTGAGATTTTATTCGAGAAAGTACACAGCTCCTTCTATGAAAAACTGAACACACAATTTCCGACCCTTACCGCCAATGAACGAAAAATGTGTGCCTTCCTGAAACTCAATATGAGCAATAAAGACATTGCGAAAATTACGTTTCAATCGGACGATGCCTTGAAAAAAGCCCGCCTGCGCCTGCGCCAGAAACTGGAACTGGGCAGGGAAACCAATCTGGCCGCCTTCTTACAGAATATTTAGTGACAGACTAATCCCTTTAATTGCCCCTCATGAAATCGTTACCCGGTTTTTTGAGGGGCAATTGGTTTGGTATAAATGTTCAGTTTGTAAAATGCTGAAGGTATTTTTCTAAAAGTGGATAGTTATTATTCTATTGATAATTTGCGTGTTGTGGTTTTGTTTGGAATTTATTTTTCTAATTGTCCACTTTTTGTCTCCCTGCAGTTTTACCTCTCTTCAGCGAAGACGTTTAGCTTTGCACCATCATAATTCGGTTTTTTGAATTCTCTGTCAGAACAAAAAATAGTACGAATTAGGTCAGTTTAAAACCCAAAATTTAAAAACAAACGATGAGAAAATTAGCTTTAATTATTGCAGCTGTTGCATGTTTTTCGGTGAGTTCAAATGCTCAGGAAATGTTCGTAAAAGGAACTCAATTGATAAAACTAGGTATTGGGGTGAACGGTAACGGTACGCCATTGGATATATCGTACGAGAAAGGTGTTAAAGAAGATTTTCTGGGTGTTGATGGCCTTGTTTTAGGTCTTGGCGGAAACCTGGGCTATTACGGTTACAAAGAAGATTTTGCCGGTTACGGTATTAACTATTCATGGAAATATACCAATATTATTGTTGGCGCGCGTGCGTTGGCTCACTATCCGCTCATCGATAAACTAGATACTTATGCTGGTTTAATGTTGGGTTATAATGTGGCCAGCACGAAATATGACGGACCAAATTCCAGTTCCATTGCTTCACCTTCAGTTGGCGGTTTTGTTTTGGGTGGTGTTGCAGGTGCCCGTTATGAGTTTAGTCAAACATTCGGCGCATACGTTGAAGCAGGTTTTGGTATCTCAAACGTGAGCCTTGGTATAGCATATAAATTTTAATCCATCCTTTCTATTAATTAAGTGCAATTCAATTCATGC
Organism: Prolixibacteraceae bacterium; assembly: GCA_019459525.1. Taxonomy (GTDB): domain Bacteria; phylum Bacteroidota; class Bacteroidia; order Bacteroidales; family Prolixibacteraceae; genus Aquipluma. The sequence goes on from JAIBEY010000089.1 coordinate 10,018, forward strand.
AGTGGGCATTTATGCCTGCTGCATTTTTTGTTCAGTAAGCCAAATAGTTTAATCTTTGGAAATTATATCTTGTATTCTTCATTAAACTGCATGTTTCAGGCCTGAATTGTATTGTGCTGGAAGAAGAGTCAAATTATTAACTATTGGAGATTATTTTATGAACCGTTCTGTTTTACGCCGCTTGTTACTATTCCTGAATGTTTTTTTTGCCTTGCTTCTTCTCTGTTCCTCACCTGCCCAAGCTGTTGATGGGAAAAAATGGGATGGCAAGGCTTATCCGTTCAAATCGCTCGATCCCTCGCAACCCAACAGCGAGAGTAATCCGTTTATCATCGATACCGCCGGAAAACTGGCGTATCTGCACAAACTCGCGAATATCGGCGATATGGTCGGATTCGGTGAAAAGAACGGATTAAAAGGACTCCGCCATTCGTTTAAGGACAACTACGCGAAACTCACTGCCGATTTGGATATGAATGGCGCCTTGTACGAGTTTATCCCGATACCGAATACCTGGATAAATTTTGACGGTGGTGGCCATGTAATTACCAACTTACGCATCAGCGACAAAAAAACAGAACCTGAAATCGACGATATGGAAGGTACTGCTGAAATCAGGCTGGCTCTTTTTCAGGGAGCTGAACAAATCAAAAATCTCACGGTTGGCAAGGGGTCAACAATCACCTACAACCGCGAATTCTATCAGTATAAAACTTTTAAAATTTTACTTACTGTTTATGCGGCTTCCATTGCGGTTGAGCCCAATGTAATGGAGGGTTGTTCGAGCGATGCAACGATTATGGTGAAAGGAAGCGGTGAAGCTATTGTGGGCGGATTGGCCGTGATGTGTAAATATAAACTGATCAATTCGCATTTCGATGGTAGCATTGTTGTGGAGGGTAACATTGTTGACGTAGTGCTTAAAAACAATCGGTCGATTGTTGAGCCTGGCAACTTGCAAATTGGCGGTGTTTGTGCCGAAGCTGGCGCTTCTTACGCACCGAACCTGAAACATGGTGGAATATTTGGTTGTTACAATACAGGAAACATTACCATTAGAGCTTCGGGCAAAGAAATGAAAATTGGCGGGGTGCTTGCCAGTGTGGGTAGTCGGTGCGAATGCACCGATATTTACAATTCAGGAAAAATAAACATTTCAGCGACGGGCGACATCAAATCGGCTTACATCGGTGGTGTGGTGGGCACCGGTAATACATCTAATCCGCCGATGTCGAGACCCATGCAATACATCGAGACGGGCAAAATATACAACAGCGGAAACATTAATGTAGTACTGAAAACCGGCAAAAAAATTGCTGTGGGCGGCATTGGCGGTGGCGAGCCTGGTGACAGGCCGGTATTTCAACACAGCTCATATCTGTTTGGTGGTGTTAGTGGATATATCAATACCTGCAATACCGGCTCTATTACCGTTTCGTCAACCGAAAAAGTAGATGCGCTTAATGTAGGCGGCATCGCCGGGTATGGCCGAATGGTTGTTAACAGCTACAATACTGGTATTATAAGTTGCGTTTCCGGAACAGGCACAACCCTAAATGCCGGAGGTATTGGTGGTAGTTCGGTGTATGCCCAGAATTGCTACAACATTGGCGTGCTGAGCATCAAAGGTACGGGAACGAACGTGGTGGGTGGCGTTATTGGGCTGGCAGATGTACTGTGGGGCGAAGATGAAAATCATAAGTCGACTGTAATGAACGTATTCTGGCTTAAGCAGCCACAAGCTGGCAGTATCAACAGCGATATTACCTACGGAAAAGGATCGTATTATTACAAACCAGATGAAGGAGAACCTTCGCTGATCAGCATTGTTGAGAAATTGACTGCAAAAAAGAAGAATGCAACTTCAGCGCCCGCATCGACCCCGGCCCCAAAAGCAAGTAACGGTAAGATGGTCGAAGATTTCCATCTGGGGACAACCTACTTTTTTGAGGACGCAACGGCCACCGTGTTGCCCTATAGTGATGACGGCCCCGGAAAACGAAAAGCTTACCAAGGCACACTGCTTCAGGCGCTGAATGAATTGGCAGAGCAGCATAGCGACCGCAAATACCGCAAATGGAAGATTGACGGCTCAAACGGCGGGTATCCGGTATTTGAATAACCGGAGCGGTTTTTTATCGTTCACACAAAAGCCGGTTGCACTCCAATGTAACCGGCTTTTGTGTGTTATAGGTTCTATTAATATTAATTTTCGGCCTCCAAAACCGCATTCACCGAACCATGCAGCAGCAGCAAGCGTTTGGCTTTCACTTCGTCGTAGCCCAGTTCGTCCATAATCATGCGGGTTCCGCGGTTAATCAGCTTTTGGTTGGTCAATTGCATGTTCACCATTTTGTTGCCTTTTACGCGCCCCAGCTTAATCATCAGCGAAGTGGTAATCATGTTCAGGATTAATTTTTGCGAGGTGCCCGATTTCATGCGGGTGCTACCGGTCAGAAATTCCGGTCCAACAACGGCTTCAATCGGAATATCCACACTTTGCGCCAGCATACTGCCGTTGTTGTTCACGATACAGCCGGTAAGAAGGCCTTCGGTTCTCGCCTTTTTTACGGCGCCAATCACGTAAGGTGTGCGGCCCGAGGCTGCGATACCAACAATGGTGTCCAACTGGTTAACCTGAAATTTTTCAAGGTCTTTCCAGCCTTGTTCTTCGTCGTCTTCGGCCATTTCAACTGCTTTCCGAATAGCACGGTCGCCACCGGCAATCAGGCCAATCACCAAATCGTGGCCAACACCAAAGGTTGGCGGAATTTCTGAAGCGTCCAGTATGCCCAGTCGTCCGCTGGTTCCGGCGCCCAGGTAAAACAGCCGACCGCCTTTTTTCATGCGCAGGTAAATCTGTTCTACCAGTTTTTCAATTTGGGGGATAGCCTCGTTTACAGCAGGCAATACTTTTTTATCTTCTTCGTGAATGCTTAATAAAAGCTCTTTTACCGATTTCTTTTCCAGATCATTATACAATGAATCGGCTTCGGTGGTACTTTCTGTTGTCATTCTTTTAGTTGTTATAATATTTTTCCAATCCGTCAATCGGATCTTTAATTATTGTCGTTTCGTCGAATCCAAAATAACTGGCCGTATTGTTTAGTATCTGGCTGAAATAATACGCCACCGAGCCAATAAACCCAATGGGGTAGTTGGTGTAATGCGGAATATGGCTGACATTCCGCTCAAAAAATTCCATAAAATTCCGCTGAACAAACTCCTGACAGTACGCCGAATTCGCATGTTCCGATAAAAATGGTGTAAACTGTGCCAGAAACTGATTGGGTTTTTCGCTGCGGTAAACGCGGTTTAAAGCTTCCTCGCGTGTGAGCTTGTAGCGTTGGGTAAAATCTTCACGCAAATGAAGTGGCATCACTTCCTTGAAATAGTCGCCCAGCAGTTTTCGTCCCATTACGGCACCGCTGCCTTCGTCGCCCAGAATAAACCCAAGCGGCGAAACGCCACCGGTGATTTCCTGGCCATTGTACAGGCAAACATTCGATCCGGTGCCTAAAATACAGGCAATTCCGGCTTGGTTGCCAAACAGCGAACGCGCAGCTCCCAGCACATCGCTGTAAGTTTCGATGCTGGCTTTGGCATACAGGCGGTTGAGGGCCCTTTTGATAATATCGCCTTTTTCGGCATTAATAATACCTGTTCCGTAAAAGTAAATCTCAGTGATTTCAGTGCCGGTTTCAGGCAAAAGAAGTGTTTGTAATTCCTGAAATATGTCATCTTCAGATCGGAAAAACGGATTGATTCCTGAAGTCTTGATATTCTTGATTTCTCCGGAATTTCCTATCAGTTTCCAGGCCGTTTTGGTAGATCCGCTGTCTGCAATAAGTTTCATTCGTATAAATTTTCAATTTTCGTTTCTACAATTTTGTATCAACTTCAGATTTTTAATTAAATTCTCAACCTCATGGAGTAGCCATTTAACATTTCTGGTTGTCACGAACTTTAGCTTTAAGGCTATTTCATCTATAAAAGTTGAGGATTTTGGGGTCTTGATGTTTTTGTTCGACGTGGTAAAGATAATGATTTTGATTTGAAATTAAATGTATCATATAACATGTATTACCAATATTTGCAAAATTCATTAAATACACTATTTTTGATCCACGTTTACGATTGCAGCCCGAATGTAAAAAATTCCTTTTAGGAAGCGTTGCCTGAGATTTGATTTATATCTTTAGAAAGTGACAAAGTTGCCTTAGCAGCATCTGAACAAAACCTAAAAACCTATGTAGCCATGAAATCGTTTTTCCTTTCGCATATCTTTTGCCTGATTTTATTTGTGGCTTCAGCCTCCGATGTTATCCGCATGAATCAGTTGGGGTATTTGCCTCATTCAGTAAAGGTTGCTGTTTTTCTTTCCGATCGAGATGAACATGCAACGCGTTTCCAACTGTTCGAATCCCTTTCCGGAAAACTTGTTTTTGAAGGAAAACCCGAGGAAGCCGATGCCGCAATCTGGGGACAGAAAACAGCTTTCCGTCTAAACTTTTCGTCGGTGAAACAGTCCGGAGGATACTACCTGCAAGTAGGCAATTGTGTTTCTCCATCATTCCGCATCGATACTGATGTTTATAAAGGCACTGCCGATTTTATCCTGAATTACAAGCGCCAGCAGCGCTGTGGGTACAATCCGTACCTGAACGATTCCTGTCATACACATGATGGAATTGTGGTCGATCATCCGACCAAAACCGGTCAGCGAATTGATGTTACGGGGGGCTGGCACGATGCTTCGGATTACCTGCAATACACCACTACTTCGGCCAATGCTATTTACCAGTTGCTGTTCGCTTATCAGCAAAATCCTACCGTTTACGGCGATCATTTTCTTGCCAGCGGACGGCCGGGAAGCAATGGAATCCCTGATATTCTGGACGAAGCCCGATGGGGTTTGGAATGGCTAATGCGGATGAATCCGGCTAAAAACGAAATGTATAACCAAATTGCCGATGACCGCGATCACGCGGGATTGCGGTTGCCGAACAAAGATACCGTGAGTTACGGACTGGGGAAATTGTTCCGTCCGGTTTATTTTGTAACCGGAAAATCGCAGGGATTGGGCAAGCATAAAAACCGCACGACCGGCGTTTCGTCAACAGCGGCCAAATTTTCCTCATCATTTGCTTTGGGCGCTTCCCTGTTCAAAAATATCGATCCTCAGTTTGCTGATCAAATGTTGGCAAAGTCGCACGATGCCTGGGACTTCGCGAAGTCAGATCTGGGAAATTGCCAGACTGCCTGTGTGGTTTCGCCCTATTTTTACGAAGAAGACAATTGGGTTGACGATATGGAACTGGCGGCAGCTACACTGGCTTCGTTCGATAAACAAACCGATTTCAGGAAAGAGGCCAAATATTGGGGCGAGCTGGAACCTGTTTCTCCCTGGATGGAACTAAACCGCGCCCGTCATTACCAGTTCTATCCGTTTGTCAATCTGGGGCATGCCTTGTTGGCACAGTCGGCCGATCCGGTCGTTGCCAAACAGTTTGCCGGTTTGATGAAACAGGGGCTGGAGCAAATTAGAAAATATGCCGGTGACGATCCGTTTAAAATTGGAGTGCCGTTTGTTTGGTGTTCCAATAATTTTGTGGCGGCT
>JAIBEY010000038.1 GCA_019459525.1 Prolixibacteraceae bacterium
ACCAGTGCCAGGCTTCTTCGTTGATGGGTTCGCCAACGGTTCCGAGTACTTTGAGCGATGATAGATTTTTATCAGAAATATGCTCCATCCCGAGTGCCAGCAACGACCGGATAGCTGTTGGTGCAGTGTAAAACTGATTGACCTGATATTTATCTACAATTTCCCAAAAACGACCGGCATCGGGCCAGGTGGGCACACCTTCGAACATCAGTGTTTTTGCACCGTTCAGGAGCGGGCCGTAAACGATGTAAGAATGGCCGGTGATCCAGCCAATATCAGCCGTACAAAAATAGATATCACCCGCATTGTACTGAAATACATTTTTAAACGTGTATGCGGTGTAAACCATATACCCGGCAGTGGTGTGTACAATTCCTTTGGGTTTTCCGGTTGAGCCGGAAGTGTAAAGAATGAACAGGTTGTCTTCCGCATCCATCTCTTCGGCTACACATTCTTCGGATTGACCAGCGATGGCATCGTGCCACCAGATGTCGCGTCCGGCAATCATCTGGATGGCTGATTTGGTGCGCTGATAAACAACAACCGTTTCCACGCAGGTGCAGCTTTCCAACGCCTCGTCAACAATTTTTTTAAGCGGAGTGATTTTTTCACCTCTGAACCCTCCATCGGCAGTCAGTACCACTTTGGCTTCCGCATCGTTGATCCGATCGGCTAATGAAGCGGCTGAGAATCCTGCAAAAACGACAGAATGCACCGCACCAATCCGTGCGCAGGCCAACATGGCAATGGTTAATTCCGGAATCATGGGCATGTAAATGGCAATTCGGTCACCTTTTTTTACGCCAAGTTTTTTGAGTGTGTTTGAAAATCGGTTGACCTCCGCGAAAAGTTCATTGTAGCTCAGTGTTCGGTTCGATTCTTCGGGGTTGTTAGGTTCCCATATTATAGCAGGCTGATCGCCAATGGTATATAAGTTTCGTTCAAAAATATTTTCAGTAATGTTGAGTTTCCCTCCGGAAAACCATTTTATTGAAGGACCTACGAAATCCCATTCTAAAACTTTGTCGCAGCGTTTGTGCCAGTAGAAACTTTCGGCAACTTCAGTCCAAAAGGCTTCAGGACCCACCACGCTTTTCTGATACTCGTGAATATAACCACCTAAACTGTGAATTTTTGGTACCATTGATGTGTTAGTTAGATTTAAAAAAGATGTTTCTGTCTGAAATGTTGGAATAGGAACAAGTAAAATGAAATTTGGTTGACAAGCAGTCGCTTAGATTTTACATAGCTTGTAAACGATATGCGGCAAGTTCAAGGAAATTCAAGACGACCTGAAGACTGTGGTTTCAGGTAGAATATGGAGGAAAGCGCAAGCGATTTTAAGTCATTCGTGATTATTTCCCGGGAACATCAAATTGGGCGTCCTTGTTGTCGAAGACCAAAATCCAGTCGTTCCCGCGCCCTCCGGTAGATGGTTTAAATTCCTGAGTGCCTTTATTGGTGATTTCTTTCAGTTTGATGGCTTCTCCGGTTCTCGGGTTGTACCACCAAACGACAGATACTGCCCAGCCCAGTTTTTCCAGATTTACATGTGTTCCCCATCCGGTTGGGAGGTAAACAAACGCATAGTCTTTGCCTTTGGTGGCCACAATGTAGTCGGTTTCGGGCATGTACCCGTTGGTTAATAATTCCTGAAATGGGAATCGCTCAGTCATCGGTCGGCTTTCCATCAGGCGGCGCATGTTGAGCATGTCGGAGGCTCCTGGCAGATCGAGGTCGTCGTACCAGGTGTGACGGCCGAAACCGATGGGGGAGCGTTCCGGTGTAAGCATTTGCCAGATAGCATGACAACCATATGTGTGCCCAAACCCTCCTGAAAACAGATTCCAGTACGCTGCCTGACGAACATCAGCATCGTCGAACCAACCGAGAATTTCCGGTTTCCAGTCGTGGGGATGGTCTTCGTAGCGTGGTTCCCCATCGAAGGTTGGTTTTACAGGTTCGAGTTCGTAATCCGGAATCAGTAATTTTTTATAGGCAGCGTACGAACGTTCTCCGTGCCCGGTTTGCATCATGTTAAAGTCGAGCCAGTCCTGATCGTGAAACCATTTGGAAGAGCTGTTCCCTCCCATGGGGTGAAATGTCATCAAATGGTTCTGGTCAACCGATTTAATGCCTCGTGCCAGCACGTTCCATACTTCGAAATTGGCGCCACCGCCCGACCGGTCGCCGCCGTTAATCCAAATAATGTTTGGAAAATCTTTATAGCGGCTGCCGATCCATTTTCCGTAGTTATAAGCATTTTCGGTAGTAAAAATAACCGGACCAACGCCCCATTGTTTATCGACTTTGTCGCCCCAGGTTGGTAGCAACCCGATGAACATTCCTTTTTCTTGTGCCTTTTTGATAACCCAATCAACGTGGGCAAAATATTTTTCGTTCGGCTTGGCTGGGTTGTTATCTATTAATGGTTTTTCTCCTTCCATGTTTGGTACATTCAGTCCGTCCAGTTCGGCCAAAGCTACAGCCTGAATAACGGTGAATCCTTTTTCCCTTCTGTTTTCGAGGTATCTTTCGGCATCTGCTTTACTTAATCGGTGAAACAATTCCCAGGCGGTGTCGCCCAGGTAAAAGAATTTAGTCCCGTTTTCGAATTCGAGGAACCGTTTGTTGGAAGAAACCTTCAGTTTGCCATTTTTAAAATCGGTGGATGCTCCCTGCCACTTGGCTTCCTGTGCCTGAAGGCTGAAAATGATGAAGGTCAGGAATAGAAATATACGAGTTCTCATCCGGATATATTTAAGATAGGTTTTGTGTTTACTTTGTGTTGTTCAAAAATAGAGTTTCTGATTATCTTTGAGCGTATGCACGGAATATGTTATTGAATAGCTTTTCTTTATGAGTACGACATGTTCCGATACATACACGTAAAACATACATCATGGGAAAAATAGCTTTGGTTATTGGCGCGAGCGGCCTGGTTGGGCAACAACTGGTATTGCAACTACTGGCTCATCCTGAATTTGAAAAAGTGCGTTCCTTTGCCCGCCGTGCTTCAGGAATCCATCATCCAAAACTGGAAGAAATTCTGATCAGTTTTGACGATCCTGAAAGGTGGAGACAACTGGTAAAAGGCGATGTATTGTTTTCGACTCTGGGAACAACCATTAAAACAGCAAAAACAAAAGCCAACCAGTATCAGGTTGATTATACCTATCAATACGAATTTGCCGTAGCGGCTTCTACAAATGGGGTTCCAGCGTATATATTGGTTTCATCGATGGGTGCAGACCCAAAATCGTCGGTTTTTTATTCGCGGATGAAAGGCGAACTGGAAGCTGTAGTTGCTAAATTGGCATTCCTGAAAACAATTATAGTCCGACCTTCCATCCTGGATGGCGATCGTCAGGAAAAAAGGACTGGGGAGACGATTGGATTGGTTGCCAGCCGGTTTTTAACCCGGTTTGTCCTGAAGAAATATCGTCCAACCCCGGTTGATGTGCTGGCAGCAAAAATGATCAGCTCGTCTGTCGATCAAATTGCAGGCCTCCGGATAATAGAGGGGCTGGAAATATTTTCTCAACCAAAATAGCTTTCATTCGTTTAGTATCGAAACATCTAAATTTCAGAAAACATGTACACTGGTTTTTTACATTTACACGATACCCTGCGTTGGCTGCTTTTGCTCAGCCTGGTTGTTACCCTGGCTAAATACCTGGCCGGGTGGTTTGGAAATCAACCCTGGAAAAAGGTTGACAATATTTTGGGAATAGTATTTACTTCGTTGATGGACCTGCAACTTTTAACGGGCCTGGTCCTTTATTTTTTCCTGAGTCCAATTACCAAACTGGCTCTGGCTGATTTTGGCGCTGCCATGAAAAATGCAGATTTGCGTTTTTATGCCGTGGAGCATTTGTCGATGATGCTGATTGCGGTCGTTCTGGTGCACATTGGCCGGGCCAAATCGAAGAAAGCAAAAACGGATATCTCGAAGTTTAAAATTGCAACTATTTTTTACCTGATTGCTTTGGTGGTAATGATTGCCGCTATTCCGTGGAGTAGATTGTAATTGGTTGATTAAGAAATGATCGCCCTTAAGAGAATGGAAGAGTTCTTTTAAGGGCGATTTTTTTTGAATTAATCTGAACCTTTACGTTTTGGCGTGTACAGAAGTTAAAAAAGCATGATCTTTCAGAAAAATAAATACATCGGATTGGCTCTGATCGTCAGTTTACTAACTTTGGGGTTTGTTCTGATGAGCGGGGGAGGTTCCGTTGATCCAAACGTTTTTAACGAAGAAATCTTCAGTTTCAGGCGGATAACGTTGGCTCCTTTAATCATTCTTGGTTCGTATGTTGGTTTAATCTGGTTAATTCTAAAAAAATAGTCGAATTGATATTTCGGAGAAAAAATAAGGCATACAGCGATACTGAACTGATGCAGCAGATCGTTTCTGGCGATCAGGTCGCGTTCAGCGAGCTATACCATCGGTATAAAGACCGGATGTATTATTATTTCTACCGAATGTTGGGAAACTCATCGGAGCAGACCAGCGATTTTTTGCAGGAGCTTTTCATGAAGCTGATTGAGAAGCCGGAAAATTATAATGCCGTTTATCCGTTCCACACGTGGTTGTATTCGGTGGCCAATAACATGTGCAAAAACGAATATCGCCGGCGTGGAGTCAGGCAGGAATATCTGGAATACGAATCGTTTGATCCTAGAATTGAATTTATGAACGAATCGGGTATCGAACCGGAGCAAATGATTGAAAAGGTATTTCAAACACTCGATCATTTGGGCGAAGAACACCGCTCTGCTTTTTTACTCCGGTACCGCGAAGGATTTTCTATTAAGGAGGTGGCCGAAATTCTCGAACTTCCTGAAGGCACAGTGAAATCGCGGTTGTTTTATGCGAAAAAAGCACTATCGGAAAAGCTGGATTATTTAAAAGATCAAATTGAATTTTAAAAATAAACACCATGAATAAAAAGAATTCAGACCAACTGTTCGCACAACTGCTTCAGAACGACCGGGTAGGCAAACCCGACCAAGCCATTGAAGATCGGCTGATGTATTCTTTTTTGCTGAAATCGCGTGAGGCAAAAACCCGACAGAATTCGTTTGCCAGCTTCATCGGGTGGTTGTTCTCGGCCCAAAGCCTGGGGCTTAAAACCGGACTGGTTTCAGTTGTCCTTTTCTTCTCGGTTATAAATAATCAATTAAATATCGATTCAGGAAACGTTTCCGGCACCGACAGCCTGTTTGTTAAACGGGTGCTGGTAGCCGATTCAACAAGCTTTATTCAAACTGTCGATTCAATTCGTAACGATAGCCTGAATTAATTTCTTTCTGTTGTATTTCACTAGTCAGAAAGGCTACTTCGGTTATTACCGGAGTAGCCTTTCTGCTTGTTTCAGTACGATAATGCTTAGCTAAACATGGCTGCATATTGGAGCAGTTTTTCTTTCATTTCTTTCAATTCCAACTCCGGGAGTGTAGTTTCAGCTTGTTTAATAAGTTCATTGTAAAGCGATAACTGGTAACCGGCTTCATCGTAAATCGAGTCTTTTTCTTTTGCGTTGAACGACGAAAAATAGCTGAGTTGTTCTTCCAGCGAAGCAGCTAATTTTCTGAATCGTTCTTCTCCAATGGCCTTTTGTCCATTGGGTTCGTAAAGGGCTGCCATTAAAATGCTTTGGTAATCAACTGGCCAAAGTTGTAAACTGATGGTCAGTTCTGCCTTTTTAAGAACTTCAATGGCTTTGGCGGTTTGTTTTTCTTCAGTCAGGCTTTTGGCCAGCCGGTAAAACGAATTGCGGATTTGCATACTGGCCAACATTCTTCGGTGATGCCAATCGAAATACACCTTGGGATTGGCCAAATTATCCCAATTGCAGTTTTTCATCAATTTTGTATAGAGATTTTCGGTTTCTATCTTTCCGATGTCGATCACAGAGTTGTTGTCTGATAATTGATCGGTGAGTCTGAAAACCAATCCATCAAAAATGAGGTTGTTTTTTAATCCATGTTCGTCCGGATCGACCCAGGATGTAAAGCAAATCGGCCGTTCCCCTTTATTCGATGCAATGATATCCCAAAAAGCCAAATCGCCTTTGTTTATGGCCCGTTGGTTCAATTCTAGCCGGATGGGGGCTTTCCCTGTCATTTCCAGCCTCAGTTTGTTTGCCGGAATGTAGCTGATTTGTTCCCGGTTTTCCGTAGCAAGTTTGGTATTGGAGGAGTCGCTGGCCACGAATTCGAGCACTTCAGTCATCGATTGTTCTGTTTCTAATTTTGGAACAACATATACATAATCGACTTCACCGGATTGATATTTTTTCAATGGGATGGTCATTTTTAGCGCTTCATTTTGATACACTTTACGCTGCAATTGCTGAATGTACCATTCGGCCTGCAAATAGGGCATAACCACCACCCGAACATCGCGCCGGATACCTTCTATTTCCTGGCAATACCAAAGAGGGTAGGTGTCGTTGTCGGCATGAGTAAAAAGGATCGCATCTTTTTCGCACGATTCCAGGTAATTCCGGGCTAAATCGCGTGCCGAGTACCTGTCAGACCGGTCATGGTCGTCGTAATTTTGCGCCAGAAGCAAAAGCGGAGAGGCCATTAAGCTTAGCGCCAGAGTTACAGGCATGGCCATTTTTCCCTTTATCAGTTGTTGGAGCTTGCTAAAAACAGCTAAAACGCCCAATCCAATCCAGATGCAAAAAACATAGAATGAACCCACATAAACATAGTCCCGTTCGCGCGGAGTATTGGGTATTTCGTTGAGGTAAACCACCAGCGCAAAACTCATTAGAAAAAAGAGTAGCCCGGTGCTTAAAAAGTTTTTCCGGTCGTTCTGGTACTGAAAAAAGATACCTAAAAGCCCTAAAATAAGTGGTAGAAAGAAATATGAATTTCGTGCTTTATTTTCTTTCGCAGCTTCAGGAAGGTGAGTTTGTTGTCCTGAAAAATTCCGGTCGATAAACGAAAACCCGGATCGCCAGTTTCCATTCAACACATCGCCACTGGCCTGAATATCGTTTTGCCTTCCGGCGAAATTCCACATGAAATAGCGCAGGTACATAAAGCCCATTTGATATTTCAGGAAAAAGGAAACATTCTCCTGAAAAGTTGGCACCGTGGTAGTCGTTAACTTGCCTTCTTCATCTTTAACCGGAATTTTCCGCCCTTTCAAACTGACCCAGTTCTGATAAGACTTTAAGTGTTCGGGATCGCTGCTGTGCATCCTCGGAAAAAAGCCGACTGTTTTCTGGTCGTATTCAATTTTCGGGTTTAGCTGGCTTTTAATGTAGTGGTCTCCTTGCGCAATCCAGGTTTCACGCTCCTGATAACCCATTGCTACCGACCCGAAATTCGCCCCGTACAAAATCGGACGTGTGCCGTATTGTTCGCGGTTGAGGTAGTTTAACAGGCTGAACGTAGTTTCCGGATTTCCCTGGTTGATGGGTACTCCGGCTGATGCCCTGACGATGGTTGCCACATACGAAGTGTATCCAATAAGCAAAAAGGTGAGGCACAGAACGGAAAGATTGAGTTTTAGCAGTTGCTTGCGCTGGGTATAGTATAATCCTGCAATGAGTGCTCCTGTTAATAAAACGAGGTAAGTAAATAATCCTGAATGAATAGGAAAATGAAGTTCGTTGACGAAATAAAGTTCCAGGTTTTTTGAGAGGTCGAGAATGCCCGGAATCAGGATTTTGAGTAAGGCAACAATTCCGATTCCGCTAATGAATATAGCAACCAGTAATCCTTTGATGGAGTATTTATATTTTCTGAAGTAAATAATCAGACCGACCGAAGGAATAACTAATAAATTCAATAAATGAGCTCCAATAGATAGCCCGATCAGTAAAAAAATCAGGAGTATCCAGCGGGATGAGCGGGGTTCATCGGCTTCGCGCTCCCAGCGGGTTGCTGCCCATAAAATTACTGCGCTAAACAAGGAGGATAAAGCGTAAACTTCGGCTTCTACCGCCGAGAACCAGAACGAATCGGTAAAGGCAAACGACAAGGATCCGATAGCTGCTGCCCCAAATTTCAAAACCAGCGGGAATGTTTTTCCTTGTTTTTGTTCCAGCTTTGAAACCAGCCAAACAATTGTCCAGAATAGAAAAAGGATAGTTGCAGCACTCGAAACTGCTGATACCAGGTTGATTGTATAAGCAACTTTTGTGGGGTCGCCTAAGCTAAAAAGCGAAAAGATTCGACCGATAAGCATAAATAATGGAGCCCCTGGCGAATGATTGATCTCCAATTTGTAGGCTGATATGAGAAACTCACCGCAGTCCCACAGGCTTAGGGTTGGTTCGAGGGTTAAAACATATACGAAAAGGGAGAGGCAGAAAACGGCCCATCCGGCCCAATTGTTTATCCGTTGCTGATTCATAGCTGAACTTTTTTCTTTTCAGTACACGCTGAAAGGAAAAAGTTCAGGGGAATTCAAATTATTAGCCCTGATCAGGGCTTAATCTGGTCAGGGCTAATACAGGTTATACTGGAGTCAGGAATTCTATTTCAGGTATTCTGACGGAATTCCCTTAATCTTTTCGATCTCAACTTTGCGGATAAAAAATTCTCCGCCTTCCGATTGTAGCTGGATTTTTCCTTTAGTGAGCGGAATTTTTTGTCCGTTTTCAATTTTACTGCAATTGGTGTTAATCATTACAACCTGGCCGTTAACCACATGAACGGAGGTTTGCCCAAAGCAGTACAGATCAACGGTATTCCATTCGCCGAGCGGTTTCTCAGCATCTTTCATTTTCTTGATTGAGCGGCCATTGTCTGTTTCGCTAAATGCTGCTACTTGTCCGTTCGGATTGTAAAAGAAGGTTTTCCCATCGTCGCCTTTCTGTACTTTGGTTTCGCACCAGGTATTAGCCATCAGGTAAGTGTCTCCCAGGTTGTCGTGCATCAATTGGTGTTCGATATTGGCCATCCAGGTTCCGAAAGCGGCACCAAACGGACCGTAGCTGTGGTATAATAATCCGCTGTTGCGTTTGCCATATACCTTTTCGCCCCATTTAAATTCGAGGCGAAGGTGATAATTGGCATATTCGGCTTTGGTAGCCAGTGATGCAAAGATGTCGCCCGAAATGTGAATTACTTTTTGCCCATCTAAATCAACGACGTTGTAAGTCGATTCGGGAGTAGCTTTTTTTGCCAGATCTTCAAATCCGGTAATCGGACTTCCCAGATGGATGTCCCAGTTTTTGAGGTTCTTGCCGTTGAAAAGGGATTTCTGGGCAAAGGTTACTGTTGACAGGAAACAAAGGGTTACAAGTAGTAAAAGGTTTTTCATGATGGTTGGTTTTGGTTGATTGTTACAAAAAAAAACTGCCCTATAAAGATAGGGCAGTCTATTGAAATAATAAAATACTTTTTTAGTTCGAATGAGTTGCAATTAATTGCTGAGCCCTTTCCAAAATGGCAATGTCATCAAGTAAAACAACTCCACCATCCGGTCCCGGTTCAATGTGTAATCCTACAGATTTACCCCTGTCATAGTTTGCGCCTCCAAAATAATTCCTGACCGTTTCAACTTCAATACCAAATTCTTGAGCAATTTGATGAATTGAACCGGCAGGTAAACTGTCTTTGATGTGACGTAATTCATTAAAAGTGATTTTCTTTTCCATGACAATTAGTTTTTATGGTTTTACATCTTTTTTCATTTTAAACACCCTTTAAAGTTAGAATTAATATAGAAATAACAATAGGGCAAATCCTATGTTTTAATGCAGGTTTCGGAGACAACCGGTTTTCTGGATGTTTAACAGTTTGTATTATAGTCTTTCGTGCTTGTCAGATAAGCGATTCGTAAAAGAAACTTGTTACACTGTTATTAAGAAGTTGTGAAATATTTAACAATTTTTAAGAATTATTGGTCCCCTTTGCGGATGGCATCGTAAATGGCCTGATGCATTTTTGTCCGGATATTGAGGTCGTTAATTGTTGTAATTCTGCGTGTTGGGTGTACCCTGTTTGATAGAAAAATGAAAAGTAACTGGTTATTCGGATCGGCCCATACCAGTGTTCCAGTAAATCCCGTATGTCCGTAACTCTCAGCGCTTGCATCGGCTGCCGGAAATCTGTTTTTCCCATTGGTGCCTGCGTTTGGCTTGTCAAACCCGAGCGCCCTGCGATTTTCAGTCAATGGAAACTGAACTTTAGTGAATTCACGAACTGTTTCAGGACTAACATACTGTTTCCCGCCATACCGACCCATTTGCAAATACATTTGCATCACTTTGGCTAGATCATTGGCCGTGCTGAAAAGTCCGGCATTACCAGAAACCCCGCCAAGCAAGGCCGCTAATTCATCGTGAACGTAACCTTGCAGGATTTCTTTCCTGAAGGTTTGGTCGTTCTCTGTGGGCGCAATCTGATGAATGGGATAGCGTTCGTAAGGCTTAAATCCGGTTGTTACAGCACCCAGCGGTTTATAGAATTCGTTGGCTAAGTAGAGCGAAAAATTAGTTTCAGTGAGTCGCTCGGTAACAAACGGAATTAAACTAAAGCCCAGATCGGAATAGTGAAATTCTTTTTGAGCCCGTAATGGTGATTTAATAATATCAGCAATAATTTGTTTTTTGAAATCGGTTCGGGCATACAATTCAGACGAAACACGTATCTGAAATTTTTCTGATGGCTGGTGCTGAAATACACCGTTTCTTAATTTGGTATAACTGCCAGGCTCGAACCAAAAGGGCAATCCGCTTTGTAGCCGGGCCTGATGTGTAAGCACATCGCGTACTGTAAATGAGGATTTGTTCGTGTTCTTAAATTCAGCAAAATAGGTACAGAAGGGGGCATCGAGGTCGATTTTGTTTTTATCGTACAAATTCATTATGGCTGGTAGCGCGGCAGTTACTTTAGTGACTGACGCCAAATCATAAAGGTTATCATTTTCTACAGGCTGAAGTTTTTCATACGTATGAAATCCGTAACTCTTCTGAAAGATAACTTTCCCGTTTTTGGCAATTAAAACCTGGCAACCCGGAAAGGCTTTTTTCTGTATCCCATACTCAGCAAGGGAATCGAGCTTGGCTTGCAGGTATTCGGTGCTGATGTTTTCTTCTTCAGGAAGCGTGTATTTTAACCGTTGGATAGGTTTAATTTCAATTCCGGATCGAACTGGAAACATCTCTTTTATCGTAACCGGAAGTTTTCCGTTAGCCCCTGTCGCCCCGAAGATTAATTGTGCCGCCATTTCCTGTGCATCAACATCGTTCTGGTAGGCAACAATTAAACTTTTTGTTGTTATAATGGATGGGAAATAAGGTAGCGCATAAGGGTTTCCAAAGAAGCAGGTAATCGTATTACAGGTTTCAAGTTTTTTTACCAGGGTAATCTGTTGGCTGGAAATTCCGAATTGTTTGGCAGGATACATTCCCATTCCATTTATCCCGACAATTACCAGATTGTACGGGCTCAACTGATTGAGCAGTATATTTATTTCTTCCTCAGAAGCTGCTTTTCCAACAGAGAAATGGTCCATTGGTCCGTAATTTCCGAGCATTTTCTGGAACGGTGTGATTTGTTCAGACCCAATCATCAGACTCGCAATTTTTAGCGTGTCGAGCTGTTGCAGCGGAATTAAGTCTTGCCGGTTAAGCAAAACAGTCATCGAGTGTTCGTACAATAACCGTTTAGTAAGCCGGTAGCGGTTTGTGTTTAATTTTGGATAAAGATCCCGGGTGTCAACCAGTTTGTTTTTGTCGAGTCCCAGCCAGAATTTTGCGGCCAGTATTTTCCGGCATTTCTCCTCAATTTCTTCAATCGTCAGTTCCTTGTTTTTAACAGCCTCCTTTACCCCTTCAATTGCCCGATCCAGCCGGGGAACAATTTCGACCATGTCGTTGCCTGCTTTTAATGCTTTCACCGACGACTCTGCCGATGAATAAAGGTTACTCACTCCTTTCATGTTCATAGCATCGGTAATAACCAATCCTTTGAACCCCATTTCTTTTTTAAGTTTGGTTGTTATAATTCTAGTCGAAAGTGTTGCCGGAATTTTAGTGTTGGGCTCAAGGGCCGGAACTTGCAGGTGCCCGGTCATTATAGCGCTTATTCCCTTGTTGATCAGGTACGCAAAGGGGAAAAGTTCCAACGAATCTAGTTCTGTTTTTGACTGTTTAATAATAGGCAGATCGAAATGTGAATCTTCCTGCGTATCTCCATGTCCAGGAAAATGTTTGGCTGTTGCTAAAACGCCTGCATCCTGCATCCCACTGGCATATAACCACGCTTTATGAGCTACCTGTATTCGGTCTTCCCCAAACGAGCGATGGTTGATGATGGGGTTTTCCGGATTGATATTGATGTCAGAAACAGGTGCCATATTCATGTGAATTCCCAAACGGCGACACTGTTCTCCAATCTCGTAACCCATTCGATATATCAGTGTATCACTGGTCATGGCGCCTAAAGCTATTTGCGGCGGATAACTTAGCGTGGAATCTAACCTGAATCCAAGCCCGTTCTCCGCATCAATAGCCACAAGTAAAGGTACTGTTGATGCTTCTTGAAGTTTGTTGCATATCCGGGCCTGGTTTGCCGGCGAACCTTGCATGAAAATAACTCCGCCTACCTGGTACTTATTAATCAGGCGGATGAGTTCTTCAGTTTGCTGGTATTTGTTGTTTGAATAGGCCTGAATCATGAATAGCTGACCAATTTTTTGTTCAAGGTTCAACGTTTTCATCACCGAATCGACCCACTGATTCTCGGTGCGTCGTAAAAAACCGGGGATTTCTTTGGCAGTTGTTATTCCTGAAAATAGAATCAGGACAGACAGTATGATTGTAAATCGCTTCATTCGGAATATAAATCTGTGGGCAAAGTTAAAAAACAATGAGACGACCAAGAGAAAATCTTCCTCACACAGGGGGATGATTATGTGGGAGTTCCATGTGGCAAATAAAAAACAAATTATAAACACATGAAAGTGAAGGTCTGAAAATAATTGTATCTGTTGTCTTTTATTGTTTTTGATTGTGTTGTTGCGCTGAAATTAAACTTTTCAGTCGTATGTGAGTCTTATGAAAATATCGATTTATTAATGTTGATGTTTTTCTTTTTCGCTATATTTTTAAGTTCTTGTTTAATAGTATTTTAGTGTTTATTTGAAGGTCTATTTTTTCATTCTTGTGCCATTTTATTCCTTGCTAAAATGATATTTTATGACAAAAAGGGCAGAGTGTTAAAAAATGTGAAAATCATTTATTATTTTTGGGATACTAAGTGTTTAATTTTACCGTTTAAACATAGCAAAAATTGATTTGAAGAAGCTTATTTACATACTGATTATTGTACTTTCGCTAGGCTATTTATTCTCATGTGAGGATGAAAAATACCTTTCTTCTTCGGATGTAAAACTTCACTTTTCGGTTGATACCGTTTTGTTTGATACTGTATTTACCACGATCGGTTCAACTACCCAGCATTTAAAAATATACAATCCGTTTGATCAGAAGATCCTGATTTCTTCGATAAAACTTGCAAAAGGTGAAACTTCAAATTTCAGATTAAATATTAACGGAGTTTCGGCAAACGAAGTACAGAACCTGGAAATTGCTCCATTTGACAGCATGTATATTTTTGTTGAGGTTACTGTTGATCCAAGCGGTCAGGATTTACCTTTGATTGTAAAAGATTCCATTGTTTTTGTTACCAATTCGAACAACCAGGATGTTGATTTGATGGCCTGGGGGCAGGATTTTAATCTGATAAAGGATAAGAAATTAAAAAACACTACCTGGACGAACGACAAGCCCTATCTGGTTTATAATTACGCCTTTGTAGATAGTAATGCTACCCTTACCATTGAACCGGGGACTAAGATTTATTTCCATAAGGATGCCGGATTATATGTAAAGGGGAAGGTTATTGCAAACGGAACGGTTGAGAACCCCATTTATTTTCATAGTGATAGACTCGAAAAATCGTATGAGAATGTTCCTGATCAGTGGAACGGCATTTTGTTGTATTCTGGCAGTAAGAATAACGAATTTTCTAATACGGTGATTAAGAATGCCAATGTTGGGCTTCAGGTTGGTAATATTGAGAATGAAGGATTTGCAACGGTAAAACTCCATAATGTAAAGATTCAGAACATGGCTTATGCCGGTATTTTTGCGCTGAAATCGGATATTGTTGCTAATAACTGTCTGGTAACGAATTGTGGATTTTATGCGGTTGCACTTTTGGTTGGAGGAAATTATGAATTTAATCACTCAACCATAGCCAACTATTGGGGAGGGTATGGTTTTAAAGCCCGAAGTACTCCTTCCGTATTAATTTCGAGTATTCTTAGTATCTCGAAAGATTCGCCTGATTATGTTGGGGATTTGGCAAAAGCAGATTTTGTGAATTGCATAATTGCCGGAAATGCTATTGATGGTAACGAATTGTTTTTGAAGAAAGGGGCTGATGGAATTTTTAATTACAAATTCGATCGGTGTATTTTACAGGTTGCAGATACTTTTAAAACGAGCAATGCTGATCATTACGTCAATGTAATACGCGGCAGAGGTTCTGATCCTAAATTTGTTGATCCATATAAAAAATACAATTTCGAATTGGATACTTTAAGTCCGGCGAAAGATGCGGCAAAAGTTAGCCATAGCAAATTATTCCCGATTGATTTAAAAGGTCGCGATAGGTTTCTGGATAAAGGTCCTGATATTGGGGCATTGGAGCGCCAGGAAAAGAAAGCTAAATAAGTATAGCGTAAAATCTCTACTCAAAAAAGTCCTCGGCTTACAGCAAATCTCAATATACTTATTCTTGGTTTCCTAAGGTTTTTTGAAGGAATTTTTGTCTTGCAATGAAACAAATTTCAGTTACAGGTATCCTTGCATTTTTGCTTTTGGCTGCTTTAGATGGCAAGAGTCAGAATAATTCGTTGCGGAACGAATATACGTTCATGTTTTACAATGTTGAGAACTTTTTTGACTGTGAAGACGATTCGTTGACTGACGATAATGAATTTACACCGGAAGGAGAACGAAGATGGAACAGGAATCGGTTGTATGACAAGGCAGATCGGCTGTCGAAGGTTGTTTTAGCTGCCGGAAAATGGAATCCTCCGATATTTGTTGGCCTTTGTGAAGTCGAGAATTTAAGCGTGCTCGAGTTATTGACCCGGCAAACCTCCCTGAAAAATTACTCCTATAAAATAGTGCATAAAGATTCGCCAGATGAGCGAGGGATTGACGTAGCTTTTATTTACCGTTCAGATTTATTTCGCCCGTTTGATTATCAGGCTATCAATCTTACCGACCCAGCAGATAAGACGTTTAAAACACGGGACATGCTCCGTGTTAGCGGAGTTTTAAAGGACTGCGATACGTTGCATCTTTTTATTAATCACTGGCCTTCGAGGTATGGTGGAATTATGGAAACCATGAAATATCGTCGGATGGCAGCAGAAACTTTAAAAAAAGAAATTAAAGAATTACTGGCCAAATATCCTGGCGCCAAAGTAATCTGTACCGGTGATTTTAACGATACCCCAAAGGATGAAAGTCTGTATGGCGTCTTGGGAGCAAAAAAGACTGACAATCCGGCGGAATCCGGCGAATTGATTAATCTTTCATACAACTGGATGTCCGAAGAAATTCAAACGCTTAAAAATCAATATTCCTGGCAGGTTTTTGACCAGTGGATTGTTTCAGATTATTTTGTGACCGGTTCTAATGGTGTTCAGTTCCTGGGGGCAGAAATATTTAAGGCCGCTTTCCTGCTAGAGCCAGACTCCAAATTTAGGGGAGTCAAACCCAAACGAACCTACAATGGTTTTAAGCATCAGGAAGGTTTTTCAGATCATTTGCCAATATTACTTCGGGTTAACATGTAATTCTACTGATCCGATAAAGGGGTCAGCCCTAATTCTTTCGCTTTTTCCAGCATATACTGATAGGCTTGTTCGTGATCGTTCTGAATAATTCCGTCAAGAATGGCATCTTTAATGGCGGTTTTAATCAGTCCAATTTCTTTGCACGGACTAAGTCCAAATACTTCCATAATTGTTTCTCCGGTAACTGGTGGCTGGAAATTCCTGACATGGTCCCTTTCCTCAAGATCTTTAAGCTTTTGGCGGACTAGCTGAAAATTATTATAGTATTTTTTTACTTTTTCCTGATTCTTTGAAGTAATATCGGCTTCACACAAAGTCATTAGGTCATCAATGTCGTCGCCAGCCTCAAAAAGAAGCCTGCGAACAGCCGAGTCAGTCACTTCTTCTTCCGATAGTACAATGGGGCGCATGTGAAGTTCGACTAGTTTTTGTACATACTTCATTTTTTCATTCAGCGGAAACTTCATCCGTTTAAATAATGCCGGAACCATTTTGGCACCGATAAAATTGTGAGAATGAAAAGTCCAGCCTAACTGTGGCGAGTATTTCTTGGTTACAGGTTTGGCAATATCGTGAAGTAAGGCCGACCAACGTAACCACAAATTAGTCGTGTTGGGCGCAATTCGATCCAAAACCTCCAGCGTATGGTAAAAGTTATCTTTGTGTCCGATGCCATTCACTTCTTCACGTCCTTTCATTCGGTATAATTCCGGAAAAATAAGCTCTAAAAGACCTGTTTTTTCAAGTAGTTTGAATCCAATTGAAGGCTTGGACGACAGAATGATTTTATTGAGTTCTTCGCCAATTCTCTCTTTCGAGATGATGTGAATTCTATTCTTGTTTAGTGAGATGGCCTCAAGCGTTTTTTCTTCGATAGTGAATCCCAGTTGGGTGGCAAACCGGATGGCTCTCATCATTCGCAGAGGATCGTCAGAAAACGTAATCCCAGGTTCGAGAGGGGTGCGGATAATTTTATTCTCAATATCCTGAATCCCGCCAAATGGGTCAATTAATTCGCCAAAACGGTTCTTGTTCAGGCAAATGGCCAATGCATTGATGGTGAAGTCACGTCGGTTTTGATCTTCTTCCAGGGTGCCGTCTTCAACAACCGGATTTCTGGAATCCTCTGTGTAAGATTCTTTGCGGGCGCCAACAAATTCAACTTCTAGCGACTGATATTTAAGCATGGCCGTGCCATAAGTTTTAAAGACACTCACTTGAATTTTAGGACCTAATTTTTTAGCAACCATTTCAGCCAACTGAATGCCACTTCCAATTGTTACTATATCAATGTCAGGAGAAGGGCGGTTTAGAATCAGATCTCTGACAAATCCTCCGATAACGTAGGTTTCCTGATTGATTTTGTCAGCTAGTTCTGATACTACTGAAAATATGTGATGATGTAAGTGTTGCTTCATGGATGTTACCTGTAAATACTTCCGGAATCACCGTATTTAAATACTTATATATGACAATTTGTTTTTATTTGTGACAAAATTACAATTTATTGCA
Source organism: Prolixibacteraceae bacterium (assembly GCA_019459525.1). GTDB lineage: Bacteria > Bacteroidota > Bacteroidia > Bacteroidales > Prolixibacteraceae > Aquipluma. The sequence goes on from JAIBEY010000038.1 coordinate 17,366, forward strand.
GTTTTAGAACAAAATCTTGAAGTTTAAATTAATGGCACATGAATTGATATCTACATATTAAAAAATCTATATATTTGTATAATTAAAAAACTTTATCATGTTAGAACATTTGACTAAAGAGACATTCAAAGAAAAAGTATTCAACTTTGACCTCAATAAAGAATGGAAATTTGAAGGGACAGTTCCCTGTATGATTGATTTTTACGCTGATTGGTGCGGCCCTTGCAAAATGGTTGCCCCGGTTTTGGAAGAACTTCAGAAAGAATACGGAGATAACCTTGTGATTTATAAGGTTAATACCGAGAATGAACGTGAACTTTCTGCAATGTTTGGTATTCAGAGTATTCCATCCTTGTTGTTTGTTCCGGTTAATGGTCAGCCGCAGATGGCGATGGGGGCGTTACCCAAATCAACTTTCGAAAAAGCTATTGCTGATGTATTGAACGTGCAAAAGCCTTTGATCAACTAGAAGTTATTCAGTTAGTAAATCAAGAATTTTCTCCAAATGGATACCTCTGGATCCTTTGATCAGAATAAGTTTGTTTTTAATAGGTTGTGTTTTTAGGTAGTTTGAAAGAAGTTCGACATGTTCGAACTTCTTTTTCATTTTCGTGCCCTTAGTATTTCCGAATTGGGGTCCTACCAGAAATACTTCGGAGAAATCCTGACTTTCAATGTAATCAATGATTTTTTGATGCTCAGTTGCAGAGGCTTCGCCCAGTTCAAGCATATCACCCAGGATAATACATTTCTGATCATTTTTAATACCTGCAAAATTAGCCAATGCTGCCATCATACTGGTTGGGTTGGCATTGTAAGCATCCATAATAATGGTGTTCTTTTCAGATGTAATTAATTGCGACCTGTTGTTTGATGGCGTATATTCTGCTATTGCCTCCTGGATTTTCAACGGGTCAACATCAAAATATTTACCCACACAGGCGGCTGCCATCAGATTTTCGAAATTATAATCGCCTACTAATTTGGATTTCAGGTAGAGCCACCCCTTGGGGAAAAGTGCTTTAACTACCAGGAAGTTGGTTGTACTTGCCAGTTCTCCGGACATAAAATATTCGGTTGATGCTCCGTAGCTGACTTGGGTGAGTCCCTCTGCCTGGCGAATTAATAAATCGTTATCGGCATTTAAAAAGCAAGGCGCTTGTTTGGTCTTAAGAAATTGGTATAACTCAGACTTTGTTTTTATAACCCCTTCAAATGATCCAAATCCTTCAAGGTGTGCCTTCCCAATATTGGTGATAATACCATAATCAGGGTTAGCGATTTCGCATAAGGCTTTGATTTCTCCCGGATGATTGGCTCCCATTTCAACCACTCCAAATTCGGTTTCTTTGGTCATCGACAAAATGGTAAGAGGAACGCCGATATGATTGTTTAAGTTTCCCTGAGTGTAATTCGTTTTGTATCGCCTGGACAACACGGCAGCCACCAATTCTTTTGTTGTTGTTTTTCCGTTTGTACCGGTAATGGCAAGTATGGGTAGTTTCAACTGATCACGATGATAACGGGCTAATTGCTGCAAGCAATGTAAAACATCTTCAACCAGAATAAACCGATTGTCAAGTGCATATTCTGCATCGTCGATTACCAAATATGAAGCTCCTTTTTCCAAAGCATCTTTTGCATATACATTTCCATTAAATTTATCGCCTTTAAGTGCAAAGAAGATGCTGTTGGCTGGAATGTTTCTTGAGTCTGTTGTAATTACAGGATGTTCACTGAAAATCGCATACAAGTCTGGTATATTCATGAGCGTAAAAAAAGAAAACCTCACTTTTTCAAATGAGGTTTTATAAATAGTTGTGTTTTTCTAATTAAAATCCATCCGGGCTTCCAACACGGGTCATTGCACAACGGAATCCCAAATCACTGGCAGATTCAGTTTCTGTCTTATATCTGCGGGTTCCGGGCACTAACCAGTAAGGACGGTCTTTCCAACTTCCACCTTTATAAATACGGGCGTTGTCTGAAATAAGTGAAGAGAACTGGCCTTCTTTGGTCGATTGTACATACATCGAATTGGTCTTTGTTTTGGCTTTATTTGCGTTCCAGTCTTCACCTTCAATAACTTGCGTACTATAATCACCGTCAGTGAAGTTTCTGTAATCGGCAATAGTATCTTTAATTAATTCTCCGAATTCGTTTCTGGCAAGTTTACCATCAGCATCCGTTCTGTATTTGGTAAATGTATTACCACGGAAAGGTTGAAATTCAGCAACATCATTTGACGATAAAGGACGATAAACATCGCTTACCCATTCGTTAACGTTACCAGCCATACAATACAATCCGTAATCGTTTGGTTCGTATGACATAACCGGTGCAGTAATGTCAGCATTATCGTTTAAGGCACCAGCCATACCCATCAAGTCACCTCGTCCACGGGTGAAGTTGGCCAGCATACGTCCTTTTGTTTTTTTGTCGCTGTCACGCAAATGGGCGCCGTTCCAGGGATATAATCTACGATCAGAAAGGAGCTCGTCTTCGGTGTTTCCAACAAGTCCGAGTGCTGCATATTCCCATTCAGCTTCAGTGGGAAGACGATAATTTGGAAGAAGGATTCCATCTTCCCATCTTACTCTTCTTATTGTTCCTGAAGCATCTTTAAGCGTCTTTTTCCCTTCAGAACCCTGATACAGACCAGCCAGGAATGTTTCAGTTGTAAATACATTTTGTCCACTCTGGGCATTGTCAGGAACTATAATGCCTTTATCCATCAGGATTTTTTCGTTAACCCTGTCAGTTCTCCATTTTGCATAGGCATCGGCCTGCTTCCACGAAACTCCAACAACAGGATATTCACCATAAGCAGGGTGACGAAGATAATTGGAAATATAAGGTTCATTATAGGCTAATTCTTCACGCCAAACAAGAGTATCAGGCATAGCCGATTTATATTTATCCGGAAATTCAGGATAAACCCGATTTATCCAATATAAATATTCGCGATAATCAAGGTTTGAGACCTCGGATTCATCCATGTAAAAGGAAGCAACAGTAACTCTACGTGGAACATTATTCCAGTCATACATCACATCTTGCTCAACACGACCCATGGTAAATGTACCACCTTGTATAAAAACTAATCCGGGACCAGTTTCTTGTGTGTAACCGTTATCAGCCTGAAAGCCACCTACATCTGGATCTCCGAACTGCCATCCTGTGGAATGGGAAGAACCTGATTTGCCTCCGTTGCCTTTCCCAAACAATCCGCATCCTGCCATTAATGCAGCAAGACCAAATAACATTATAGATCTAAATTTCATTGTTTTTCTTCTTTTCTGTTATTTTAAAAGACTCACAAATATAACTAAATTGTTGAATTGATATTGTTCATACATTCAATCTTTTTTTACTGTTGTATGTTCCAACATCATATCTTTGCTTCGGTAAGGAGCGGCGGTGTTAATTTTGTCGGTTTCAAACATTAAGTTATACTATTTATCCTTGCTTAGCGTTTATCTTTATATATTGATATAAATAATTCCGGAATGTCAAAAATACTACTTTTCACCATTTTATTTTTCCTTGGAGTCAATTGTTTGGCTGACGATTTTCAGCGTAAAATTGCATGGCAAGAGCAGAATGTTAAAAACACGGCAGGACAACATAACCAAGATCCATTTGATGGTTGTATCTCTGTTAACCAAAGCAAAATTCCTTTTTGGTTTGAAAGCTTTGCCCTTAGTTCGAAGAGCGCTGAGGTGAAAATTAGTCATACCGTTTTTGAACCTGCAAACAATTCTTCGATACTTGATGAGGTTGTTGACAGTGATTTGCAATATTATTTCGAGGTCGGTAATTCTGCCGGGGAATCTGTCCTTCGTTTAACAATTAATCCGTTTGTCAGAAGAAATAACCGTGTTGAAAGGCTGGTGGATTTTACAATTTCAATTTTGGAGAATCCGGCAGGTTTAAAATCGGCTGAAGTTGCCTACGAATGGAAAACAACTTCTGTTCTTGGTGCAGGGAAATGGGTTAAAATTAAGACTAAATCAAAGGGGATTTATAAAATCACATATGATCAGCTTAGAACCTGGGGATATAGCAATCCGGAACAGGTAGCAGTGTATGGGAATGGTGGATATTTGCTTCCAACGCTGAATAGTGAACTCCGGTATGATGATTTATTGTCTTATCCGGTGTGGAAAGGGAAGGATAATGCCGGGAAAGATTGTCTCTTTTTCTTCTCAACCGGAAATATCCAAACCACGCTAAACGAAGTGTCGGGGATACTGAAACACCAACAGAACTATTATGCCACGGAGACCTATTTTTACTTATCCGATCAGGGAAGTCAAAACGTGATTGGTAAAGCTGTTGGAATTACTGATCCAACCAGCAGAAAAGTTCTTTCATTCCCTAATTATTTTGTTTACGAAAAAGATGCTCTTAACTTAATATCCTCAGGAAGTCAGTGGTTTGGCGAGAAATTCGCAGCAGGGGCATCTCAAACGTTTAGCTTGTCGCTTGATAATCCCGATTTAACCAAACCGGCTCAGTTTGTGGTCTCTGCTGCCAGCAGATCTTCAGCAACCAGCCGTATTAATGTGGCATTGAATGGAAAATCGGTGAACGACATTTCTTTTCAGGCAGCCAATGTAAGCGATGCAACTGCCGATTATGCCAATTATAAAATGGCCGGATTTACAGAAAGCCTTTCCTCTGCAACCCTCCAGGTTAGGTTAAATTATATCGCAGGAAATAGTAATTCCGAAGCTTGGCTCGATTACATTTCGGTGAATTACCAGAGCTTGCTAAATATAAATTCGGATGCTTACTTTTTTAGGGGCAAGGGCGTGGATGGAACAATTCCTGTTTCAGAATTTATAATCGGCAATGCAACAGCCGCAACAAAAATTCTGGATATTACCAATATACATAGTACAACCGAAGTTCCAACGGTGTTATCTGGAGGACAATTAAGTTTTAAGTCAAATTCGTCAGCATTTCGTGAGTATGTTGCATTTAATCCGGGAGGTTCAATTCCGGTTCCTGAGTTGGTGGGCACGGGCACGGTTGCCAATCAAAATTTACATGCCTCAGAATCATCAGAAATGATTATTGTGTCAAATTCTACGCTACTTAGTGAGGCGAATGATCTGGCCGATTTTCATCGTACTTCCGATCAGATGTCCGTTCAGGTTGTTACTCCTGAGGTGATTTATAATGAATTTTCGGGAGGTTTACCAGACCCTGCGGCTTTTCGTAATTATTTCAGAATGGTTTACGACAGAGATAAGCAAAGCGGGACCACTGTTTTTAAGTATGTTTTACTTTTGGGTGATGGCTCATTCGATAATCGCAACATCCAGGGGAATGGTCATAATCTGCTTCCCACTTACCAATCAGACAATTCCCTTTCGCCAACGGAATCTTTTGTTACGGACGATTTTTTTGCTTTTCTGGATGAGAATGAAGGTGGATACTTGGGGACAGTCGATTTGGGCGTAGGAAGAATACCTGCACGAACCAGTAAAGAAGCAGAAATCGCTATCGCTAAAATTAAAAATTACCATAAAAAAGAAACTTTCGGAAACTGGCGCAACGTGGTTACGTTTATTGGTGACGACGAGGATACCAGTGTTCATATGGGGCAGGCAGAAAGTATGGCCAATGTGCTGAATAATTCTTATCCGGCATTCTTTACCGATAAAATTTACTTCGATGCCTTTAAGCAAATTTCATCTTCGGGCGGTGAAAGTTACCCCGAGGTGACTGCCGCGATTAATAACCGGGTAAAACAAGGGACTTTGGTGATGAATTATACTGGTCATGCCAACGAAAAATTCCTTGCTGATGAAGAAGTCCTGGATGTTTCCACGATAAACTCGTGGTCGAATTATAACCGGCTCCCTATTTTTGTGACGGCTACCTGCGAATTTAGCCGGTTTGACTCTAACGAAACCTCGGCAGGAGAACAAATCCTTTTTAGTCCTAGTGGTGGCGGTGTTGGGCTTTTTTCTACCACTCGTTTAGTGTATTCAGGGGCAAATTTTGTTTTGAATAGTAAGTTTTTTAAATACATTTTTGAAAAGGACCAACAGGGAAATAATCTTCGGTTGGGCGATGTGATGCGTTTGGCAAAAGCTGCTTCCAATACCGGAATTAATCAATTGAACTTTTCGTTGCTTGCCGATCCGGCCTTGCGGTTGGCTAATCCTGTAAATCAGATAAAAACAACCAGCATAAACGGTAAAAATGCTGAAATTGAAATTGATACGCTTCAGACACTTACTGTTGTAACTGTTAAGGGTTATGTGGCCAATAACAAGGGAGCTAAACTTTCTACTTTTAATGGCGAAATCATTCCGACCGTTTACGATAAGGCTATGCAAGTTGAAACATTGGGAAATGCAGGTGAGGAACCCATGGGATATAAAGTTCAGAATAGTATAATCTACCGGGGACTGGCAAGTGTTAAAAACGGGGAATTTGAGTTTTCATTCTTTGTTCCGAAGGATATTTCGTACAAACTAGATAAAGGTAAGATTCTGTATTACGCGTATAATGATGCTGTTGATGCGCATGGTTTTTTTGATAGTTTTTATATTGGGGGATCATCAAATGCAGTTATTTCAGATTCTGAAGGCCCTGAAATTGATTTGTTTATGAATGCAGAGTCGTTCACGGATGGCGGAACGGTGAGCGCCAGTTCAGTACTTTTGGTTAACCTGTCGGATGATACCGGTATCAACACGGCAGGAACCGGAATCGGGCACGACATTACTGCAGTTTTGGATAACGATGACTCAAATGTGATGGTGCTGAACGACTTTTTTCAGGCGGACCTGGATAGTTATACCAGCGGAAAAATTATTTTTCCGCTGACTGAATTGTCGGAAGGTGAGCACGTTTTGAGAGTGAAAGTTTGGGATGTTTTGAATAATTCGTCAGAAAAAGAAATCCGGTTTGTGGTAAAAGATGATTTCAGAATAGAAACCGTATGGTGTTACCCGAATCCGACACCAGGTGAAACTCATTTTTTGTTTACACATAACCAACCCGACAAGACATTTGACGTAGAACTGGAAGTTTTTGAATCTTCAGGTTCGCGAATAGATATTATGCAGACCGCGGTCGGTTCGCAGGGGACAAAAAGTTTGCCTTTGGAGTGGATTCCTACAGAACGACAGGTGAGAATGAGGAATGGTGTTTACATTTACCGGATAACAGCAACCACTAAAGATGGAAAAAAGACAACCAGTGGCTCCGGCCGATTGGTGTTTTTACGCCAATAAAAACAGGTTATTCGGGTACGTTACTATACTATTTTGTAATAAGGTTCGTTAATTCTCTTTGACAAACGTATATATTTGCAAATTCAAAAAAAATTGAAGAATTTAAAGATGAAGAAAATAACATTTATACTTGCCGTTGTTCTTGGGATTGGGAGTTTTGTGCCGGGCGTTTATGCGCAAAACAAAACTTCAACAACTGGTGCCAATACAATAACTACCGGAGTTCCGTTTTTAAGTATTGCACCCGATTCGCGTGCAGGTGCAATGGGTGATGTTGGTGTGGCAACCTCTCCTGATGTGAATTCGCAGCACTGGAATCCGGCAAAATATGCTTTTATCGATAGTGAAATGGGAGTTGCATTGTCATACTCACCTTGGCTCAGCAACCTGGTTAAAGATATCAATCTGGCTTATCTGGTTGGTTACAAACGATTAGACGACAGGCAAACATTGAGCGCTTCTTTGAGGTACTTTGCGTTGGGCGATATTACTTTTATGAGCGAATACGGTGATCCGACGGGGCAACAAAACCCGAATGAATTTGCGATAGATATGGGATATACCCGACTCCTTTCAGATAATTTCTCCGGAGCGGTGGCTATGCGATATATTCGTTCTGACCTTACCGGCGGACAGTTGGTCAATGGTGTAGAGACTCATGCCGGAAATACATTTGCAGCCGATGTGGCATTTTATTATCAAACCGAAATGCGTATTAACCGAAAAAGTTCGGTGTTTGCAGCCGGTATCGACATTTCTAATATTGGGGGCAAAATATCTTATACCGATGGTGAAACCAAAGATTTCCTTCCGACAAATATGAGATTGGGCGTTTCGTACAAAACCGAAATGGACAAGTACAATACCATTACTTTTGCTTTTGATGCCAATAAGTTAATGGTACCAACACCTGATACGGCAGACGTTGATATTATTACCGGATTGGGTTCTGATCAATCGGTTGTTCAAGGTATGTTTACTTCCTTTTCTGATGCTCCTGGTGGAATGGCTGAAGAGTTTAAAGAGATAAATTTTTCGATAGGTGCCGAATACTGGTACAACAAACAATTTGCTATTCGTGCAGGTTATTATTACGAAGATGTGAATAAAGGAAATCGTAAATTCTTCACCGCTGGAGCCGGTTTGAAAATGAATGTTTTTGCGCTGGATTTTTCTTACCTGCTTCCTGTTGCACAAAATAATCCACTGGCCAATACCCTGAGGTTTACGCTTTCGTTCGACTTCGATGCGTTTAATAAGCAACGAAGATAAAAACTCGTTACCAGATTCTTTAACAGGATTTAAGCCTTTAATTTGAATACTGAAACCTAAAATAGGAGTAAAAATGAATTTCCGGATTGGATACGGATACGATGTACACCGTTTAGCTGAGGGTGAAACCCTGTGGCTGGGCGGCGTTCTTGTTCCACACAGTAAAGGTACGGTTGCCCATTCTGACGGCGATGTGCTTATTCATGCCCTATGCGATGCCATGTTTGGGGCTGCGAAATTAGGCGATATTGGTCGTCATTTTCCTGATACCTCTTCCGAATATAAAAACATTGACAGCAAAATTTTGTTAGTTAAAACGAATGAATTGATTGCGGCCAAAAATTACCGGATTGGAAATCTGGATGTGACTGTGGCTGCCCAAAAACCCAAGCTCAAACCATTTATTCCGGAAATGGAAGAGACGATTGCCCGTTTGCTGAAAATTGATTTAGACGTAGTTTCTATAAAAGCCACAACAACGGAAGAATTGGGATTTGAAGGTAGGGAAGAAGGCATTTCAGTTCATGCGGTAGTATTATTGGAAAAAATTAATTGAATCATGAAAAAAACTTTGGTAATTGGAGCCAGCGAAAATGCCGATCGTTATTCGAATAAGGCCATTAAAGCTTTGGTCTCTCACGGTCATGAGGTTGTTGCCATTGGCCTTCGCGCCGGCGAAGTCGCGGGAGTGTCTTTCGATTCTGAAAAGAAAGCATTTGAAAATATAGATACTGTTACTTTATATGTTGGGCCGCAAAACCAGCCGGAATATTACCAGTATATTGAGGACCTGAACCCGCGCCGTGTAATCTTCAATCCCGGAACAGAAAACCCGGAATTCATCAGCCAATTGAAAGCTTCCGGAATTTATCCTGAAATTGCCTGTACGCTTGTTTTGTTAGCCACCGGACAATACGAATAATGGAAACGATACACTCCATTCAGGAATTTGATCAGGTGTTACTTGAGAATGATGTTGTGTTGGCTTATTTCTCCACTGAAATTTGTTCGGTTTGTAAGGTGTTAAAACCTAAAGTAATTGAATTGATTTCTGAAGCGTTTCCTCAGGTAAAAATGGTTTTTATTGAATCGGATAAACTACCTGAACTGGCTGCTCAGAATCGGGTTTTTGCAGCTCCAACGGTTATCATTTTCTTTGCCGGTCGCGAAACTATTCGCAAAAGCAGGGCATTCGGTGTAGATGAACTGAAATCCGAAATTCAACGTCCGTATTCGCTCATGTTTGAATAATAGGATTCTCATTTGTAGTGATTAGTTGTTAAGTTTTTACAACTAATGACGCTTAGCGAATGACCACCAATGGCAAATTCTAAACTGAGACTGAACACTGATCACTCAAGTTTATTCAAACAACTCATCAATCAGTTTTTCATCGGTCAGATTAGGCATGGTGACTGTTAAATCCGGATTTTCCAGCATCGCCCGTTTAATTGCAAACATTGCGGGTTCATTTCTAGCCCAGCTTCTCCTGGCTATTCCGTTGTTTACATCCCAGTGAAGCATTTGTTTTAATCGCCGGTCTGCATCATCAGAGCCATCCAAAGTCATTCCAAATCCGCCATTAATCACTTCGCCCCAGCCAACACCACCTCCGTTGTGTATTGAAACCCAGGTTGCCCCGCGAAACGAATCCCCGATCACATTCTGTATGGCCATGTCGGCAGTAAAAGAAGATCCGTCGTAAATGTTGGATGTTTCGCGATAGGGTGAATCGGTCCCGGAAACATCATGGTGATCGCGGCCAAGAACAATCGGGGCGCTGATTTCTCCATCGCGAATCGCCTGATTGAAAGCTGCTGCAATCTTTGTCCGTCCTTCGCAATCGGCATAAAGAATGCGTGCCTGCGATCCCACAACCATATTGTTTTTTCCGGCTTCGGCAATCCAGTGGATATTGTCGTTTAGCTGGTTTATTATTTCAGAAGGAGCATCTTCAGCAATTTGAGTCAATACCCAAAGTGCAATTTGGTCGGTTTTACGGAGGTCTTCCGGATTACACGAACAGCAAACCCAGCGGAACGGGCCGAACCCGTAGTCAAAAAACAACGGTCCCATAATATCCTGAACATACGACGGATAAATAAAACTTCCATCAGATTTAGTTACAGCGGCGCCGGCACGACTGGCTTCGAGCAAAAATGCATTGCCGTAATCCCAGAAATACATTCCCATTTTTGAAAGTTGGTTAATTGCATTCACATGCCGGTTTAAACTTTCATGAACCTTTTGCTGAAACAATTCCGGATTTTCAGCCATCAGCTTATTCGATTCTTCGAGTGTTAATCCAACCGGATAATAACCTCCGGAAAACGGGTTATGCAACGATGTTTGATCGGATCCCAAATCAATGGAAATGTCTTCTTTGGCCAGCTTCTCCCATAAATCGACCACATTCCCCTGGTAGGCCAGCGATACGGCTTCTGTATTCTGTTTGGCTTTGAGCATTCGCGAAATCAGTTTGTCCAGATCGTCAAATACTTCATCAACCCAGCCTTGTTGATGGCGTAGCGCTACCACTTTCGGATTTATTTCAGCAACTACGGCTACCATTCCGGCAATGACAGCAGCTTTCGGCTGTGCTCCAGACATTCCTCCCAATCCGGATGAAACAAATATCTTTCCGGCTATTTGTCCATCGCCGCGCATTCGGGCCGCATTCATCAGCGTAATGGTTGTGCCATGCACAATTCCTTGTGGTCCGATGTACATAAATGAACCCGCAGTCATCTGTCCATATTGCGAAACACCCAAAGCATTCATCCGCTCGTAGTCGTCTCTTCCGGAATAATTCGGAATGATCATGCCATTGGTTACTACCACTCGCGGAGCATCTTTGTGCGATGGGAACAATCCCATCGGATGTCCCGAATACATCACCAGCGTTTGTTCATCGGTCATTTCCGACAGGTATTTCATGCAAAGTCTGTATTGCGCCCAGTTCTGGAATACAGCCCCGTTTCCACCGTACGTGATTAATTCGTGCGGATGTTGAGCCACCGCGTAATCCAGGTTATTCTGGATCATCATCATGATCGACGCTGCTTGTCTGGAACGAAAAGGGTATTCGTTGATGTTGCGGGCCTTCATTTCGTAGTCAGGACGAAACCGGTACATGTAAATCCGTCCGTATTGCAGCAATTCATCCAGAAATTCGGATGCCAATATGGCATGTTGCTCCGGCGAAAAATAGCGAAGTGCATTTTTTAATGCCAGCTTTTTTTGTTCCTGTGTCAGAATATCTTTTCTTACCGGTGCATGATTGATTGCCTGAATGTAAGGTTTCTTCTCCGGAAGAATGGATGGAATCCCTTCCTGAATGGCTGATTTGAATGCTGTAGTGTTCATATGCGCTAAAAATGTGGTTCGCCTTTTGAAGTAGAGGTTACAACGGCAAAATTGCGACATTCCCCGATAATTTGATGTAGATTGGCAGCAGTTTTGCAACATTTGCCAAACTTATATTTGTCATAGATTGTTCAGATTTTGTTTAAATTAGAAATTAAATTAAAAAGTAAATAAGATGAAAAAAACATGGATTGTTCTGGCAGTAATTGCCGTTCTGCTTTTACTTGCGTATTCGTCGGTAAAAAATTCCTATAACAGCATGGTTACAGGAGAAGAAGGAGTGACCGCACAATGGTCGCAGGTTGAAAACGTTTATCAGCGTCGTACCGACCTGATTCCAAATTTGGTTAATACGGTAAAAGGTTATGCCGATTTTGAAAAGGAGACTTTAACCCAGGTAATTGAAGCTAGGGCCAAGGCCACACAGGTTACTGTCGATCCAACTAAATTGGATGCTCAGTCGATTCAGAAATTTCAGGAAGCACAAACCGGACTGTCATCGGCATTGGGCCGTTTGATGGTGGTGATGGAAAAATATCCCGATCTGAAAGCCAATCAGGGATTTCTTGATTTGCAGGCTCAGCTCGAAGGAACAGAAAACCGGATTACTGTAGAGCGCCAAAAATTCAATGAAAGTGCCCAGGCGTACAATGTATTGATCCGTAAATTCCCGAAAAGTATTTTTGCCGGAATGTTCGGATTCGAAAAGAAAGCCTATTTTGAAGCCGAAAAGGGAGCCGAAAAAGCGCCTCAGGTACAATTTTAATAGCCTTTGGCAACTGGCAGCTGGTTACTGGCTAGCTGCCAGGCGATAAAAGCCAGTAGCTATTTTCTCACCATTCATTCCTAATAACATGTCCGTCGAAAATTTTTTCAGTAAAGAAGAAAAGAAACAAATAACTGATGCTATTGCCGAGGCAGAGAAAAACACTTCAGGAGAAATACGATTGCATATGGAAGGTCATTGCGCTATTGATGTGCTGGATCGCGCTGCATATGTTTTCGGAAAACTGAAAATGCACGAAACTGCCGAACGAAATGGTGTTTTGTTTTATTTAGCTGTGCACGATCATAAATTTGCCATTTTGGGCGATGCCGGAATTAACCAGGTTGTGCCGGTGAATTTCTGGGACGAGATTAAGGTAACGATGCTGGCCTTGTTTAAGCAAGGAAAATTTGCGGATGGATTATCTCAGGGAATTCTGATGGCTGGTGAGCAACTGAAAGCCAATTTCCCGTTCCGGAAAGAAGATGTAAACGAACTGTCGGATGAAATATCCTTCGATAAAAATTTATAAAATGAAGCAAGTCCTATTTATACTATTTCTTTCGGTATTTACTTTTTCGGTTTTTGCTCAGGATATTCCGGAACGGCCAAATCCACCCCGATTGGTGAATGATCTGGCCAACGTACTTTCTGATCCGGAAGAGCAGCAGCTTGAATCGGAGCTGGTACAGTTTAATGATCAAACCTCCACCCAAATTGCAATTGTAACGGTTCCATCTCTTAACGGGTATGAGATTTCTGATTTTTCGTTTAAGATCGGCGAAAAATGGGGGGTTGGCCAAAAAGATAAAAACAATGGAATTGTGATTGTTTTTAAACCCAAAACCAGTAACGAAAAAGGTGCCGTTTTTGTAGCTGTTGGATATGGTTTGGAAGGAATTATTCCTGATGCTGTTGCCAACAGAAATGTGGTGGATTATGAAATGATTCCACGTTTTAGCGAAGGTGACATTTATGGCGGACTATCAGCCGGAACTAAAGTTCTGAAGAGTTTAGCCCTTCAGGAATACACAGCCGCCGACTACCAAAAGAAAACCGATAAGGAAGGAAAATCAGACGGTCTTGGAACATTAATCCTAATCGGCATTATTCTGATTGTTATCTTTTCGATCTTTAAGGGTGGACGTGGCCGTAATTATAACGGAGGTAGCAGTATTCCTTTCTGGATTGCAATGAGTTTACTCAGTTCCAATAGGGGCGGCGGTTCTTTTGGCGGTTTCTCCGGAGGAAGTGGTGGTTTCGGTGGAGGCGGCGGCGGTTTTGGCGGCTTCGGTGGAGGTAGTTTTGGAGGTGGTGGCGCTGGCGGTAGCTGGTAGAACCAAAACAATTCCGAATTTCAAGACATAAAAAAGACCTTCAGAACAAATTCTGAAGGTCTTTTTTGCGATATATCAAACCGAATATGCCTATTCTGCTGGTTCAATGGAATCCAGAATATCTTTGTCAACCAAAATGCGGCCACAATATTCACAAACAATAACTTTCTTGCGCGAGGCGATGTCCATTTGACGCTGTGGCGGAATTTTATTGAAACAACCACCGCAGGCATCACGCTGAACAGTTACAACTGCCAATCCGTTGCGGGCATTTTTACGAATACGTTTAAACGCAGTTAGCAAACGGGCTTCGATGTTGCTTTCAATCTTTTCAGATTTAGCTTTCAGCCGTTCTTCTTCGATCTGAGTTTCAGCCGTAATTTCTTCCAGCTCACGTTGTTTGCGGTCTAAATCTTCCAGACGTTCTTTTAAAAGGTTGGATGAAGAACCAATCGCTTCTTTTTTACTTGAAAGATCGGCAGTAAATTCACGGATGCGTTTTTCTGACAATTCAATTTCGAGTTTCTGAAATTCAATTTCCTTGCTCAAAGAATCAAATTCGCGGTTGTTGCGAACGTTATTTTGTTGCTCGGTGTATTTGGTGATCAGGGTTTCTGATTCCTTAATCGCAATTTTTTTGTTGTGGATAGCTGTTTCCAGATCTTTGATATCGTCTTCAAAATTACTGACACGGGTTTTTAAACCGGTAATTTCGTCTTCCAAATCCTGCACTTCCAAAGGTAATTCGCCACGAAGTGTCTTGAATTTATCAATCTCAGAAACAACATTTTGCAGTTCGAAAAGCGCTTTTAGCTTTGAACTGATTGGCACACTTTTATTTTCGTCTCTAACGTACTGTGTATTCATACTTATAGTTGTTTAACTTAAATCAAATGAGGTAACTCACCGGGTTTGTATCCAAAGCCGATAAATGGACTGCAAATTTAGGGAATTTTTTTGTAAGTAATTCATAAAAAACTTCTTTAGTGAATTGTTCACTTTCAAAATGCCCGATATCTGCAATTATTAGTTGTTGTTCGGCATCAAAAAACTGGTGGTACTTAAAATCTCCTGAGATAAAAATATCTGCTTTTTGCGCTATTGCTTTACTGAGGTAGCTACTTCCGGAGCCTCCGCATACTGCTACTTTTCTGATTGGTTTCCCCAGCAATTGGGTGTGTTTAACCACCGGACAATGAAAAGTTTCTTTTACTTTTTGCAGAAATTCCAGTTCATCCGCAGGTGAATGAAGTTCTCCGATCATCCCAATGCCAGCCTGGTTAAATTCATTGTCGAGGGGATAAATGTCGTAGGCTACTTCTTCGTAAGGATGGGCATTCAGGAGCGATTGAATGACACGGGCTTGGATGTGTTTGGGAAAAACGGTTTCGATGCGTGTTTCTTCTTCAAAATGAAGTTGGTTTTTTTCGCCCACATAAGGATTAGTTTGCTCGTTTCCCCGGAAGCTCCCTAATCCGCTCTGGTTAAAACTACAGGAATCGTAATTGCCAATATTTCCGGCGCCAGCATCAAATAAAGCTTTTCTAACTTTTTCAGCATCAGCAGTAGGTACAAAAGTGACCAGTTTTTTCAGGAATCCCGATACCGGAGCCAATACCTGGCAGTTTTGCAGTTCCAGTTTTTCGCAGATTTTGCTGTTTACACCACCAAAAACACTATCCAGGTTGGTGTGGGCAGCATAAAGAGCGATGTCGTTTTTTATAGCTTTAGCAACACAGCGTTCGATGTAATTTTTCCCGTTTAGCTTTTTTAACCCGCTAAAAATAATTGGGTGGTGGGCAACAATCAGGTTCAGGTTTTTGCTGATGGCTTCATCGATGATTGCTTCAGTAATGTCTAACGTAATCAGGATTCCTGAAACTTCGTCGGCAGGGTTGCCAATAAGTAATCCGGAATTGTCATACGATTCCTGAAGAGCCAAAGGGGCAACGGATTCAATAAACCGGGTGATTTCTTTTAGCTGCATTTAATGGTAATAAACGTTGTTTAAAGAGAAACTTTGAATTTGAAATCTGGAACTATTAGAGCTCTTCTTTAATGTCAATCAGCATTTGCCTGATTTCCTGAAGGCGGTTGACAACTTCAAAATTCTGAAGGGTATCTTCTTTGTTGTCTTTCAATTTCATCTGCGCTCCTTTAATCGTCAGTCCCCTTTCTTTCAGTAAATGATGGATGATTTTCAGGTTTTCAATGTCTTCACGGGTAAACATCCGGTTTCCTTTAGCGTTTTTGTGCGGTTTAAGGATGTCGAATTCGTTTTCCCAGAAACGTATATTCGAAGTATTTACTCCAAACATATCGGCTACTTCGCCAATGGAATAAAAGACTTTCTCTATTTTAGGTTTTTTGTAAGGCACAGGTTGATGTTTTTAATCAAAAGTTTGTCCGATATTCGACGATATGCTCACCATTTTTTCGTATTCCTGAGCATTCAAATCTTTAAAGTAGTAGTATTGCGGGTTTACAGGTTCCCCGTTTTTATGTACTTCGTAGTGTAGGTGTGGGCCAGTGGATGTTCCTGAACTTCCTACATAGCCAATAACCTGTCCGCGTTTGACCTGTTCTCCAACTTTGATGTTAAAACCACTCAAATGGGCATACAAAGTTTCATAGTCAAATCCATGGTCAATCAGTATCCATCTTCCGTAGCCGCCACCAATCGATTGAACATCTTTCACAACACCATCGCCTGTTGCATAAACGTTGGTGCCAATTGGAGCAGTAAAGTCCATTCCGTAATGGAACTGTTTGATTTTATAAATGGGATGAAACCGATAACCCCATCCGGAAGCAGTACTCTTCAGTGATTTATTCGAAATGGGCATAATTGCCGGCATGCTCGATACCAGCTTTTCTTTATTCAGCGCCATATTGAGTACCTCGTCGTACGATTTTGCCTGAATATAAGCCTGCTTCGACAGAATGTCGAGCTTTTCAGCAGTTCGGATAACCAAGTCTGAATTGTCGAGCGATTCGAGCTTCGAATATTTGTTTACTCCTCCAAACCCGGCTCTGCGCACAGTAGAAGGGATTGGATCACTTTCAAAAACTACACGGTACAAATTGTTGTCGCGCTGTTCAATTTCGTCGAGTACTTTTTCAACCGTTTGAAGGTCCTTGTAAAGCAATCCGTATTGGGTTAAAAGCCGTTCATTTTCCTTGTGGAGTATCCGCATTCGCGGCGATTCGTAGAATTGTAAAATACCAAAGGCAATAAGTACCGACGATACCAATGTAGTTGAAAATAAGGCTAAAAAACGCTTTAGTTTAGTTTTGAAGCTAATTACGATCTTGTCGTAGCTAAGTGTATGAGCATTAAATCTGTACTTGACTCTCGCCATAAATCAGGATTAATGGAATTTATTTTTCGAGTTGAAACAAATTTAAGGATTTAATCTACCTTTGCAACGTTTCAAAAATTCCGGTTGACACAGCCTGCAAAGCTAGTGTTTTAGTCGGAAAAAAATGATGAGCTTCAGGTAATTGGGGAATTTTAACAAATTTTAATGGAAGGAAGAATGCCGCGGAAGTGGTTTCTACGAACATTAGAATGGCTTGACCTGAGCTCTTTTTTAGGTGAAGATTCTCCGGTTTAGTTACTTGTAACGACTGATGTAATTGCATAGAATTAATAGAAAAATTTAGATACACATGAATTCGAAGGAAATCAGGAAAGCGTTTCTCGACTTTTTTGCAAGCAAGGGGCACCAGATTGTAAGTTCGGCTCCTATGGTTGTAAAAAACGATCCGACATTGATGTTTACCAATGCCGGGATGAACCAGTTTAAGGATATTTTTCTGGGCAATCAGCCTGCCAAAAGTGTTCGTGTTGCCGATACTCAAAAATGTTTGAGGGTTTCGGGCAAGCACAACGATTTGGAAGAAGTGGGGCACGATACTTATCACCATACCATGTTCGAAATGTTGGGCAACTGGTCGTTTGGCGATTATTTCAAGGAAGATGCCATCAATTGGGCCTGGGAATTGCTGCACGATGTGTTGAAAATCCCTGCTGACCGCATGTATGCTTCTGTTTTTGAAGGAAGTGCTGACGATAAACTGGAACGCGACGACGAAGCTTTTGATCTTTGGCGGAAATTCCTTCCGGCCGAACACATCATCAACGGAAGCAAAAAAGATAATTTCTGGGAAATGGGAGATACCGGACCCTGCGGACCGTGTTCCGAAATACATGTTGATTTGCGCGATGATGATGAACGCGCGAAGATTCCCGGACAAAATCTGGTTAATAAAGACAACCCGCTTGTGGTAGAAATCTGGAACCTTGTATTTATTCAGTTTAACCGGAAAGCTGATGGCAAACTGGAAGAACTTCCGGATAAACACGTGGATACCGGAATGGGTTTTGAACGACTTTGTATGACTTTGCAAGGGAAAAAATCGAATTACGATACCGACGTTTTCCAGAATACCATTGCTAAAATTGCCGAACTCAGCAATAAAAAATATGGCGATGATCCGAAGGCTGACATTGCCATGCGCGTAATTGCCGACCATTTACGAGCCATTTCATTCTCGATTGCCGATGGGCAGTTGCCTTCGAACAACAAAGCCGGTTATGTCATCCGCCGGATTTTACGTCGTGCCGTTCGCTACGGATATACATTCCTCGGATTCAAGGAACCGTTTATCTGTAAACTGGTTGAGGTGCTGAAAGACAATATGGGCGATGCTTTCCCTGAGTTGGTTTCGCAACAGGGATTGATTGAAAAGGTAATTCATGAGGAAGAGGAATCATTCCTTCGCACGCTGGAAACAGGTATCCGACTACTCGATGAATTGGTTGCCAAAGCCAAAACTGCTGGTAAAACTGAAATCAGCGGCGAAAATATCTTTACCCTTTACGATACGTTTGGATTTCCATTCGACTTAACCAGCCTGATTTTGCGTGAAAAAGGCATGTCGGTTGACGAAGCTGGTTTCAATTCGGAAATGGAGAAGCAGAAAGAGCGTTCGCGTAATGCTGCGGCTCAGGAAACCGACGACTGGGTGGAACTAAAAAAAATTGAGCAGGTTGAATTCGTAGGTTACGACCAACTGGAAGCGGAAGTACATATTTCGCGCTACCGGAAAGTCACCCAGAAAAATAAGGAATTTTACCATCTGGTTTTCGACAAAACTCCATTTTATGGGGAGTCCGGAGGTCAGGCCGGAGATTCTGGTTACATTGAATTTGACGGACAGAAAACGCCGATTATTGATACCCAAAAAGAAAATAACCTCACGGTTCACATTGCGCTGAAACTTCCGGCCAATTCTGCCGCGGCTTTCAAAGCTGTTGTTGATGTGGAGAAGCGGAAGCTCACGATGAACAACCATACGGCAACGCACTTGCTCGATCATGCTTTGCGCGAAGTATTGGGAACTCATGTGGAACAGAAAGGCTCGCTGGTAAATAGCGAATACCTTCGTTTCGACTTTGCTCATTTCCAGAAAGTAACACGCGAAGAGTTGGATCAGATTCAGGTTCGTGTAAACGAATTGATTCGTGAAAACCTGGTTAAAGAAGAAAACCGTTCGGTTTCGTTCGACGAAGCTAAAACGATGGGGGCCATTGCACTTTTTGGTGAAAAATATGGTGATTTCGTTCGGGTAATCAAATTTGGAGAATCGGTTGAATTGTGCGGTGGAACCCACGTTCCGGCAACCGGACAAATCGGCTCATTCATTATTACTTCTGAAAGCGCGATTTCAGCCGGAGTTCGCCGTATTGAAGCGATTACAGCCGATCGTGCAGAAGAGTTTGTAAAGAAACACATGGACGAACTGGCTGAGGTAAAAGTCATGTTCAACAATACCCAAAACCTGAAGAAATCGGTAGAGGATGTGCTGGCCCAAAATAGTCGTCTGCAAAAACAAATCGAAGAATTTGAGCGAAAAGCCGCTTCAGGAATCAAGCAGGAATTAAAGAATAAAATTCAGGTTATTAATGGAGTTAACGTAATTGCCGAAGTGATTCAGTTAGATTCTGCACAGGCTGTGAAAGATTTGGCTTTCCAGTTAAAAGGTGAAGTGGAGAATCTGTTCCTCGCCTTGGGTTCTGCCATTGGCGGAAAACCATCGATAACCGTAATGATTGCTGAAAATCTGGTTGCCGAAAAAGGGTTGAATGCTGGCGCAGTTGTTCGCGAAGCTGCCAAAGAAATGCAGGGCGGCGGCGGCGGACAAGCGTTTTACGCAACGGCTGGTGGTAAAGATCTTTCAGGATTAGCTGCTGCTGTTGCAAAAGCAAAATCGTTTGTGAAGTAGTATAAAATAGAGCAGTTGAAGCCTGAAGTCAGAAGTGCATTTTGGGACTTGATGTAAATGATAGAAAGAGGATTTGGACGGGTTACCGTTCGAAATCCTCTTTTTTGTGTGATAAAATCTGGCTTGTGCATTTTTTGTAATTTTGCCTGATGTAAGCAATTCCTATTATGAAACGATCAGGAAACAGTTTGGGCAAACGAATTTTTCGGGTTATCTGGAAAACGGCCGTATGGTTCATCGGATTATCGGTCTTCTCCGTAGTTCTTTTTCGGTTTGTACCTGTGCCTGTAACTCCGCTGATGCTTATCCGTTGCGGGGAACAATTGTTCGATGGGAAGGAAATAACACTGAAACACGACTGGGTTTCGATTGACGAAATTTCCAAAAACCTGCCATTAGCGGTGGTTTGCAGCGAAGATCAGAATTTTATGAACCATTCAGGATTTGATATTGCTGCCATTGAACGTTCGGTTGAGGCCGCAAAACGGGGAGCAAAACGGGTGAAAGGAGCCAGTACCATTTCGCAGCAAACAGCCAAAAATATATTTCTGTGGCCGGGCCGAAGCTGGATACGCAAAGGCTTCGAGGTTTATTTTACTGTCCTGATTGAATTTGTTTGGAGTAAGGAACGCATCATGGAAGTTTATCTGAACAGCATCGAGATGGGAAATGGTATTTATGGCGCAGAAGCAGCAGCCCGGCATTATTGGAATATTACAGCTAAGAATCTTTCGCGCACCCAGGCAGCAGCCATTGCCGCCGTGTTGCCCAATCCACGAAAATACAGTGCTAATCCACCAGGCCCTTACGTGCAGAGCCGTATTGGTTGGATAGTAGGTCAGATGGGGCAATGGGGAACATTGAAGTTCGAATAGTATTTTTATCTTTAAATCTGTTTTTTTTCTTAATAGTTGTAAAGTTTGGGGCAATGAATCAACCCAAACCCAAACTATCTGTTATACTTCCATTGCAAAGCATAACAGTTGTTTTATGCCTGAAAATTGTATTTTTTAGTTCCAATTAAACCTGGTGATAATGAAAAAACTATTGAATTTCCTTTTCTCCTTCCCTTTTATGGGTTTCCTTTTGCTTATACTGGCTTTCTCAATGGCACTTGCCACTTTTGTCGAGAGTAGTTATGGAACCGAAGCCGCCCAGGGATTAATCTATAAAGCCATTTGGTTCGAATTGATTCTGCTCTTGTTGGCGGTCAATTTAATGGTTAATTTTATTCGTCATCGAATGTACACCCGGCAACGTATTGCTGTAGGGCTCTTCCATTTGTCGTTTATCATTATTCTGGTTGGAGCTGCCATAACCCGATACATTAGTTTTGAAGGGATTATGCACATTCGCGAAGGACAGTCTTCCGATTTTATACTTTCGGCTGAGGATTATTTAACTGTGAAAAGTGAAAATCAAACGGTGAGTTCTACTGTCCTTCTTTCTGAACTCTCGTACAAAGATTTCAATGAGAAGATTACCATCGATGGCCGATCAGTCCGGATAAAATCGATAGGTTTTATTAAAAATGCGGTCAGGAATGTGGTTGAAAACCCTGCCGGGACGGAAATGATAGACTTTGTGATCTCACAGGGGCAGGGACGCGAGAATTTCGTTTTTGCGAAAGGCGATAAAATCAATTTAGGAAATGTGTTGGTTGGTTACGAATTGCCGGGCGCCAATTTTCAGTTTTTTAGCCGTGGCAGCGATTTGTTTCTGGTTTCCGATCGCCAAATCGAGATTCGTTCGATGACGGGTGGCGAACCTCAGATCGTAGCACCCAACGATACGATTGCTGTGGAAACCATGCAGTTGTATTCCTTCGACGGATTCATGCTTTTGGTGAAGAATTTTTATGAACATGCTTCGATGAGCGTGGCGCAGGACGCTTCAGGAAATGCTTCGCAGGATGCTGTGGTGCTTGAAGTAACTGATGGTACAAACCGGCAGATTGTAAATGTGATGGGGCGCCACGGGCAGAAAGGTGAGCCAATTGCCGCCAAAGTTGGAAATGCCGCCTTGGAATTTACCTATGGCGCCGAACCTATTTATTTGCCTTTTGCGTTGCAATTAACCGATTTCCAGATGGAAAAATATCCGGGATCCGAAAGCCCTTCGTCGTTTGCGAGCGAGTTGATTTTAAATGACCGGGAGCGGAATGTTTCACGGAACGTTCGGGTTTTTATGAATAACACACTTAATTACCGGGGATATAAATTCTTTCAGTCGTCGTACGACCAGGACGAAAGGGGCACTGTACTTTCTGTAAATGCCGATCAACTTGGAACCGGTGTCACTTACATCGGGTATTTGCTTTTGGCCGTGGGAATGATTTGGGCGTTGATCAGCAAAAACTCGTATTTCCAATTGCAGGTTCGTCGTTTAAAGCAGTATTCCAAACCGGTTGCAATGGTTGTTTTTGCTTTGCTGGCCTTAAATACGGGTTCTGCCTCGGCAAATAGTTCCGAGATTGCAGGCATCCCAAAGATTGATCAATCCATAATCGACGATTTTTCCAAATTGTGGATTCAGGGGCCCGATGGCCGGATTGAACCCGCAGCAACACTTACCTCGGAGCTACTCCGGAAAGTGAGTCGCAAATCGGATTTCTACGGACGTTCAGCCGAAGAGGTGGTGCTTGGTTTGTATTTGTATCCGGAGCTTTGGCGGAATGTATCACTGGTAAAAGTATCGAACGATCAGATCAAGGGAGAATTGGGCGTAACCGAATCACGCATCCCGTTGACTGCTTTTTTTGACCAAAACGGAAACTATAAACTGATTGAAAAGGTAAAGGCAGCCTTTAACAAGATGCCTGCCTTCCGGAACGTGTATGAAAAGGAACTCATCAATATAGACGAGCGTGTGAATATCTGCTTCATGATCATCAATGGCGACATGTTTTCGCTGTTTCCGGGACCATCAAAAGAAAACAAATGGTTTGCTGTCGGGAGTCAGCCCGTAGGTGTTGACTCAGCGGATTCGCTGTTTATTAACCGCGGGTTTCAGTTGTTTAAAGAATCATTAAGCGGAAAGGGCGATGTCAATGGTCGTCAGATTCTGGCCAGCATTGCAGCTTATCAGGCCAAATTTGGGGCCAGTTACCTGCCAACCGAAACCAAAAAGAACGTTGAGATATTTTACAACTCGGTGAATCCGTTTAAACGGGTATTCCCATTCTATCTGCTTGTTGGATTTGCATTACTTTCGGTGTTATTTGTCAATATTTTCAGGCATAAAACGATGGGTAAAAAAGTCCGCATCGTCTTTATAAGCCTTATCACTGTTGGATTTTTATTTCACACGGCCGGATTGGCATTGCGCTGGTACATTTCGGGACACGCGCCATGGTCGAATGGGTACGAATCAATGGTTTATGTGGCCTGGGCTTCGATGTTAGCGGGTCTTATTTTTGGCCGGAAATATCCTATGGTGATTGGAACTGCTGCCATGCTTGCCGGGATTACGTTATTTGTTGCCCATCTCAACTGGATGAATCCTGAAATCACACACCTGGTTCCGGTACTGAATTCGTACTGGCTGATGATTCATGTGGCCATTATTACCGCCAGTTATGGTTTTATAGGGATGAGTGCCTTTATAGGCTTACTGGTTTTGGTGCTTTATTGTATCAGCAATGCGCAGAACAGTAAAAATGTAAAAAATCTGGTGCTTCAGCTCACGGCCATTAGCGAAATGTCGGTGACTGTTGGTTTGTATTTGCTCACGATCGGAACATTCCTCGGAGGTGTTTGGGCCAACGAAAGCTGGGGCAGATACTGGGGCTGGGATGCCAAAGAAACCTGGGCGCTGATTACCGTTGTGATTTATTCGTTTATTGCGCACATGCGGCTTATCCCTTCGCTCAGGGGCATTTACAATTACACTATTGCATCGGTGCTTGGTTTTGCCTCGGTGCTGATGACTTATTTTGGCGTTAATTATTACCTCAGCGGATTACATTCATACGGACGTGGTTCTGTGGATTCTGTTCATTGGTCGGTATTTGTTATCATTGCGGTAATTGCCGGGCTGATGTTAATTTCAAATTTCAAACAAAAGAATCTGGAATTTGAAAATTGAGCATATGTCAGAAACTCAGTGTCTGGGATAGTTTCGAAAATGTTGTTTTCAATTTGCTGATATTCAATACTTCGTACGGCCAAAGTCGTTTTAGGTATGGAATATCGGCAAATTTTGATTTTTCGATTTCCTTCCAAAAGTTAAAATAGTTTTATATTTAGACGCTTGTTAAATAACTAAATGATAAAACTATGGCAATTGAGGTGAGAAGAACCTTCGATATTTTAGCTAAATGTCTTCAGGAATTTCCACGGAAAGATGCACTGGGTGGGAAAGACAACAAGGACTGGTACGTTTACAGTACAGCCGAATACGTTGAAAAATCGCATCAGTTTGCGATGGGATTAATGGCTCTGGGCCTGAAAAAGGGTGATAAAGTAGCCACTGTAACAACCAACCGCCCCGAGTGGAACTTTGCCGATATGGGCCTGGCCATGACCGGAATGGTTCACGTCCCCATTTATCCAACAATTAGCGACGAAGAGTATAGTTATATCCTTGAACATGCCGAAATCCATATTTTACTGGTTGGCGACCGTAAATTGTACGAAAAACTAAGTCCGATTGCCGCACGCCTACCCAAAATTCCACACATTTATACTTTCGAGGAGGTCGATGGAGCTCAGAATTTTGACGAAATCCTCGAATTGGGTAAAGCCCACGCAGCAGAGCTGAAAGATGAACTGGAACAGATTAAAATGGATGTTGATCCGGAAGACCTGGCCACGATCATATACACTTCAGGAACTACCGGAGTACCCAAAGGCGTGATGCTGACACACACCAACCTGGTATCGAACTTTGTGGCCCACTCGAAAATGCACAACCTGGGGATTGACCACCGCGTAATTAGTTTTTTGCCGCTTTGTCATGTGTACGAACGCAGCGTAAATTACCATTTTCAGTACAAGGGTATGGGTGTTTATTACGTTGGAAACCTGGGACAGATCGTGTCGGCCATCAAAGAAATTAAACCCCATATGTTTAATTCGGTTCCTCGTTTGCTCGAAAGGGTTTACGATGGATTTGTGTCGAAAGGCAAGGAACTGAAGGGACTGAAAAAGGTCATTTATTTTTGGGCAATAAGCCTTACCCGTCATTTCGAATACAACAAAAAGTATAACTTTTTTCTGAAAGTCAGGATTAAACTGGCCGACAAGCTCATTTATTCCAAATGGCGCGAGGCGCTTGGAGGCAATATTGTTTACGTTGTTTCTGGAGGGGCAGCGCTCCAGCCGCGGATTGCCCGCGTTTTGGGGATGGCCGGAATGCTCAACCTTGAAGGTTACGGACTGACTGAAACATCGCCTGTAATTGCTGTAAATAATCCAAACACGAAAGCCATGAAGGTGGGAACCGTTGGAGAGGTTCTGCCCAACGTTCAACTTAAATTTGGCGACGATGGCGAAATTTTGGTAAAAGGGCCTAGTGTAATGAAAGGTTATTACAAAGCTCCTGAATTAACTGCCGAGGTGATTGATGAAGATGGCTGGTTTCATACCGGCGATATCGGTATCCTGGAGGAAGGTAAATACCTGAAAATTACCGACCGAAAAAAGGAAATGTTCAAGCTGTCGGGAGGTAAATACATTGCTCCGCAAATGATTGAGAATAAGATGAAAGCTTCATTTTTCATCGAACAGGTGATGGTGATTGGCGCCAGCGAAAAATTTGCCAGTGCACTCATTTCTCCCAATTTTGGCTACTTGCACGACTGGTGCAGCCAACGAAAAATCGTTTTTCAGGACAACGAGGATTTAATTCAAAAAACTGAAGTATTAGCCCAGTTGCAAAAAGAAGTGGCTGCGATAAACAAAACCCTGGGCGAACACGAAGAAATCAAACGGTTCCGTTTGGTGAGCGACGAATGGACTCCGCAAAGCGGCGAACTGTCGCCAACCTTAAAGTTGAAACGAAATTATGTGGCAACCAAATACAAATCGATTATCGACGAAATTTATTCGGTCTCAAAAAATCAACCTGGAGGAAGGTTTCGACTGCCCAAAATCAACCTGAATTTCGATATCAATGAGTTTATTAAAAGGCTGAAGCTGTAAGTCTATCGGATTGTATGATGAATTGTAGATTACCACTTATTTTATTAGTTATTCTGAGTTTTCAAACTGTTGTCCGCGGACAGGAATCTGTAGCCGATACCACAAAATCTATTCGTCTTTCGGTGGCCAAACTGAAACCGCTGATTATACCAGGTATATTAATGGGCTATGGTTTTGCCGGCATCGAAAATCATTACCTCCAGTCATTCGACCGGGAAGTAAAAGAAGAAGTGAATGAGCATATCGACGAAAATGCAACGATTGACGATTTTTTGCAGTA
Source organism: Prolixibacteraceae bacterium (assembly GCA_019459525.1). Classification (GTDB taxonomy): domain Bacteria; phylum Bacteroidota; class Bacteroidia; order Bacteroidales; family Prolixibacteraceae; genus Aquipluma. Next base: position 44,080 of record JAIBEY010000038.1, read on the forward strand.
CACACCATTTCTTTCAGTTTACGCTTTAAATGCTGCCGGAGTTAAAGGGAAGCATAATTTTAGAGACCGAACAGTAATATTAGCATCCTCATATCTTATGATGTCTGTTTCTGTTAGTAGTATAAAGTCAATTGCTAAAGTTGAGCGCCCTGATAAAAGTTCAAACAATTCTTTTCCATCCGGGCATACGGCAACGGCATTCATGGGAGCCGAGTTCCTGTATCAGGAATATAAAGATGTGTCCATCTGGTATGGAATTGCTGGTTATGCTGTTGCTTCCGGAACCGGATTTTACCGCATTTATAACAACCGACATTGGGTAACCGATGTTGCTGCCGGTGCCGGAATTGGCATTTTGAGTACAAAAATTGCTTACTGGATTAATCCGTATATCACGAATAAATTATTCAAAAAACGGGACAAGACCTCCGGGGCAATTCTTTATCCGTATTACAATGGAGAACAGGTTGGGCTTGGAATTGCACTGAATCTTTGATTTGTTTTAAATCGATCGATAAAACCATCATAAATTTTTTCCGGTGTCTGTATTAAAATCCTTATAATCATTACGAAATGAACCCAATTGCACCAACCAACACCGACGAGTATATCGCAGGTTTTCCGGGCGATATACAACTGATTTTGAATCAAGTCAGGGCAACCATTCAACAAGCCGCGCCGGATGCCGAAGAATCCATCGCCTACGGAATGCCTGCGTATAAACTAAAGGGCAAGCCGCTGGTCTATTTCGCCGGATTTAAAAACCACATTGGCTTTTATGCCACTCCCTCCGGACATTCCGAATTCGCGAAGGAACTATCCAAATACAAGCAGGGAAAAGGCTCGGTCCAGTTTCCGCTCAACCAGCCCATACCGTATGATTTGATTGCCCAAATTGTTGAGTTTCGTGTTGTTGAGAATCTGGAGAAGGTAAAAACGAAGAAGAAATAAGTAAAAACAAAAATTCCAGGTTTCAAGCTGAATCAACCTGGAACCTGGAATTTGTAATCCGGAACTATCTCGTGTGTTTAGTTTCTTCTGCGTCTTGGGCGATCGCCGCGGTCGTTAAATCCGCCTTCACGACGTCCTTCGCGGTTTCCGCCACCTCTGTAGCCACCGCCACCACTGCGACCTTCACTCCGGAACGATCCGCCACCTTCATTGCTGGCTTCCTGTCCTGCGGTCGATTCAACGCGGCCAATGTTAATCACATGGCCTTCAATCACCACATTATTCAGCGCTTTAATCAAATCGCGCTCGAAGTTGCTGTCGATCTCAAAAAACGAGAATTTACGTTGAATGTCGATCTTGCCAATTTCGATGTTGCGACGGCCCGAATATTCGTTAATCATACCAATCAGGCCTGAAGCATTCAGGTTCTGTTTTTTCCCGGCGTTGAGAAACAGCTTGGTGAATTTTAAACGGTCGCCTCCACGATCACCACCACGTTCGTTGCGTGACGCAAACTGATCGCGCGGAAGTTCGGCTTTAATATTCAGGTCACGTGCATTTTTATAGTAGTCGAGCAACTGGTTGAATTCGAGCGAAACGAAATGTTTTACAATGTCGCTTTTCGACATGTCTTCGAATTTTTCCAAAATCTGAGGAAGGTAATTCCCAATCTGCGCTTCGTTGATTTCCACATTTTGAACGCGCTCGATCAGATGGAACAACTGCTTTTCACAGATTTCGGTACCACCCGGAACCATTTTGCGTTCAAATTTTTTGCGCGAAAGTTTTTCGATCTGTTTTAAGCGACCGGTTTCTTTCATATGTACAATCGTCACCGAGATTCCGCTTTTACCAGCTCTTCCGGTACGTCCGCTACGGTGAATATACACTTCAGGATCGTCAGGCATCGAATAATTGATCACGTGACTCAATTCGGTTACGTCCAGTCCGCGTGCAGCAACGTCAGTAGCAATCAGCATTTGCAGTTGTTTGCTGCGGAAGCGGGCCATTACCTGGTCGCGCTGAGCCTGCGAAAGGTCGCCATGCAACGCATCGGCATTGTATCCGTCGGCCATAAATTGTTCGGCCACCTCACGGGTTTCCATACGGGTTCGGCAAAACACAATGGCATAACAGTCTGGGTAATTGTCGGCAATACGTTTTAGTGTTGCATATTTATCTTTGGCGTGAACCACATAATAATGGTGTTCTACGTTTTCGGCACCGGCATTTCGTTTTCCAACAGAAAGCTCCAGCGCATTATTCAGGTATTTCGATTTAATTTCAGCAATACCCAAAGGCATTGTTGCTGAAAAAAGTAACGTTTGTTTTTCGGCAGGAGTAGTCGATAAAATAGCGTCCAGCTCTTCTTTAAAGCCCATGGTCAGCATTTCGTCGGCTTCGTCTAAAATCAGCCAGCGAATGGCCGAGATGTTGAGGATTTTACGGCGAATTAAGTCATGAACTCGTCCGGGAGTACCCACAACGATTTGTCCGCCAGCTTTTAATTCCCTGATTTGTTTGGTAATATCGGCACCACCGTAAACCGAGATGGTCTTAAATCCAGGAATAAACTTGGAAAAGTTGTCGAGGTCGCGGGTAATTTGCAGACACAACTCGCGGGTTGGGCAAAGAATTAACGACTGTACCTCTTTGGTTTGCATCGAGATGTTGTTAATCACGGGCAGCCCGAATGCTGCAGTTTTACCTGTGCCGGTCTGAGCTAATGCTACTAAATCCTGGGTTGATGTAATCAGGTGTGAAATGGTTACTTCCTGAATAGGCGTTGGGTTAACAAACCCCATTTCTGCGATCGCCTTTAAGATTTCCGGCTTCAGGCCGGTTTCTTCAAATGTCATAAATGTCCTTTTAAAATTACGGTTCAGCAAAACACTGAATCGGGTAAATGGAAGGAGATTGGGTAGATGCTCCTGTCCTAAACCAGACAAAAAGGAAATTATCCGACCCCCTAAAATCTGGCGCAAAGGTAATTTAAATTTCTTACTGAAAACTATCGGTCTGTTTTTGCATCGAAAAGTCCATCGGTCTTAACACAAAGAAAATATTGAATCGACAGGAAATGAGCGTATTCTCTATGTTTATGTCGATTGACCTAAAATTTAAACTCCGGTTTATCTGTTTTACGGTTATCTTTGAACCCCAATTGGAAAGGAGAAATAACATGAAACGAATTGGAATTCATTTGTTGCAAAAGGCGTTTTTTATCGCTGCTGTTTTTTTAGGAGTATCCTCCTGTGGGAATCCCTCTGCTGGTGATAAAAGCAAATCTGTTGCTGATTCTACTGTTGTAGCCATCGCGGAACCGGATGATGCCAGTGATATCCAGTTGATAAACGCAGTAATGATTTCTCCTGAAAATCCGCAGCCTGGTCAGGTATTTCGTGTAATGGTGGCAGGTGACAAAAATGCCAGGAAAGCAAAAATTGTTGTTAGCAGCCCTTCCGGAGAAACCGAAGCCTTGAAAAGCCGGACCGGTGATGGATTGCCTTTCTGGCGGATTGATGAATTTACAGCCGGCCCGGAAGGTAAATACCACCTTGCTTTAACTACGAAAACCACCTCTGAAAGCATTGATTTTAACGTAAGCGAAAAACCTGCGCAGTCATCATCCAATTCGGTTTGGAATACACGGCGGGGATGGGATAGCAAAACGGAAACACTCTACTCTGCATGGGTAAATGCGTTGTTTCAGGATGCTGACGAACGCTCTTCGTGGGGTGCCTTGCACGAAATTACCCAAAATCAGGATCGAAATTTTCTGTTTAATCATCTGTCGTTGGGTGAAGATAATGCAGAAGGTAAAATCAAAGTGCTGATGGAGCCCGATTGCGCCGATAATCCGTATTTTCTTCGGGCTTACTTTGCCTGGAAACTTGGACTACCGTTTGGCTACCACGAGGCTGATCGCGGGGGAGTGGGGCGTGCTCCGCATACCGGACGCTGGATTACCAATGAAGTTGTTTTATCGAAATCGCACCCGACACAAAAATTCAATACGTTTATGCGGATGGTGATGAATGGCGTGCATTCTGGAACAGCACGCGCATCGCTGAGTAACGAAAATACCGATTATTATCCTGTTTCACTTAATCGAGAGGCCATTCGTCCTGGTATCGTATTTGCCGATCCTTACGGGCACACGCTCATTCTAATTGGTCAGGTTGCGCAGACTGACGACAATCCGGGCGTGCTTCTTTCTGTTGATGCCCAACCCGATGGAACTGTTGGGATTAAACGCTTTTGGAAAGGGAATTTCTTGTTCAATACCAATGAAACTGAAGTGATAGGAGAGCCCGGGTTTAAAGCTTTTCGTCCGATTGTGTTAACCGGTGGTAAAATCCGTTTGTTAAAAACCGAGGAGTTAACCGCCGGATCGGGCTTACTCCCATTTTCGCTTCAGCAAAAGGGAATGGCAAGCAATGAATTTTACCACACCATGGAACGGATTATTAATCCGGAACCACTCGACCCTGAAATGGCTATGCTGGATTTAATCAAAGCGCTCCATGAGCAACTGGTTGTAAGGGTTACATCGGTTAATAATGGCGAAAAATATATGAAATCGCACCCCGGAACAGTTATTCCCATGCCCGGACGTGCTGCGGGAGTGTTTCAGACGGGTGGTATCTGGGAAGATTTCTCCACTCCCAATCGCGACCTGCGCCTGCTGATTGCCATGGATGCTGTAATTGATTTTCCGGATAAAGTGATGCGCTCGCCTGACGATTATAAAATACCCATGCTGCAATCTCCTGAAAAGGTCAAAGAAAATCTGCAAAATCTCCTGCAGAAAAAATTGTCGGAGCTTTCAATCACCTATATCCGGTCGAATGGTACCGAACAAACACTTACAATTGCCGAAATCCTGAAACGGCGTGATGCATTTGAAATGGCTTACAATCCGAATGATGGTGCCGAAATTCGTTGGGGAGCCCCTGAAAATAGTGAAGAAAGATCTACTTGCCGACGTAAAGTGCCAGCCGGGCAACTGAAAACGATGAATGACGTTCGGGTTTGGTTTCAGAAGAGGTTACATCCGCCAACATAGAAAAGTATGCAGTTTACAGTCTCAGTGTTCAGTAAGGCAAGCCCTGAGACTGGAACCTGCGACTGAACACTATTCACATTCTCTTCATGTGAAAAAACTGTTTCAATTCTTCTTTACGTTCTTTCGGCAGATTGTGCCACCGAATTCCCTGCACAGCTCCTTCCAGTCCCTGCAACATGCAAAAACAAACGGTTTCATCAATGGTTTGAAGACGGATAAATGCTTGCTCGCTGCCAATAGCTTTTAATTCGTCGGGAGTGGTAATTCCTACCTGAATGAGTTTTTCTGCAACCACTTTACCAATGTTTGGCAGTTGGGTTAAGTCGCTTTTTTGTTCCATTAATTCCGAAGTGGTTTAATCGGATTGGTTTTGCTTGCGAAGATAAATAATTCGCCAGAAACCCCCGAATAATTTACTTCAGGAATAAATTGGAACCTGAAATTCTAATGTTTGTTAACGAACTTAAAATTCAGTGGATTCTGCTTTTCATTCGGAACTATTTTTGGTTTATTTAAACTGGATTCCAAAATCGGCTTAATTTCTATGAGTAAATCGTGTATTCTATTCTGCAATTGTGGGGCTGGTGTAATTACATCAGATAAATCGGAACAAATCAAATCGACCTTGAAAAATCTGGATGCAGACGTTTATCAGTTGGATGATTTCTGCGGAATTGTGCTGAACCGGAAAGATTTTATCCGGGCAATCGATCAGAAATACGATCAGAAGATAATGGTTGCCTGTTATCCTCGGGCAATTAAAAATTTACTGGCGCAGAACGATCTGGAACTTTCAGGTTTGGAGGTTTTGAATTTCAGGGAACTGTCGGTTGCTGATATCGAATCGAAATTGCTGAATGATTTCTCGTTTGCTGAAGGAAAAGCTTCCGAAACTCGTATGGAGAGTGGACTTGATGTTCCGGCCTGGTATCCGGTAATCGACCAGCCGTTGTGCATCGATTGCGGAAAATGCTTCAAATTTTGCTTGTTCGGCGTTTATACGTTTGGTGGCAAACAGTTAAAAGTGGTGAATCCGCTGGCTTGTAAAAACAATTGCCCGGCTTGCGGGCGAAATTGTCCGACTTCGGCTATTATTTTTCCACGACTGAAAGAGAACAGCGTATTGGCAGGTGCTGAGCCAGGGACAGCATCCCAATATAAAGGAATGGCAAATAATCCGGATATGATTTCAACGCTCAATCAGCGCTCGGCGTTGCGAAGGAATATTTTCAGAACCGGATTGATAGAACAGGCTGAAGCTGAACGACAGAGAGCATTAGACGAATTGAAGAATACGTCCAAAGGATTGAAGGAGTAAGGTCAGGACATGTCCTGACCTACCAAATAACACACACAATTGCAAATGGGATTACTAAAAAATATACTGATCCGTACCGACAAACGATGTTTGTACAAATTTGTGGTGAACATGGGCATTAAAGGCTCCATGTCGTTTGCCCGGTTTCAGAAACGGCAGAAGAACGGCGAATTTTTTCCGGCCTTTAATTTTATTTCAGTTACCGACGACTGTAACCTGAATTGCCAGGGTTGCTGGGTAATGGGAAAGGAAAAAAACAGCCGTTTAAAACCGGAACAGCTCAACCGGATCATTGACGAAACCAAAAAAGCCGGTTCCTATTTCTTCGGAATTTTGGGTGGCGAACCGCTGTTGTACAAACCGCTTCCGGAGATATTCAGAAAACATTCCGACTGCTATTTTCAGTTGTTTACCAACGGAACGCTCCTTACTCCTGAAGTGGCCGAAACGTTGCGGCAGTGTGCCAATGTAACTCCGTTGATTAGTTTTGAAGGCGATGAAGATGTGGCCGATGTGCGCCGTGGAGGAAAGAATGTGTTCCAATCGGCCAATCAGGGAATCGACAACTGCATTAAAGCCGGACTGGTAACAGGTGTGGCCATCAGTGTTTGCAAATCGAACCTCGAAATGGCTATGTCGCCCGAATTTATTAATTCACTGATCGACAAAGGAGTTGCCTATTTGTGGTACTACATTTATCGTCCAGTTGGTCATCAGCCGAATTTCCAATTGGCTTTAAGCCCGGATGAAATTCGTCAGCTTCGTCAGCACATGGTTGATGCCCGAATGAAGTACAGCATTGCCATTATCGACACGTATTGGGATGTGGATGGAATTGCCATGTGCCCGGCTGCTGAAGGCCTGAGTCATCACATCAATGCTTCAGGATATGTTGAACCATGCCCGATCATTCAGTTTGCTGCCGATCATGTGGATGAAAAACCGCTGGATCGTTTGTATGCCGAATCGACTTTTTTAAGTGATTTCAGAAGCAGTATTCAACAAAAAACCAAGGGTTGTGTTGTGATGGAAGATCCGCAATGGCTGGCTGAATTCGTAAAAAAACACGATGCGCAAAATACTTCAGGAAGAAAAAGCGAATTGGAACGTTTGCAAATGGCTCCCGAAACAGTTAGTCACGGTTCGTGTGAAGTGATTCCGGAAAAAAGCCGGATTTACCGTTTTGCCAAGAAACGTGCATTTTTCGGGCTTGGAGCCTATGGATAAAAAGTTCCGAGTGAACTAGAGTTCGGAGTGGCTAAAGTTGTCGCTGAAGTACTTTAGGCACTCCGAATTTTAAGCACTTCGAACTCAAAATTAGAAATGAAGGTTAAAGAAAATATATTGGTTGTTCCGGAGAAGGCATTGACGCGAAACCGGTTGAGGAAAGCGGCCCGCGAGCTGGTTGCCGAGCGGGTAATTGTTCCGCCCGGGAACTTCGTGCTTATTCAGCAGATGGCCGATGAGGTAATCGCACAAACTGAAACTGACGAAAGTTTCCGCGAGTTTGCCATGGTGGTCTGCGGAAACGAAATCTGGCGATCGGTTGTAGCTGCGACTCCGTGCAATCGACGGCTCTTACTTTTACCGCAATGCCTGAAAAACAACAGTTCGTGTCATGCTGAAGTTGATGAATTGGGATTGATCTGTGCCGGATGCCAAAGTTGCCAGATTGATTCGATTTTGCAAAAAGCCGAAGGGCTAGGTTATGCCACGCTGGTGGCCGAAGGAACTACCGTTGCCATTAGTCTGGTTCAGGAAGGATCGGTTGATGCTGTGATTGGCGTGAGTTGTATGTCGGTACTTCAGAAATCGTTCGAACCGGTTTCGAGGGCGGCAGTGCCGGTAATTGGTATTCCGTTGCTGTTCGAAGGTTGTGCAGAAACCGATGTGGATAACCGCTGGCTCGACGATGAACTGACCAATTTTAAGGAAAATACAGATTTGAAGCCTTTGTCCGTTTCGGCACTGAAAGTAAAAGTGAACGGATTTTTCACCAAAGACCAGTTGGCTGCGATGATTGGGGCTGACCGAGACGAGACCACTCAACTGTCCATACAGTCGATGCTTACCGGAGGGCAACGGATTCGCCCGTTGCTTACGGCTTTGGCTTATTCAGCCTATGCTCCGGAAGTTTCAGCAGATTTACTCGCAGCACTTTCTGTGGTGGTGGAATGCTTCCACAAAGCATCGCTTATTCACGACGACATAGAAGATAACGACGATTTTCGCTACGATACCGAAACCATTCACAAACAAAATGGCATTCCGGTGGCCATCAACACCGGCGATTTTCTGCTCGGAAAAGGATACGAATTACTGGGTAAACTGCCACTCGATTCATCGGCAATGGCTGCCTGTTATCAATTGGTTGCGAATGGGCACGTGGCTTTGTCGCTCGGTCAGGGTGCCGATTTGCTGGCCAGTGCGAACCATCGTATTCTTTCTCTCGATCAGCAGCTTGAAATTTTCGAACGCAAAACCGGTTCAGCTATTCGGGTAGCATTGCTGCTTGGCGCGGTTGCTGCCAGTGCTTCGGAAAGCGATTTGGAAATACTCAAGACTTTTTCGGGTTACTTCGGAATGGCTTACCAGATAAAAGACGATCTGGACGAATTCCGTGAATCGAATGAACATACCCAAGTGGCAGATTATCCGTTGATGCTTTCCCTGCTTGCTGAAAATGCTCCTGAATTGTCAACTGAAGATATCCGGATTGCCTATGCCAAAAACGATAAGCAGCAAGTTTCGCAATGGATTGAATCGAACCAAATCGTCGGTAAAGCCGAAGAAATTCTTCAGGAATACACCTCGAAATCTTACCATGAACTCGATCAGTTGAGAAACCTGAAAATGAAATTGAGTTTATATACTGTGCTGGGTAAGATCTTCTGATTAAAAACATGAACCCAACTTCGAAAAATATTCCTTTTTACAGGCAAATGATTGCTCTTCTCGGGAATGCATTGGACTTGCTCGACGAGCAGGGGCGGGGAGAAGTGCTGCAATTTATACTCAGCCAGCAAAATGCCGATGGTGGATTTCGGGATCGTGGCGGAAGATCGGATTTATATTATTCGCTGTTTGGTGGGCTGATGATTGGGGCATGGGGCATGGGGCCCGGAGCGACGCTCCCTGAGCTTGTCGAAGGGAAAATCCTGAAACTAAAACAGTTTATCGCCCGACAGTCGAAATCTGAAGTCCCCGGGTTCATTGAAAAATGTTGTTTGGTATTGCTTCAGAAGGAATTGAAAACCGGACGGATTTTGCAGATCAGATCCATCTTTTCGTTGGGTAGATCATTCTGGAGAGAGCGCCAATCGATCAATTTATCGTACCGGAGTTTTGTGTTGTTCCTGACCTTGGACGCCGTTTTCCCTTTCTCCAGATTGCTGAAATTTGGTGCAGGAAAGATGTTGAAACAAACAGTAGTTGATCAGCATTCGCCTTGTTCTGAAGTTGCCGCCAAGGTCTTCCTGCAAAGAATGATGAATCAGGATGGATCCAAAGAAACGGAATTGCTGATGTCATTTGCCTGTGAATCGGGCGGATTTAAAGCCTTTGCTCACCTTGATCAGGCCGACATGCTTTCAACAGCCGTAGCCTTGTTTGCGCTCGAATTTGCCGGAAGTGATTTGCGATTGCTAAAACCTGCCTGCCTTAATTTTATCGAATCGAATTTTGCTCACGGCGCTTTTCTATCGGGTGATGGCGATGCAACTACCGACGTGGAATATACTTTTTATGGTTTGCTGGCGCTGGGAGTGTTGGCGAAATGAACACTTCATCTGTTTCTCTTTAATGAACGGACCTATCCGGAATTTCCCATCTTTCGTATCTTGCATCCTCAAACCGTAATCCAACATGAATATAAGTAATCAATCCCAATTCTCAGAACTTACCACTCTCCTCTTCCAAAAACGCAACCCCGCCGGTTATTGGGAAGGGCGGCTTTCGTCGAGCGCATTGGGCGTGGCGGTGGCTGTAACGGCGTTGCATTTTTACGATGCCAAAGGGAATGTTTCCGAAATTTCATCTGGATTAAATTGGCTGGCGACAAACATTAATTCAGACGGTGGTTTTGGCGATTCGCCCACAAGTCAAAGCAATGTGAGCACCAGTTTGCTTTGTTATGCAGCGGTAAAAGTATGTGGACAGAAAGATGATTTGCTCCTGAAAATCGGGGATTATCTTCGGTCGCAAAACATTGATGTCAATTCAGAACAACTCATTCCGGCAATTCTCGATTTTTATAAAACCGACCGCACTTTTTCGGTTCCGATTTTGACGATGTGCGCTTTGTGCAATGTTCCCGGAAAAGAAGCGTTTGATTCCATACCTCAATTGCCATTTGAACTTTCGTTGTTGCCGCGTTCATTTTACAGCGCGCTGAACCTGAGTGTGGTCAGTTATGCGATCCCGGCGCTCATCGCGGTTGGAATCGCCATCTTCAGGCATAAACAACGAAAAAATCCGCTGATGCGGATGGTGCGGGAAGCTTCGTTGAAAAAATCGCTTGCGTTGCTCCGGAAAATTCAGCCCGAAAGTGGCGGTTATCTGGAAGCCATTCCACTCACCGCTTTTGTGTGTTTGTGTCTGATTGAATCGGGCTATCGCAATTTGGATGTGGTGCGCGATGGAATAAATTTTCTGAAACGTACCCAACGTGAAGATGGAAGCTGGCCGATTGACATTGACCTTTCGACCTGGGTGACCACGCTCGCGGTGAAATCGATAAAGGACCATCCGGAAGTTTTGACTTCGGAAGATAAACTAAAGCTTACCAAGCATTTATTAACGATTCAGAACAAGCAAATTCATCCTTTTAATGGAACTGAACCGGGTGGTTGGGGCTGGACATCGCATGCCGGTTCGGTTCCCGATGGCGACGACACGCCAGGAACGATTCTGGCCTTGCTGTCCTTGAACCAGGGAAATCCGGAAACCATACGAATGGCAGTTTTAGCAGGTTGTAACTGGCTTAGTCAGCTTCAAAATAACGATGGAGGATTCCCTACGTTTTCGCGTGGCTGGGGCAAGTTGCCCTTTGATCAGAGTTGTTCGGATTTAACCGGACATGCAATTTTGGCTTTGGCTAAAACAGCTCACATATTTGGCGATTCGCTGGGCCGAAAGCAGTATTCAGCAATCAAAAAATCGTTTGTAAAAGCAATCAGTTATCTGGGAAGGCATCAGGACAAAACCGGATTTTGGCTGCCGCTTTGGTTTGGAAATCAGCATACGGCCGATCATACGAATCCGGTTTACGGAACGGCCCGGGTAACGGCATATCTTAATGAGACTTTAAAGACACGACTGGGGGCAGAATACGAAGTAATCCTGAAACTGATGATCGAACGAGGTTGTCGTTATTTGCTCGCTGTTCAGAATCCTGATGGAAGCTGGGGCGGTGCAAAGGATATACCCGGAAGCATCGAGGAAACGGCGCTGGCTGTAACGGCTTTGTCTTCTAACGGTTTCCTGGAGGAATGTACCTTGGGGTTAAAATGGCTTGCCGAAAAAACAAAATCCGACGGGCTGGTTGCTGAGCCCATCGGATTGTATTTTGCATCGCTATGGTACGACGAAGAATTGTACCCGCTAACGGCTTATCTGGAATGCCTTTCTTCGATTAACGATTGCTGATTGGCGAAGCACTATTTTAACACAACAGCCGGACTCACTTTTATTTCCATCAGATAACCTTTGCAAATGCCTTTAACCGTAACTGAACTTCCGGTTTCCAGGGCCTCAATAGTTTCCTGATTGGTTGCCGCCCAGTTGCTGTCGAGTTGGCAGCTAATTCCCTGCATCTCGTCTTCCAGAATCAAAAGGTCGGTTCCGTTTGAAAGCTTATTTTTAACCACCAGTTTGCCACTGATTTCGAGAATTTTTTCGCTGTATTTGGTCGTTGCAGCATTCTCGTCCAGTTCAAACTCACCGATTAAGCCAGTTGCTTCAACCTGAAATGCAGCTTTTGATTTACTGATGTCGGCATGTGGTTTGAAAAACATCTTCAGGCCAATGCCAGCCCCGATCAATATTACCACCAAAACCAGTACGATTGCATATTTGATTTTCATGTTACCGATTTTTAAAACCTGAAACCTGGAACTTATTTATTGTCCGAATGGCAGATAATTGGCTTTAACAGTCACTTCCATTTCTTTACCGATTTTGTCGCGTACCAAGGATGGAATGGCTATTCCGTAGTCTTCAGGAACGACCTTGAATTTGGTTGTTCCGGCGAGTTTGCCATTTTCCAAGCCCAGTTTGGCAGGGATGGTTATGGTTTTATCCACTCCATGAATGGATAATGTTCCGGTCACTTTAATGTCTGCAAGTGGTGCTGAAAGCATGGTTTTGCTATATGCTTCAATCTTTCCGGTGAATTTGGCTTTCGGAAATTTGGTGCTTTCCATATAGTTTTCGTTGAAATGCTCTTCCATCAATGCACGTTTAAAGTGAAAGGTGGTCATCAATGCCTGAAAAGCAATTTCGCCGGTTTCGGCATTCAGGATAGTTACCGCCTCATTGCTCTCGCCGAGAATATCTTCCATTGGTGTGGAAGAAAAAAACGATATGTAGGCATTTTTAGCTATAAATTTTCCTTGTCCGAATACACCGATCGAAGCAGTAATAAAAATCAGGATAAATAATTTTTTAAGCATGGGATACTATTTTTTATTGAATGCAAAAACCCGCGAAATGTTGAATCCCAAATGAATGTCGCCATCCATCCAGCTTCCGGTGGTTTGGGGTATGAATGAGCCTTCGCGCATTCCCTGAGAGTTGGTAACCATGATTTGGAAAACATGTCCTCCGGTTTCGATATCGACACCAAAGGATAAAGCATTGTAGGTCTTTGGGTCCAAAGATTCAGAATTTGGGTTGTACGTGTAATAGTATTCGGCATTGAGCGACAGCCGTTTGCTTAATTTATACCTTGCACCCATTCCCAGCGCATAAATATCGTTTTGGTCAATCTCTGTTTTTACCAGGTTGCGGTGGATGTACGTGGGTGTTAACTGAATGGAAAGATTTTCGTTAAACTTTCGGGCAATCAGGAGCTGATTGACATAGGCCAGGCGCGATGAAAAATAGTTGGATGTTCCGGCAGGCCGATCCGGAAATTTTAATGTATTCATCTCAATAGAAGTAAAATACGATAGATGTACCGGCATAAATTTTTCGCCTGAAGACTGTCGCAATAAACGTACTTTGGCAAATCCATCATAGGTCTTATTTAAACTTCCACGACCGACGCCAACCATTAACCAATCTTTCAAACCGTATTCAAGGCTAAAATGTATGACCGACTGATCAAGTCCCCACAAACCATAAGCGCCGCTGTTGAGTGTCCCAAAACGGTGCGAAATCCGGAAGTCGAGCTGTTTTTCTTTCATTTGCTCGATGGAATGCCCGTTGATAATGCGGCTGGCCTTAAATGTAGCATTGGCATAATTTACCGATGGTTTTGTTTCAGCATTGAGCAACGCATCTAAATCCTGGCTAAACACATTTCCGGCGATAAGTAATAATAATCCGATAAACAAGGAATGTTTGTTTTTCATTTAGCTGAAATTTAATTGTTTAAAGTTCCGTTGTCAATCCACTTTTGCAATTGATTGATTTCGCAGTCGGTGAGTTTTCCGCCTCCCTTAGGCATTGCCTGATAGCCGTTGGAATGATTCACAGATCCCATTAATTTCCCGTTTTTAGCTTGTGTTTGAACATCGGCGTAATTCTCCAGTTTAATTCCTGCTCCTGAACTGTTGGCGCTAGAATTGGAATGGCATGAAAAACAAGAAGCTTGTAAAATGGGTTTTACGGATGCTGCAAAGGTCACATTCGTAAGGTCGCAGGTTGTTGAAACTTCAGCATAGAGTTTCTCCTCATTATCGTAGTAACATCCGGAAAAGGAAAGTAACAAAAGGAATGTTGCCGTTTTCAGAATATGTTTCATCTGTTTATAATTTGTTTTTTTAATGCCAGATGGAACTCCCAAGAATCATCCTCCTGTGTGAGAAAGGATTTCTTCTGGTCGTTTCATAAAGCCTGATTTTAAATTTTAGTTGCTGGCACAATTGGTTTGTTTGGCTCCTTGTTCAATCCATAACCGAATTATTGTTCGTTTATCCAGAGGAAGGGGATTGTCGGGTGGCATAATTTCATCGGTACTGGTTATCGCTTCGTAAGCTTTGCTCTTCGACGCGTTCCCCGGAGTGATGGCTTTCATGATACTGGCATAGTCAGTAAAAACATAATCCCCCTCTGCTGTTTTGGCATCATGGCACCCGCTGGTTCCGCAACTGTTCATGAAGATGGGTAAGACTTGCTCTGTGAAGCAGATTTGTGTCATATCTTCGGCTGGGATACCTTCGTGCTGACAGGAGTTAGTCAGAAATACAACGGAGCCAAGAGACAGAATGATTGCGGCAGAAAATAACCCGAATCTTGTTTTTTTCATGGTTACTGAAGTTGATTTTTATATAAATGTAAGCATTTAATGCGTTGATTGTTTATTTTTCAAGCAATCCGTCATCAACCCATTTTTTCAGGAGTGCAATATTTTCTGCCGATAATTTCGATCCGCCTGCGGGCATAAATCCAGTTGCCGTAGTTTCGCGTTGTACCCTGTCGAGTATCCCACTAATCTTACTTTTAGTCGTTTGATAATCGTCCCATTTGCTTGGATGTGTGCCACCCGTCAGATGGCACGGGGTGCACGAGCTGGCAAGAAGGGTTTTAATATTTGCGGTGTAGGTAACCTTTGCCGAGGAAGCAGCCGGATTTACTGTAACTGTAACCGATACAGGACTTCCTGAAGTTCCATTGGCCGTTGGGGTTATGGAATAGGTGGCTGTGCCTGAAGTCGTTCCGGTGATAGTTAAGGTTTGGGCAATACTTGATCCGCTACCTGAAGTTGCCCCCGTAACTCCGGCTTGAACTACAGTCCATGAAAAAGTGGTGGCAGCCACTGAACTGGTTAATGAAATAGAGGTGGCAGCGCCCGAGGTGATCGTTTGGGAGGTTGGTGTTGCGGTTGCTACTGGTTTAGTAGCTTCTTCATCTTTGGTACATGAATTCAGAACTAAAAACGAAGAAAAAAGCATGAGGATTAAAATTCGTGTTTTCATGTGGATTAATGTTTATGGGTTTATAATTTATTTGTTTGCAATACAGATGTTTGTGCATTAAAAGATAAAAATGTCTGAAATTAAAATAGCTAAAAAAATTTTGGACTTATTGCATTCCAAAATTTACAAATAATCCATAATGTGTTGATCTGTTCTATTTCTGCTTTTTACTGAACGAGGTTGAAATGCCTAAAATGGAATATGGCAGTCAAACAACCGCTTTAATTGTTAACGAAGCGCAACGGATAATATTTTATTTGCAATGCAACTAACCATTTCGTTCTGTCAATATCGTTCAATGATATGCAAGAATATAATTCTTCGATAAGCTTTGCAGTGACTATGGTCACTTGATCAAAATAATTCGATGCTGTCGTGGTGCTGTTTCAACAAGTGTTGTCTTTCCATCTTTTTTACCAACCTGCTTACCACTTCCCTGGCGGTTCCCAATTCGGCAGCTATCTCCTTATGCGAAATTTTGATCGGATTTTTCCCGGTAACATTTATTTTTTCTGAAAGATAATCCAACAATCGTTTGTCAAGTTTGTGAAAAATCAATTGGTTAATTGTATCAATGAGCTCCGAGTACCTGATGTCGTATTGCTGGTAAAAGAGTTTGTTGATTGTAGGGAATTCGGTTATCCAATTGGCAACTTTATTGGCAGGTATAAGTAAAATAGTGCTTTCTTCTTCAGTAATTGCATAAATTTTACTTGTCTCGTTTTTGAGACAGGCGGAGAATGACATAATACAGCTCTGCTCCGGTTTGACGTAGTAGAGTAAAAGCTCCTTGTCCTCAAATTGGGTGAATACTTTTACAAGTCCGTTTAAAACAATCGGGATCACTTTAATATACTGTCCAGCCCTAATCAATTCGGTATGAGTAGGAAACGTTTTTGTGTCAGAGATATCAAGGATTTCCTGAATCAGCTCTTTACCCAGATAGTTGAACTTCGTTTCAATAGAATAGTTGTCTGTCATTTGGGTTTGCTTAAAAATTGGTATTTCGATTTTTAAGTTTTTAAACATAGGATTTACACAAAAGTTTAATTTTTATGCGAATTACGTTGTTCCATTTATGCCGCTAGGTTGTAGCATAGGGATGGGGTAAGTTGTTTTGACAGCTAATTTGCAGGCGTGAGATGAACAGGTAAGCAGAAATTTATGTTGCCGGAAATTAATAAAAGGGCATCATTTTTATGATTTCTCCCTCTGTAGTCAGAAATTCCTTCATCAGATTTGCAGTTAGGCAGGAGTGTACGGGAATGATCTCAACCAGATCGCCAGGTTTGAAATAATTCAGTTCGTGGGGAGTAATTTTAAGAATACCGTGTTCCTGAGAGAGGGCATGAAGGTAATTTTTTTCATCCAGAAGAACTTTCCGGTCTCCATCGTTTATAATAATTCTTCCGAAAAGCGGCTTCCCATCGATGTTTGTTATGGAGTCTTTCGCAAAATGAATGGCTCCCCCATAAATAACAACTTCATTGCGCGATGGGTGAGTGGCAACAACCGGACAAACCATACGGATAGCAATATCTGTCAGTTTGCACGAACCTAATTTGTGTTGCATCAGGTCGTAAAAAACGAAATTACCTGGGCGAATCTCATCTACCCCGTCAAAGTTTTCACAGATACTGCATGAAGGGGTGTCTCCAAGTGAAATAATTAATTCGGGCCACTCATTTTGATACCTTGCCTTTAATGTTTTCATTTTCAGAAGAGCATCAAAGTGGCGGCTAAAAATATCGTGTGTGGAGTTGGCTTGATAAGTGTGCCCGGTATGCGCTAAAAAGCCTCTAAACTGAAGCAATGGAGAACTTTGTATCATTTCAAGCAACTGGTCGATCAAGGGAGTCCGGTTCGCTTCAATTCCTGTGCGGTTGTAGCCTGTATCAATTTTTATAAATACTCCGGTATGCCAGGTTATCTGTTTCTGAAGAGCTTCAAGTCCTTCCTTGTTTTCAATTAACAGGTTCAGGTTTATTCTGCCTGCCAGTTCATTCATCTCCGGAATCTCCGGAATATTAACCGAAAATGCAATGGTAATGTTGTCCCATCCGAAATCTGCAAAATAATTGGCCATGGTCAACGACGAAACGGTAATGCACTTTACTCCTGCCTCCCGGAACCATTCTCCAATCTCGATGGATTGATGTGTTTTGAAATGGGGGCGGAAATTTACATGAAGATCGTTGGCTTTACGAACCATGTTTTCGATGTTTCGTAATGCAGTTTCTTTATTAAGCAACAATGTCGGCTTGGTAATTTCCATTTCAGGCGGATAACTAGACGATTTAATTCATGAAAGAGGTGCCTAAAATAGTCATTCCTTCTGAAAATCAAAAGTTTTGCGAAAAAGAAAAGGAGCCAGTTACCTGACTCCTCCATATTTTAATCTCCCAGTAGGATTGTTTGTGCCCTGTTTGGCCCCACCGAAGCAATTGAAACAGGTATTCCAACTTGTTCTTCGATGAAATTAATGTAGTTGTTAAATTCTTCGGGGAATTCGTCCTGACTGGTCAACTGAGTCAGGTCAGCTTGCCATCCGGGTAATTCAACGTATTCCGGTTTTACCCCGTCATTCAGTTCAAACGGAAATTTTTCGGTGACTTCACCATTAATTTCGTATCCTATACAAATTTTGATGGTTTCAAACTGGTCGAGAACGTCGGCTTTCATCATGATCAGCTCTGTTACTCCGTTCAGCATAATAGAATATTTTAGGGCAACAAGGTCGAGCCAGCCGCAACGACGCGGACGACCAGTTGTTGATCCATATTCGCGACCGACATCACGCATGTTCTGTCCGTCCTGATCAAAAAGTTCGGTAGGAAATGGACCACTTCCAACCCGGGTGCAATATGCTTTGAAAATGCCATAAACATTTCCGATTTTATTTGGCGAAATGCCAAGCCCGGTGCATGCTCCGGCGCAAATTGTGTTCGACGAGGTAACAAATGGGTATGATCCAAAGTCGATATCCAACATGGTTCCTTGGGCACCTTCGGCTAAAACCGGTTTGTTTTCGGCCAGGCAATCGTTAATCAGATGTTCTGTATCAACGATTTTGAAGGTCTTCAAAACTTCGATGGCTTTCATCCATTGCTTTTCAGTTTCTGCAAGTTGGGCAGCATAATCGAAATGGTAATAGTTGTCAAGCAGATCTTTGTGTGCCTGAACCCGAACTGAATACTTTTCATTGAAATTCTCGAAGACATCGCCAACACGTAATCCGTCGCGGCCAATTTTGTCGCGGTAAGTTGGACCAATCCCTTTTAAAGTTGACCCAATTTTGGTGGCGCCTTTGGCTTCTTCCGAAGCGGCATCAAGCAACCGGTGTGTAGGCAGGATCAGATGAGCTTTTTTTGAAATGTACAGCGTTTTATGGAGGTCGACCCCATGTTTCCCGATTGACTCAATTTCCTTTTCAAAAGTGATAGGGTCAATCACAACACCATTTCCGATCACATTCATCTTATCTTCATGAAAAATGCCGGAAGGAATGGTGTGCAGAACCTGTTTGAAGTTGTTGATTTCCAATGTGTGTCCAGCATTAGGTCCACCCTGAAATCTGGAGATAACATCATATTTGGGAGTTAAAACATCAACTATTTTACCTTTCCCTTCGTCTCCCCACTGGAGGCCTAGCAATACATCTACTTTCATTCTTTCAATATTAATAAGAATTGTTCAAACACGATAATCCGCGAAAAATGAACTCTTTTATGGGTCAATTTTCACGGAATTGCATTGATTTATCGAGCGATAAAATTATAAATAATTTGCAGATGTAAGTCTAAAAATAGGACTAAAAGTAACCGGATATCAATTTGCTTAGTTGTTGATATAATGACCGTAAATATAAAGCGTGTGGTGAGAAAGTTTGAAGTCGTTTTTCTGGCAAATATCTTCAATGATTTCGCGAAGCCGTGGATCGTAAAACTCGGTCAACTGCCCGTTCCGGACATCAATCAGGTGGTCGTGTTGAAGAATGGCAAACGCTTTTTCGAACTGAGCCAGATTTTTGCCAAACTGGTGCCTGATGATCAGCTTGCAATCCAGCAATAAATCCATCGTGTTGTACAAGGTTGCACGGCTAACACGATAGTTCTTGTTTTTCATCGAAATATACAGCGACTCGATATCAAAATGCCCCTCTCTTGAATAAATTTCATCAAGGATGGCGAATCTTTCAGGGGTCTTCCGATGTTCATTCTTTTCCAGATAGTCAATGAACATTCGTTTCACTGCATCTTTGGTCTTTTGGTTATTCATATTTAAACCAATTAAAAATAAGGCTCAAAAATAGCACTTTTTTTGAACAAAGATTTCAGGATGTTTATTTATTGTTGAATTTTTTCGATACGTTCAACAGTATCTATTCCCTTGATTTTCATTAATCGGGAAATGAGTTCACTTAAATCCTGGACGCTGTGGATGTACAGATAGAGGTCTCCTTCAAAAATGCCATCGTGGGTGTCAAAATGAACGGTGCGCATGTTGATGTTGTGCTGTTTGGAAATGATGGTGGTAATTTCATTCACAATTCCGACACGGTCGAATCCACTTAGTTTGATTCGCGAAAGGTAGGACAGTTTTTTAAACTTAGTCCATTCAGCGGTTATTATATTGTCGCCTTGTTGCGACATAATCTTGAGGGCTTCAGGGCAATTCCGTTTATGAATGATGATGTGCTCTTCGTTTGATACATAGCCTACCACGTCGTCGCCGGGAATCGGATTGCAGCATTTGGCCAGTGAATAGTTCGAGTTCTCGGGATCTTCCTTGAGAATGAAAGGTGTTTTTTTGTTAATCTTGTTGGGCTGGGTTGGCTCTTCTTTTTTGGTGTAAAATGACAGTTTCCAGAATTTGGCCAGTTTATTTTCTCTCCGGGTCTGAAGTACTTCGTCAAGTTTATCGAGTTCGAGAAAGCCCATGCCTACCTGGGCATACAGTTGTTCTTTATTGGTAAGCCCGTAATATGCAGTTAATTTTTTCAGGGTATCGGATGACGGAACGATTTTATAGACAGCCAATTGATCTTCAATTATTTTACGTCCCTGTTCAATATGTTTTTTTCGGTCGAGTTTAAACGATTGTTTGACTTTGTCTTTGGCCTTTGCTGTAATCAGAAATGTTAACCAGCTTAGTTGCGGCGATTGGGTTTTTGATGAGAGAACTTCAACCTGATCGCCACTTTGCAGCACATGGGATACCGGAACCAGCCGGTGGTTGATTTTTGCCCCAATACAATGATTCCCGAGCTCAGTGTGAATTTCGTATGCAAAGTCGATGATTGTGGCATTTTTGGGTAGGGTAATCATCCTACCTTTGGGCGTAAATACTACTATTTCAGAAGAAAAAAGGTTCATCTTAAATTCGTCCAGAAATTCCAGTGCATCTGATTCCGGGTTCTGGAGCATTTCCTTAATTTTCTGCAACCAACGATCGAGTTCATTTTCAACGTCGTTGATGTTTTTGTATTTGTAATGAGCGGCAAATCCCCTTTCTGCAATCTCATCCATTCGCTGGGTTCGTATTTGTATCTCGACCCATTTCCCTTGCGGTCCCATTACGGTAACGTGTAAAGCCTCGTAACCGTTGAGTTTGGGAATCGTGATCCAGTCACGAATACGATCAGGCTTGGGCTTATAAATATCGGTTACCAGTGACAGTATATCAAAGCATTGCCGTTTTTCCGACAGGTTTGGTTTCGGGTTAAAAACGATACGGATGGCCAGTAAATCATAAACTTCGTCGAACGAAACTCCTTTCGTTTGCATCTTATTCCAAATGGAGTAAATGGATTTAAGCCGTTCAGTTATCGCAAACTCAACTCCCTCTTGTTTCAGTTTTTCCTCTATTGGCCTGATAAACTCGGTGACCAGATAATCTCTTTTTTCGCGTTGATTGTGTAGCCTGAATTGAATCTGGTTGTAAGCATCGGCATGTTTATATTTTAGACTAAGGTCTTCCAGTTCTGATTTGATGGCGTAAAGACCAAGACGATGGGCGAGGGGGGCAAAGATGTATAAGGTTTCAGCGGCAATTTTTAATTGTTTATGCGGCGGCATTGAGTCGAGCGTTCGCATGTTGTGAAGCCGGTCGGCCAGTTTGATGAGGATTACCCGAACATCATCGGAAAGGGTCATCAACATTTTCCTGAAATTATTGGCCTGCTTCGAGTCGTGTTGAGGAGTAAATTCCTCGGATAGTTTTGTCAGGCCATCAACAATCGAAGCAACTTTTTCGCCGAATAAGTTACTGATATCTTCAAGCGTATAATCGGTGTCTTCAACGACATCGTGTAAAAGGGCCGAAATAATTGATGTTGCACTAAGCCCGATTTCTTCTACAACAATTTTCGCAACAGCCAACGGGTGAATGATGTATGGTTCCCCGGATTTCCGTTTTACACCTGCATGGGCATTGTTAGCAAATTCAAAAGCTTTTTGTATTCTGACTTTTCCATCATCAGACACTTTACGATCACATGCCTTGAGCAAGTCATCAAAATAATCTTGAATTAATCGCTGTTCCGCTTTCGTCTGTAGTTTTGTCATTTCTGGCCCCTTCTTCGGTCGCTATAATTAATGCTAATGAGTAAAGATATATTTTTTCTGAAAAAATACTAAAAACAGAAAGTCAAATGAACTCAAAAGAACAATTATTTAAACTTAATTTAGGGAAATGAAACGACCACAAATCAATAAGTTGCTTGAAAAAGGAGAAGAATTTGATTGTTAAATTTGATTTTATTCGAATCGAAGGCTCTCTATGGGGTCAAGTTTCGAAGCTTTTTGCGCCGGGTAATATCCTGAAATTATACCGACAAAAAAACACAGGATTACACCTACAATAATCCATATCCAGGGTACAAAGAATGGCGTTCCGATTAACATGGCTACCCCGTTCCCGGCCAAAATTCCCAAAATAATTCCGACAATTCCACCCATTTGTCCGATTACGATCGATTCCATAAGGAATTGTTGTTTTACAACTACCGAGGTAGCTCCAATGGCTTTCCGGATTCCAATCTCACGGGTCCGTTCGGTTACCGATACCAGCATGATATTCATTAATCCGACCGCAGCGCCGAATAAGGTAATTAGTCCGATGATGGTTGCAACTAGTGTGATATTCTTGATGTTACCGAGCAGAATGTTTACCAGATTGTCACTTTTTTCTACATTAAAATCACTTTCGTCAGACGGATTTAAATTGCGGATGACCCTGAAAGTACCTTCAGCCTCACCGATGGCGGGTTCCATCAGTTCGGTGTTGTTAACTTTGATTTGTACGGAAAAATTCATTTGGGGCCTTGAAAAATAACTTCTTACATTGGTGTAAGGAAGCAAACAAAGCTGGTCGCCGCCAGATCCGAATCCCCGACCTTTTGCTGCCAGAATTCCTATTATTCTGTATTTTCCACCACCAATGCTGATGATTTTTTGAAGGGGATTTTCTCCTTTTTTGAAAATCTTTTTCAGAACACCATCGCCAATAATTACAACGTTTCGACCCGCAGTAATTTCTTCTTCAGTAAAATTGCGTCCTTCCTTAATTTCGTTTCCGGAGGTGAAAAGATAATTTTCGTCCACGCCCTGTACCGATACATTCGGATTCGACTTTTCGGATTCGTATTTAACAGTGCCTGTTCCGGTTGCAAAAGTTGAAATGGAAACCGCTGACGGGAATACATATTTTTCTTTAAACTCTTTGGCCTGATAATAACTGATGTAAGAATAATTCTTTGACCGGTACTTTTTATTTCCAACCTGCACGCGCATTCCCCTGGAACTTATAGTGAAGGTATTGGCGCCCATAAACGTAAATTCTTTGGTTATCGAATTCTTAATCGAATCGATTGCAGTAAGAATACCTACAAGAGCAGTGATACCAACAGCAATGATGAGGACGGTTAAGATGGTTCGAAGCAGATTACTTCGGATCGACTGTAGTGCTATTTTCAGGTTTTCAAAAAAAAGGGTTCCCAATCGCATAAAGTTGAATGTTTAATGAGCGTTTAATAGGTCGCACCAAAGTCTAAATAATTACAGCGCAAAGATGAAGGTTTCAAATTGGATTTCATCTTCTGTCGGGAATGTTCAGAAAATGGAGTTGACGACGAATTGTTTGGAATATTCGATTTTTCCAGAAGCGTTTCTTTGTGAATTTCCTCGGTGTATTTGTATAGTGTTGATCTATAGTATCTTATTTGTTGTTGTTGCTTGTTTTAATTTTTTTTAACATTTCAAGAATAACCTTTTAATCCGGCAGTCGTTAAAAACGACACGATTTGACTTTAATTTGACTCAGGTATTGCGATAGAAATAACAGAATTAACTTTTCCTGTATGGTTTGCGTATTCGAAATTTCATCATCAGAAACCACCGATTTTAGACGATTAATTCATATTAATCCTGAAGATACGTTTGAAGGTTTACATCGCATCATCCAGAATACGTCAAATTTCGACTACTCTCAGCTTGCCTCCTTTTTTTTGACAGATGAACATTGGAAAAAGCAAATTGAAATTAGCTTGCTGGATTCCGGGAAAATTGTTCAGGGTCAACTTAGTATGCGCAAAACAAAATTGAACGAATATATCACCAGGAATGGACAGAAACTGGTTTATGTCTTCGATTTTTTTAACGAACGTTATTTTTATATAGAACTAAAGGAAATGCTTATGAAAACCGATTTAAAAGAACCATTTGTTGCTTACGAAAAGGGCTATGCCCCTGCACAATTTCTTGTTAATGATTATGATAGTCCTGAAGTTGCTACTCTTGAACAAGACGATTCGTATAAAAGTTTTGGCGATCTGGAAGACTATTATGAGGTTTACGGAGAAATGGATGCATAACAAATGGGGACTTCAAAGTCCCCTTCTTTTTTGTATTAATCCGTATCTTTGTGGACGATGCAAAAACTTAGAATGGATACATTAATTGTGGTTTTAGGGCCAACCGGAGTTGGTAAATCTGATATAAGCATTCAATTAGCCCAACATTATCAAACTGATATTATTTCCGCCGATTCGAGGCAATTTTTTCGTGAACTGTGTATTGGTACGGCTGTTCCTCCGGTAGAAGATTTGGAATTGGTGACTCACCACTTTATTCAGTCCAAATCAATTCACGATTATTATA
This sequence comes from Prolixibacteraceae bacterium, assembly GCA_019459525.1. Classification (GTDB taxonomy): domain Bacteria; phylum Bacteroidota; class Bacteroidia; order Bacteroidales; family Prolixibacteraceae; genus Aquipluma. The sequence goes on from JAIBEY010000038.1 coordinate 68,716, forward strand.
ATGTAAGCGATTACGAAACCGAAGCTATTCAACTGATGAGCCATTTGTTCCGGATTAAAAATCCGTTGATTTTGACGGGTGGCTCCATGTTGTACCTAGATACTATTTGTAAAGGAATTGATGATATTCCGTCTGTCGATCCGGATATCCGGAAAGAAGTTATTCGTTGGTATGAAGAGAATGGATTGGAGGCACTTCGTGAACGTCTTCTAAGAGTTGATCCGGAGTATTACCAGATTGTTGATCGGAATAATCCTAAACGAATGTTGCATGCAGTCGAAATTTATGAAATGACCGGACAACCGTTTACATCGTTTCGGAAGAATACCATAAAAGAAAGACCATTCCGAATTTTAAAAATTGGGATTAATCAGGATCGTGAAGTTTTGTATCACAGGATAAATCAACGTGTTGAACGTATGATTGAGCTCGGTTTGGTTGATGAGGCAAGAGCGGTTTATCCCTTCAGAAATCTAAATTCGTTGAATACCGTGGGGTACAAAGAGTTGTTTACTTATTTCGACGGTGATTGTACCTTGGCTGAGGTAATTGATCTGATTCAACGAAATACGCGCAAGTACGCCCGAAAACAATTGACATGGTTTCGGCGCGATCCGGAAATAAAATGGTTTGAACCAGAACAAATGGAGGAGATAATCTCGTATATCGAACAAAAGATGAAATAGCCATAAGTGCAAAAGCTAATTCCAACCATAAATGTTTAAATGGCTATTCCATGAGGTTGAGAACTTAATTGAAAATCTGAAACTGATACAAAATTGCAGGAATCAAAATTGAAAATTAATACGAATGAAAAATAATGACTAACGCAAACCCTTCAAGATTTACGATTCGGGTTTATGCCTTAATTTTGAACGATAAGAAAGAGGTTTTGCTTACTGATGAATTTCAGTTAAACATGAAAATGACTAAATTCCCGGGAGGTGGATTGGATTTTGGAGAAGGGACTATCGATTGTTTGAAACGTGAATTGTTGGAGGAGTGTAATCAGGAAATTACCGCCATTCAGCATTTTTATACTACTGATTTTTATCAGAAAGCATTATTCTGGGATGAGTATCAGCTAATAAGCATTTATTATCTTGCCCGTTTGAAAGATCCAATTCAATTCCGCATTTCTGATCGTCCATTTGATTTTACGGAATTGATTAACGGGAATCAATCGTTTCGATGGGTTTCGGTTGAAAAATTGAATTCTGAAGATTTTACTTTCCCAATTGATAAACATGTTGCACATTTGCTAAAGGAATACATAAACGGGAAAAATTGAAAACCATCAAAATTATCGGTCCTGCCTATCCTTATCGCGGAGGAATAGCCACTACCAACGAACGGCTGGCTGAGGAATTTCTATCTATGGGTTTTGATGTTGAAATAGAGACATTTACCGTTCAGTACCCATCTTTTCTTTTCCCTGGGAAAACCCAGTTTAATTCGAAACCTGCTCCTGAAAACTTAACCATTCATCGGTCAGTTAATTCAATAAATCCACTGAATTGGTTGAAGGTAGGCAGACGCATCAGTAAGGAGAAACCAGATTTGGTCATTATACGATATTGGTTGCCGTTTATGGCTCCCAGTTTGGGAACAATTGCCGGGCAGATCCATAAAAACAAACACACGGTTATTATATGCCTGGCTGATAACGTTGTTCCTCATGAACATCGTCCGGGAGATCGGTTGCTGACCAATTATTTTATTCAGCGAATTGATGGTCTGATTGCCATGTCAAGAAGCGAATTGACAGAAGCCAGTGCGTTTCGGAAGAATTTACCTTTGGGGTATTGCCCTCACCCGATTTTCGATAATTATGGAGAAAGGCTTTCTTTTGAAGTGGCCAAGCACAAGCTAAAGCTAGATGTTGATACCAAGTATCTTCTTTTTTTTGGTTTTATACGCGATTATAAAGGACTTGATTTGTTAATTGATGCTTTTGCTGATGAGCGGATGCGTAAATTTCCGGTTAAGCTTTTGGTCGCAGGTGAATATTATTCAAGCCCGGAGCCTTATCTGGAATTAATTAAAAAGAATAACCTGGAAGACCTGATCGAACTCCGGACCGATTTTATTCCTGATGATGAGGTCAATCTATATTTCAGCGCGGCAGATATGGTTGTTCAACCCTATAAAAGTGCAACTCAAAGTGGAGTGACTCAGATTGGTTATCATTTTAATAAACCGATGTTAGTTACCAATGTTGGCGGTTTGTCGGAAATTATCCCGGATGGTAAAATTGGGTACGTGGTTGAACCGGATGCAGTAAGTATAGCCGATGCCATGGTTGACTTTTTTGCGAACAACCGAATTGCCGAATTTGAGGCAAATATTATTGAAGAGAAAAAGAAATTTTCCTGGTCAAATTTAGTTCAGACATTCTTGTCCGTTTATAATCAGTCAAATAAAGTAACTGCCCGATAAATTTTGGTCGTTTAACCAGATGAACTCAAATTCGGTAATGAAAAAAGGCAACTCTTTCGAACTGCCTTTCCTATTTTATCTGAAATTCAGAATTATTTTACTGAATCCATGTATTCGATCAATTCAACAACTTTAGTTGAGTAACCCATTTCATTATCGTACCATGAAACAACTTTAACGAAAGTTGGAGACAACTGGATACCTGCTTTTGCATCGAAGATAGAAGTACGTGCATCGCCGATAAAGTCGTTAGATACAACTTCATCTTCAGTATATCCAAGTACACCTTTCAATTCACCTTCTGAAGCAGCTTTCATAGCAGCACAGATTTCAGCATAAGAAGTTTCTTTAGCCAAACGAACAGTTAAGTCAACAACAGATACGTCAGGAGTTGGTACACGGAAAGCCATACCAGTTAATTTACCATTCAGTGCAGGAATAACTTTACCTACAGCTTTAGCAGCACCAGTTGATGAAGGGATGATGTTCTGACCAGCACCGCGTCCGCCTCTCCAGTCTTTTGCTGAAGGACCGTCAACAGTTTTCTGAGTAGCAGTTGTAGCGTGAACTGTAGTCATCAAACCTTCCAAAATACCGAAATTGTCATTCAATACTTTAGCGATAGGAGCTAAACAGTTGGTAGTACATGAAGCATTTGAAACGAATTTCATATCGTTGGTATATGAAGTGTGGTTAACACCCATAACGAACATTGGGGTATCGTCTTTTGAAGGAGCAGAAAGGATAACTTTTTTAGCACCACCGTCGATATGACCTTGTGCTTTTGCTTTTTCAAGGAATAAACCAGTTGACTCAACAACATATTCAGCGCCAACTGCACCCCAGTTGATATCGGCAGGATTGCGCTCAGCTGTTACGCGGATTGTTTTGCCGTTTACAATCAGTTGACCGTCTTTTACTTCAACAGTACCTTTGAATTGTCCGTGAGTAGAATCATATTTAAGCATGTATGCCATATAATCTACATCGATAAGGTCGTTGATTGCAACAACTTCTACATTTTCTTTAGCTACTGCAACGCGGAAAACAAAGCGTCCGATACGACCGAAACCGTTGATACCGATTTTAATTTTTGACATCGTTGATAAATTTTAGGTGTATAAATGAATAATGATTGTTTTTTATTGAGCCTGTTTGATTTAAGGCCACACAAAATAAATACTTAAATTCAGAATCATCAAATTTATTTTTCATGTTGACATCTTTTAACATGGAGTTTAATTTTTAGTTAATGTTGGTTGTTGGTTTTTTCTTTTCAATTTTATTCTAATTCTGATTTAATTCTCCAAATACAAGTAATTAGGTAATGGAATTTTTTTGATGCCGAATTTATAGGAGGATGTTGGATGTGGATACGAATGTCTGTATAAGCTGCAACTTTTCGCTTCCAGAATCAAAAAAAAGCTTACTGATGGCTTGGTTAAATGGAATATTCAATTCTCAGTGGCTCTAAAATATATTATTTTCCTTTAATAGAGCGGATTACATGCGTTTTTGATAATGACAATTAGCACTCATCTGGAAGAGTTTCTGGATTTGCTTGTAAATGTAGCTATGAATGATGATCTTATAAACTAACAAAATAAGTAGTACTCTTTGAATGGATTTGTGAAATTAGAATAAAATTCTGATTTTCTAATTTCGATAACAACTGGTATTATTCGCTCGTACAGCAGTAAATAATATGTAACTAACAATGAATACATTAGTTTTAAATTGACCGATATTAGAAAAATTATTATAATTCTGGTCCAGATATCAATAATTAGTGTAATTTTATCAGGGTTTGACGATTGCTTCGTGTAGAGTGGTTATAATCCCTGCTAGGGCATGATGATACTGAGTCATGAGATAAATTTACATAAGTAAAACGGATACTTAGCTTTATAGGGTAATTTAAAATAAATTACATAAAAATGGAAGGATGTTTTGGTTTTGACACCGGATGAGTCAAAATGCAGTAAAAACGTAGGAATATAAGTGTATCTGGCCGATAAATATTTTATTTTATTGGTCAATATTGTTGTACATTGCTGATAATTTTTATACGTTTGCATGGTGAACACTCTGATTTTATGCGTAAACAGTTATAATAAAGATAAAAATGAATTATAAAATTCAATCAATCAATCAATTAAGTTCAATTAAAAAACAAATGCTATGAGAAAATCATTTACTCGGCTTTTTAGTATTTTTTTACTGATTGCGGTATTCGTTTTGCAGGGCTTTGGGGTTTCGGTTACTTTTCCGGATCTTGAGCCTAGTACTACGTTGCTCAATCACAAAAAAACCGACACCTTTGTGTTGACTACCTCAGAAAAGGTAGTTCCTGGTGTTGGAGTAATTCGCCTGAAAGATGGCGTAATAGGCACGACCTTAGGTGCCTATCAGGCAACTAATCCCAATGTAACTATCACTGAAAAAGCTGATGGTACATGTGAAATTGCTGTAAATTTTACAAGTCTTTTGCTTGATGAGAAAACCTACACGTTAGAAGCTGATGCTAACTTTGTAAAAGCTGCTGATGACGCTGTTGCTAGTAACAGTCGCAGTTGGACTGTTGAGACAGGAGACTATACTGTTCCTGTTCTTGCAACTACAGCCCCTTTATCACCTGTTAATGGTGCATCAACAGCTATTCAACTGGATCAGAATTTGACTGTTACATTTAATGAGGATGTTAAGATTGCAACCGATGGTAAGTTTTATATTTATGAAGATAACGGAACTGCCTTTGGTAATTTATTTGAAGTTGTAGAAGGTGCTGCATTATCGGTATCCGGAGCTACAGTTACTATTAATCCAGTTAAGACTTTTAAAGAATTAACTAAGTATTATGTGGTAATTCCTGCTGGCGCTGTTGTTGATGCTGCTGACACTTTTGCGAATGATAATATGAATAAATTCGCTGGTTGGTTAAATAATACAACCTGGGCGTTCACTACTCGCGATGCTACTGCTCCTGCTGTTACTAAGTTTACTACTGATAACATAGCTAAAGATGCTTTCGATGTATTCGTGCAGTTAGATAAAAAAGGTAAAGTATATGTTTTAGCTGTTGCTAAAGATGCTACTGCACCTGCTGCTACAGATTTCCTTGCTGCAAATGGCATGAAAGAAGCTGCTGTAACTGCTGCCGCTACTGATGTTAAACTTAGCCTGACTCAGTTCTTTAGCGGAACAGCCACAGCTATGACTGAAGGTGGTTCTTATGATGTATATGTAATGACAGAGAATGCGGAAACTGTTACTCCAACACAGAGTGTCCCTGCTAAAAAACTTACTGTTACTACCAGTGATGTTACAAAACCAACAATCGCTGCATCTGGATTGTACCCATTAGGGGGAGAATCAAACTCTGATGTAAATGAGAAAAATTATCTTACTGTTGAATTTTCTGAAAAAGTAAAAATAGGTACTGGTAAGGTTGATATTTACACATGGAATAACGCTACCAATCACGAATTATTGGTTTCTGTTCCTGCTTCAGCTTTAAAAGTGTCTAAGATTGCCGGTGTTACAGAAAAAGATTCTTTGTACATTCCGGTTGATAAATCACTTTGGAAAAGTTCTACCTCCTACTATGTGAATTACAATGAAGGAATTGTAGCTGATTTGTCTGGAAATAAACTTGTTGCCGTTACTACAACTGAAGGCTGGAAGTTTAAAGTTCAGGATTTCCTTGCTCCTACCTATACTATTGTTCCGTTGAATGGTGCTACTGGTGTTAGCCAGGTTGCTCCTCAGGTTACTATTACCTTCAATGAACCTTTGTATAAGGATGCAATTGGTACTGCGATGGATGTAGTTGGTCTTACTGATGCTTTACATCTTAAAAAAGGAACTACCGCGGCTGCTTTTACTCCAACAATTGCTGGTAATGTAGTTACGTTAACTATTACACCTTCTGTTGCAAGTAATGATGTTTTCGAGTTATCTATTGATACCAAAAAGATCTTTGACCTTTCTGGGAATGTGGGAACTACTGAAGATAAAGTAACCTTTACGATTAAAGATTTCGAATCTCCTGTTGTAACTGTTGAACCTCTTTCTCCTGGAAAATCAGATAACATTTTGATTAAGTTTAATGAACCTGTATTTAATGCAGATGGTTCAGCCATTACTGATGCAGATGTAGCCAATATGGTTATTTTCCGTAAAGGAACAACAGCTGCTGGTGCAATCGTCAATGCTACATACACCGTTGCTGCTGATGCCAAATCATTTATTATCAATCCTGCTAATGATTTCACAACTCCAGGAGATCAGTACTATGTACGTTTAGGTGCAGGTGCTGTAGAAGATGCTGCTGGTAATGCAAACGCTTTAGCAGAGCAAGTTATCGCCGTTGCTGATTTTATCGCTCCAACAGCAGAACTTGTAGGAGTTGGCACTTCACCAATTGCACCTCCTGCTTCTACCGCGGTTCAGATTAAATTTAGCGAACCATTGGAAACATTAGCTGATGTAGCAATTGCTGATGGTAATGATGCAACCGCATTTGTAAACCTGAAAGAAAATGGCGAAAATGTTTCGTTTACTGCTGCATGGGATTTAACAACTCCTGCAAATCCAACGATTGTTATTACTTATCCTTATACGTTTAGTAAAACTTATACCATTTCTGTAGGTAAATCTTTGCAAGATGCTTCTGAAAATTTATTTGAAGGCATCACTGAAAGTTTTACTACTTGGTCTAATGCTGCTCCAGCTATGGTTTCTGTAGCTCCTGCTTCTGCTGCTAAGGAACAAGCTAATAATGTTGTCCTTACAGTAACTTTTGATCAACCGGTTGTAGCTAGTGCTGGAACTATTACTTTAGGTGGTACAAGTGCAACTGTTGGTGCTGTTACTATTGATGGCGCTGTTTTAACTATTGCACACACTGCGTTTGCCAACGACCAAACAATCACAGTAACTGTGCCTGCTGGTTTTGTTAACGGTATTAATGGTCTTCCATCTTCAGTTGTTAGCTGGTCATTTAATACTCATGAAACCGTAGCACCAACTGTAGCTACTTATTTACCTGCAATTGCTTCTACAACAGCAAGTGTTTCTGAAAAGTTGAAATTAACTTTTAGCGAAGAGGTTGTTGAAAGAGCTGGTCAGATTTTAATTAAGGATTTTGCTACTGATGTTACAGTACAGACCTTAACAGAGGCTAATACTGCTGTAAACGCTGATGATAAGAAGATTCTGGAAATTACTCTACCTACAGCTTTGGCATATAACAAACAGTATTATGTAGTAATTACTGAAGGTTTTGTTGAAGATGTTGCTGCCAATAAATATGCAGGAATCAGTGGTAATAGCTGGAATTTTACAACTGTAGCTACTCCTGGTGCATTTACTGTAGCTTCTAGTGTACCTGCTGACGGTGCTGATAAAATTGCTGCTGGTATTAATTCAATCACTGTTACTTTCAACAGGGATATTAAAGCTGGTTCTTTATCGTCGGTGAATAAAATTACACTGAATGACGGATCTGCAGATGTTATTACTGATGTTGCTAACTCAAGTCGTTTCTCTATTTCTGGTAATACACTTACCATTAATACGCTTAGCGATATTGTTGCCAATAAAACTTATACGTTGACTTTAGCCGCTGGTGTAGTAAAAGATACCTATGGTACTGACAATACAGGCGAAACAATTGTATTCTATACTAAAGATAACAATGCACCTAAAGTAGCAAGTCATACTCCAGCTAAAGATGCAACAAACGTAGCTGTAAATACAACTATTGTATTAAACTGGGATGAATTACCACGTAATATTGATAATTCTGCAATTCTTGCTGCTGATATTAAAACCAAATCAATTGTTTTAGTTGGTGGAAGTAATGCCTATACTGCTTCGATAAACGGACAACAATGGACATTAACCTTGGATGCTCCGTTAGCTGAAAAAACTGCATATACTGTTTCTGTTGATTTAGACCAAGTTGAAGATGCCAATGATATTGCTGGATCTTCTACGCCTTATACATGGACATTCACTACACTCGATGCTACATGTAATGCTCCTACAGCTTTTGTTGTTACCGAAGATACCAAAGGAACTGAAATCAAGTTCACTGTAACTTTTGATGAAAAAGGTGCAGTTTATTATGCAGTTCTTCCTTCAGCTACAGCAGCTCCAACGGCTGCCGAAGTTGTTGCAATGAATAAAACTATAGCCTTTGCTGGCCCAGGAACACTTACCAGTGCAGCACAGACAGTTACCGGTTTAACTTCAGGTGCTTCTTATAAAGCTTATTTTGTTGCTGTTGATGCTTCTGCAAATCAGAGCACTGTTTATGCACCTGTTGCCTTTACTACCAAAGATGTTGTAGCTCCTTCAGTTACTGCTATGGTTCCTGCTACAGGTACTGTTGATGTGGTTGCGACTACGGATCTTAAACTAACCTTTAATGAAACTGTTGTTAAAGGAACTGGTTTTATTGTTATCCGTAAAGTTGCAACTGATGAACTTGTAGCAAGTATTGATGTTACAAGCGGAAGTGTTGCACTTGCTACTACTGATGGCAAAACTACTGCTACAGTTACTACTGGTGTTACTCTTGCCAGCAAAACAGCTTATTATGTAGAAGTTTCAACAGGAGCATTTACTGATGCTGCCTTGAACAAATCTGCTGGTATTTCTGGTTCGGCTACTTGGACATTTACTACTAAAGACACAGTTAGTCCATTAATGGTTAAAACTAGTCCTGCTGATGCTGAGGTTCCAGCTGTACCAACTCCAGAGATAGCTGTTGGAACAACTCTTAGCATAGCATTCAATGAAGAGATGAAAGCTCCTACAGGTGTTGCTTACGTTAAATTTATTTCTAATGATGCTGTATTTGAAGTAATTAATGCTAGTGCAATTACTTTAAGCGCTGACAAGAAAACAATGAGTTTACATATGGTAAACGTACCGACAGAGCAGACTGAATTCTATGTAGATTTGGCTGATCTTGGACTTAAAGATCTTGCTGATAATGCATGGGTAAATGTATTGAATACTAAAAACTGGAACTTTATTGTTTTAGATCAGACTGCTCCGGTTTTAGCATCATCTGTTCCTGCTAACAACGCAACGATGGTAGCAATTACTACTCCTATCGTACTTACTTTCTCGGAAGCTATTTTTAAAGCTCCAAACGGAACCGATTTTGATGGCACTGCTGCAAAAATCGCTGACGTGGTTAGTTTAAAAGATGCTGCTGGTAATACAGTTGAACTGGCCACAGTTAATCCAGTTACGATTGACTTAGCTCGGAAAGTTGTTACTATTACCCCCAAAAATGCTTTAGTTAGCGAATCTGTTTACAAAGTATATGTTAGTCCGGTTGTTGACAATCGTAAAAATGTTAGCAACGAAATTGTTGTAACATTCACAACTAAAGACAATACTGCTCCATTTGTAAGTGCAGGTAACTGGAATCCTGCATTCGATACTACAATGAATCCTAAAACAGGTGTAGTTACTGTTACATTCAATGAACCTGTTTACGATGAAGTAACTATCACAAGTGAACTTAATGCTGTAGTTATTGATGTTGTCAATGCTAATATTGTTGACTTCTTTACCTATAATGTTGGTACAGTAACTCGTGATGGAAATGGAGATATAGCTTCATTTACAGCAGGAGCTGCTGTAAGCTTTACCGGAACTATTTCTGCAGACAAAAAATCTATGGTTTTGACTCCGGTTGCTGCCGCTTTACCTTTAACTTCTGAAGCTTGGTATCAGGTTGTTTTGAAACCAGGAGTTGTTGAGGATCTTGGTGATAATGGCAATGTTACAAGCAATACTATCTTCCAGGTTGAAGATCATGTTAAACCTACAGTTACTCTTTATGCTCCTCAAGGTGCTACTGCTGCTGCTACTGAAATGAAGATTACTTTCAATGAACCAGTAAAAGTTGGTGCAGGTAGTTTCTTTATTCGCAATTATGTTGATGGAACATTGATTGAAGAGGTTGCTGCTAATGCAACTAATGTTACAGTTGATGGTACTTCAGTAGTAGTTAAACATGCTGATTTCCCAGCCAACATGAATTTTTATGTGAATGCTGATGCTGGTGTAATTACCGATGTAGCTGGTAACGCTTGGGCTGGTATTGAAACCGCTGCAATTAATACTTGGAAGTTTAGTACAGCTGATGCTGTTGTTCCCGTATTGTTTGCAGAAGGAGCTTTATTGCCAGAACCAGGAGCTGTTAATGTAAGTTTAAATACAGAACTTAATGTTATTTTCAGCAAAGCTGTTAGCAAAAATGTTGGCAATATTGTTATCTATAACGAAGATTGGACTCCATTCCAGGTAATACCTGTTTCTGCTGTGACAATGAAAGCATTTACTGATCCTGTTTACCAGGCTGATCGTATTGCTTCAATTCCTCACGCTGAATTCGCTCCATTATCTAAATATTTCGTACGTGTAGAAGCTGGTACATTTAAAGATGCTGCAAATAATTTGTTTGCTGGATTGTTGGATAATACATGGTTCTTCACAACTGAAGATAATGATGCTCCTGAAATTGTTTCTACAACTCCATTAGATAATGCTACTACAGTTGGTATTTCTGATGATTTAGTAATCACTTTTGACCGTGATGTATTAGCTAATGCTGCTGGAAAAGTTATCGTGTATGAAGAAGTTGGTAATACCGGAGTATTGGTTGAATCCATCATCACTACAGATGCAACTAAAGTAACTATTGATGGTCCTGTAGTAACAATTGCTCGCGCAACTGCTTTGAAATACAACTCAAACTACTACGTGATTATTGAATCTGGTGCATTTACTAATACTGCTTCAGAGAAAAAACCATTTGCTGGAATTACAACAACTTTAGGTTGGAATTTTGCAACTGGTGCTGATGTGGATGCTCCTGTTTTTGTATCTATGACTCCAAATGCTACTACAGTCTTAACTGATAATCATCCTACTTTTGTGATGACTTTCAATGAAGATGTTGTTCTTGGTACTGGTAATATTAAAGTTATTAAGAAAGATGGCACTGTTCCAGTTCTTGATATTCCTGTAACCGGTGCTGTTGTTGCTGGGAAAACTGTAACTGTAACTTATGTTGCACCTACAACAGGAGGTCTTGACAAGAATACTGAATACTATGTGTTAGTTGACGGTGGTATTGCAAAAGATGCTCTTGGTAATGCTACTGCTGCTATTACCGATGTGGCTACTTGGACATTCAAAACTGGTGCTGACTTTGCAACTGATAAAGATCCAGATGTAAATACTTCTCTAGAGTTTAAGGTTTATCCAAACCCATTTGTTGATTTTGTTACTGTAGAAACTACTGCTAAACTTTCTAAAGTGATTGTTACTAACATCGCTGGCCAGAAAGTAAAAGAAGTTGTTAATCCAACTGACAGAATTCAATTAAACGAACTGCGCAGCGGCGTTTACTTTATCTCTCTGTATGACATGGATAATGTAATTGCTAAAACTGCTAAGATTATTAAAAGGTAATACCGAATTGATTGATTAAAAAGGGGAAGCTTGCGGGCTTCCCTTTTTTTTTGTCATTACTCCACTTGTTCAAACTTTAGATATGAAACTTTTAAAAGCTCACAGAACCATTAGAAAATATAAGAAAATTGATATTTCGGATGAAATTATAACGGATTTGCTCGAAAGCGGTATTAGGGCTTCAAATACTGGAAACATGCAGCTCTACAGTATTATCGTTACCAGAAGCCAAGAGAAAAAGACGTTATTGGCTCCGTTACATTTCAATCAATCTATGGTTATTGATGCTCCGCTTGTATTGACCATTTGTTTTGATTTTAAACGATTCTCTGATTGGTGTGTTTCACGTAACACTCTTGCGCACTTTAATGATTTATTGTGGCTGTTAAACGGGACAATTGATGCTTCTGTTTTAGCTCAGAATATTTGTGTAGCTGCGGAGAGTTATGGGTTAGGGATTTGTTACCTTGGTACTACGCTGTACAATACTGCTGAGATAAGCGAAGTGCTTAGTCTTCCGGTAGGAGTTATTCCTGTTACTACTTTAACTGTTGGGTATCCGGAGGTGGTTCCTGAACTTACAGATCGTTTACCTTTAAATGCAGTGGTTCATTTCGAAGAGTACAAAAACTATTCGAGTACTGATATCGCTGAAATTTATAAGGAGAAGGAAAGCCTTCCATCGTCAATGCAATTTGTAATAGAAAATAAAAAGACAACCTTGGCTCAGGTTTTTACTGAAGTGCGTTATAAAGCTTCTGATAGTGATTTCTTTTCAGTGAAATTGCTGAAAATGCTCAGAGAGCAGGGTTTTGAGCTTTAATTTTTTGTTGTGTGCTTAGATGGTATGCTGATTGATTCGTGTAAAGAAAACGGCTCTGTAATTATGCCCAATCATTAGTTTTTTTGCACATACCTCAACCATGTTTCCATCTATGGCTGAGATTTTTTGCAGGTTTACGATATGCGATTTATGAATCCTGAAAAAAATCTCAGAAGGAAGTGCTTCTTCCATCTTTTTCATAGATAGGTTGGTTATAAAATGTGTAGTCTCAGTATATATTTTGATATAATCGCCTAGCCCTTCCACGTAAATGATCTCATTAAATTTAATTTGGACGGTCTTTTTGTTTGCTTTAATGAATATCGATTGGATCTTATTTTCGGTATCGGCTGGTCGATGATGGGTTAGCTGATGCTCTGCTTTTTGTATTGAAACTAAAAAGCGGCTTAACGAAAATGGTTTGACCAGGTAATCCAATACATTCAATTCATAACCTTGCAGTGCATACTCGGTATAGGCAGTTGTTAAAATTACAAGTGGTGGAGTTTTCATGGTCTTCAGGAATTCAATTCCTGACAATAACGGCATATTAATGTCTAAAAAAAGTAAATCGATGGTTTGCGTATTTAAAAAGGGGATGGCTTCAAGCGCATCGCTGCAAGAGCCTACGATTTCTATCGTTTTAAGGTCTCCGGCATATTTCTTAATAATTTCATGCGCGAGTGGTTCATCATCAATAATTAAAGCTCTTATCATTTCACCATTTTGTTATTTGTTACTTTAACTGAACTTCGAGCAGGATTGTAAAGGTTTCGGGCGTTTTAACTACCTCATAGTGATAGTCTGCTCTTGCGTATAAGTATTCCAGCCTTTTTTCGATGTTTTTTAAGCCGATTCCTGAACTTTGATTCGAATGTGGAAGGTTTGCCTGTTTGTAGTTGTTACTTATCGTAGAACGCATCATTTTTTCGTGAAACGATATGGTAATATGAATATAGGGTGACGGTGCTGGATTTTTTAGTCCATGCTTAAATGCGTTGTCAATAAATGGTTCGAAGATCAACGGAATAACCTTAAGGTCCGGAATAACTCCGCTAACGGAATAGTTGATATCAATTTTGTTGTTCAGCCTGATTTTTTGCAACTCAATAAAGTTGGAAAGAAAATCCAATTCTTTTTTGACCGGAATGAAGTTTTCGCGCGATTCATAGAGTACATGCCGCATTAAATCAGATAGTTTTAATATAATTTCCGGAGTTTTCGGAGAATTGGTTAAGGCCAGAGAATAGACGTTGTTCAGGCAATTAAATAAGAAATGAGGATTTAACTGAGACTTTAACGTATTAAGTTCTGCTTCTAATTTTTCGCGTTCAATTTGGCTATATCTTAATCTCATTTCCTGAAGATGAATCCAGTCTTTTACAAATTTAAACAGCGAAGTTATTCCGACATAAAAGGCTGTTGTAAAGAAATGAGACGAAAACATGCTTGCAAACTGGTCGCTAAAACTCTTAGTTTTTAATCCATAGACTAAAATCGTTTGGATAAGTAATGAGGAAGCTGAAAGTAAAATGAGAAGCCAGAATGTATAAAAAATGTATTTTTTTTGTTTCAATAATAGAGGTACAAGCACGTACAAATTTACATATACGGCAAGAGCAAATCCAATATTCGGGATCAGAGCCTGAAGTAATAGCCCTGAATTTAAAACCAGTTGGTGATCTGATGCCACATAAAATGCTGTAACTGCAAAGATTATGCTACAGAGCCAAAACAACAACTGACCTATTATCTTATATCTCGAATACGTTTTTAGGATAGGCATTTTTAAATACGGTCTAAACGTTTAATCAGTTTCTGATAATAGTATTTCAACGGGTTGGTGTATTTCAGTTGTTTCCATGGCCTGCTGCTATGTGGCTTATGCAATACCCCATGCGAAACCAAGAGATAATTTTTCAACCCAAGCTGAATGGATTTTCTGGAAATAGAAACGTCGTACCAGTGTTTTTCTGATGATAAGGTTTGAAAATCGTATTGTTTCAGTAATTCTGTTGTCAATAAGGTGCAGCAGAAACTTAAACTATGGCGCGTATTCACGATTTCCTTTTTCGTATTTCTGAAATTCAGGTAGGGGAAATTAATTGCTCCGCCTGCATCTCTTGTTATGGAAGCCACCATACCGCAGCTCGGCAGAATTCTGGACTGTTCCACCAGTTTCCCGAGTGTGTTTTTTTCTACTTCAACATCCGATTCAACAATGATCAGTGGTACGCTTAATTCCAGCGCTTTTTTTTGCGCCATTTGCAGCACAAGCCGGTAGTTTGGTGAGGGGGTTGTGGTTATTTCTTCCAGATTGATCAGCTCGAAGTGATGTTGTTGGCTTAGCGATTTTAAAGCATTGGTTGTTTCAGCAGAGCTAAAATCGTTAAAAATGCTGTATTGAAACTGGCCAGTTGACTGTTTAATGGATTGGATGGTCTCAATCGTTGTATTTAACGAGTCTTTCACGGGCGTTATAACTAGTGCGTCGTACATAAAAATGAAGTGTTTTTAGTATGGATTTACTGGTGTTGCATGGAAATCAACCCCGAATTTTTTTCCGAGTTCTTCCAAATCTTTGATGACCTGTTCGTGCAAAGGTATTCCATTTTTAAGACGATCGGCTGTTATTTCACGTTCCGGATCTCCTGGAATAAGCACACGTTCTTGCCCCGATGCTGGTTCTGCATTCCTGAATGTTTGAATCCAGTTGTCCATATGTTCTTTAAATTCGCTGGCAGGTCGGAAGGCATCAACCCGGATGGCTCCCAGGAAATGACCGATTCCGTTCCCAACCTGATGGGTTGGTGGTTCAAGAAAACTTACAAATGGCGGTACCCAGGGGCCGTAGTTTGCTCCGGATAAAACTGCCGAAAAAATATCGACCATTGCACCCAGGCAATATCCTTTATGTCCGCCATGCTCACGGTCGCCACCCAAGGGCAGCATGGAACCTCCCTTTTTTAACGAATAGGCATCGGTTGTGGGGTTCCCGTCTTTATCCTGAGTCCACCCCAATGGGGCATCCTGACCTTTCCGTTGCAAAACTTCAAGCTTACCATTCGCCACGGTAGTTGTTGCCATATCAATAATAAAAGGTGGCTGGTTTAATGCCGGAATTGCCACTGCAATTGGGTTTGTACCCAGGAACCGGCTTCTTGAAAACGTAGGGGCAACCAAAGGACTGGCATTGGTCATCGAAATGCCAATCATATCGTGCTGAAGTGCCATCATGGCGTGGAATCCGGCAATTCCGTAATGATTTGAATTTTGAACGGCGACCCATCCGGTTCCTGCGATCCTGGCTTTTTCAATGGCTATTTGCATCGCATGTGGGGCAGTCACCAGACCTAATCCCAAATCTCCGTCTAAAACTGCGGTGCTGGGGGTTTCATGAATGATTTTCATGATTGGAGTGGCGTTTAGCCGTTTAAGTTCCCAAAGACGAACATACCCGCTAAGTCTTGCAACCCCGTGCGAATCTACTCCCCGCAGGTCGGCCTGGTTCAGACATTCTGCGGCAGTTTCTGCTTCAGTTGCGGGACAGCCCATTCCTGTGAAAATGCGCGACGTAAATTCTTTTAAATATGCTGAATCAATATTTGTCATTTTTCAAACGGTTCTAAGTACAAAGTTTATTCTGATTTTTTGTTAAAATCTCTGGCCGATCCCTGACTGGTGGGCATAATCAGTATATCATCGATATTTACATGTGGCGGGCGGGTAACAACAAAAAGAATAGTTTCTGCAATATCTTTTGCCGAAAGTGGTGTAAATCCTTTGTAAACCTGAGCTGCCCTATCTTTGTCGCCGCGAAACCGAACCAGAGAGAATTCTGTGTCCACCGCTCCCGGAGCAATGGTGGTTACTTTAATGCCATAAGGAAGAAGTTCTATTCTCATGGCCCTTGAAATGGCCTCAACCGCGTGCTTGGTTCCGCAATACACCGAACCGTTGGGGTATGATTCTCTTCCGGCAATCGAAGAAATGCTTATGATATGCCCGGTTTGGCGCTCAATCATCCAGGAACTTATAATTCGCGAAGTATAGAGCAATCCCTTTACATTGGTGTCAATCATATCTTCCCAGTCATTTACATCAGCCGAGTTGACCGGAGCCAAACCAGCAGCCAAACCAGCATTATTTATTAAAATGTCGATTTGCTTCCATTCATCCGGAAGGCTGTTTAGTGCCTGTTCTGTTTCTGTTTTTAGCCGAATGTCGAAGTTTAACGTGATGATTTTGCAGTCAAATGTCGATTCTAAACTTTTTCTAAGCGATTCGAGCCTCTCTTTTCTTCTTCCTGTTAGTATTAAATTGTAGTTGTTTTGTGCAAGTAGAAGGGCTGTTTCGTAGCCTATACCAGCTGTGGCACCGGTGATTAGCGCTATTTTCTGATTCATCTGAAATAATTGTATTTGTGAAGTTTAAAATTAAAAAATCCTCAAAACTATGGAATAACAAACTACTTAATTATTTTTGTTTCTGTATTGTAAAGATAAAATGACACATTATGACTACTCAAAATAACGAAATTCAGGAATTCTCCATTGAACAATTGCCGGAAGAACAGGATGTTCAGGATATCGTGTATCAGCTGATGGCCGACCCTAATCTGGCTGCAATTAATTATTTTAACGACTTTAGCGATGAAGCGATTGATCTTTCGTCTATGTCAAACGATGAAACGGAAGAAACTGGTATGTTTTGTTCAGAAAGTGGTCAAATGATGGCTATTTCTACGCATGCCCTCCATCATCATCTCGAAATTGATCCACAACAGGCTACCGAAATACTTGTTTCTCGTGCGGTTCGGAAAATGATTTGCTTTGGAGCTGTTCCTGAAGCTATTAGTTCTTGTCTGTACCATATTAATGTTGCCGATCCTAACGGTCAGTTTATTGCCTCGGGTGCAAAAAAAGGTCTTGAAAATGCGTGCAAAAAATTTAATATTAAACTCACCGACCGCAAAATCAGGTTTGATTATTTCTCCGCTCATGGACCAGTGTCGCCAACCATTATTGTAAGCATTATGGCCTCGGTTCCGAATAAAGAAATGTTGGTTACACATAGTTTCAAGAAGAAAGGTAATAGCATTTTTATGATCGGAAATTCCTATGATGACGTTAATTCTTCTGAATATCTGGAGTTCTATCATGAAATATCCGAATCTTCACTCCCGGTTTTTGATATTGATATTGAAGTGAAGTTACATTCGGTGATGAAAAAACTGATTCAATCGGGCTTATTAAGTTCGGCCAACCCCGTTAGTAAAGGTGGACTTTTCTTTACGCTTTTGCGTGCGGGAATGCCTTCAGGATTAGGGTTTGATATAACTACTGACGCCGAAATTCGCACAGATGCTTTTCTTTTTGGAGAGGCAATGGGGCGCATCGTTGTGGGAGTTGACCCTAAAAAAGTGGATGAATTTGTTGATCTGATGAGTAGCCTGAAAGTTCCGTTCTTTGCGCTGGGCCACGTTACCAAGGGCGAAATTAGGATTGATGATGACTCATTTGGGTTTATCGACAAAATGACTTCAGCAAACTAAATTTAACCCGAGTTTAAACAAATTCTGTAGGCTTAGGAAAATCCGGAGTTATAAATACTGATGCGATTTTATATATTTTTCAGTATAAACTATTGAATAAAAAAATAGATGCAAGTTACACCCTATAAAGATTCTGATCAGCAAAAAAAACTTCAGGTGGAGCAGATGTTCGATAATATTGCTCCCAAATATGATTTTCTGAATCATTTTCTTTCGCTCGGCATTGATAAACTTTGGAGGAAAAAGGCAATCCGGATTCTTTCGACTTATAAGCCTGCCGATATTCTTGATGTTGCTACTGGTACGGGTGATTTCGCGGTGGCGGCATCGAAATTAAAACCGCGGAAGATAACCGGATTCGATATTTCTGAGCAAATGTTACAAGTCGGCCGCGACAAAGTAAAACGATTGGGCTTGGATCAACTGATTGAATTTCAAAAGGGAGATTCGGAAGCAATGCCTTTTAGCAACAATTCTTTCGATGCAATTACTGTTGCTTTTGGAGTGCGCAATTTTGAAAACCTTGAGAACGGGTTGAAAGAGTTTCACCGGGTATTAAAAGATGAAGGAGTTGCTATTATCCTTGAATTCTCAAAACCCCGGCATTTCCCGATGAAGCAGTTTTATTTTTTTTATTTTTTCAGGATATTGCCTTTTATCGGGAAACTCGTATCCAAAGACGGTTCAGCCTATTCGTATTTGCCAGAGTCGGTAATGGCTTTTCCCGATGATCAAAAGTTTTTATCGATTTTAAATCGCGTTGGTTTTTCGCGAGCCAGGCAAAAAAGACTAACTTTCGGGATTGCGACCATTTACGTGGCTCAAAAATAAATCCATCATACAATAATTTTGTAATATTGTGGTTTCATTGAATAGTAGATAACTGTTTTATTGTGAAGAGATTTTTATTTATCCTTATACTTCTGTTAGTCGGGCTTACCTCTTTTTCTCAAAGGATGTTGCTTAAGAATTTAACAACTTTTGATGATAAACGAATTCATTTCGGATTTTCGCTTGGCGTAAATACGCTTGATTTTGATTTCACCCATTTTACCCTGATTGGCGACAATCCTAAATTTGATGCTGAAAATCTTGAAGTGATTGATGGAAAAACCATATATGCGGATGAAAAAATAAGAGCCGACATCAGCACTTTAACGCCTGGATTTACTGTCGGGATTGTGACTAACCTTCGGCTGGCCGAAAGCTTCGATCTTCGTTTTTTGCCGGGGATGTCTTTCAGCGAACGAAAACTGGTTTACAATATCCCAATTCTTGATGTTAATCCCGGAAGCAAAGAATATTATTCCATCAAATCAACATTTCTTGATTTCCCGTTGTTGTTAAAGTATAAATCGAGAAAGATGAACAACCAAAGGCCTTATCTCATTGCTGGTGGAGCATGTCGCATCGACATATCGAAGACCGGACAGGAGGATTTGGTACGGTTAAAACCTTTCAGTACTTATCTTGAAGCGGGTGTGGGTTGGGACAGCTATTTGCAGTTCTTCAGGCTTTCAACAGAATTGAAATTTAGTTTTGGAATGGATAATGTTTTGGACGTTGGGCCGAAAAGTACTCAGTATCAGGTTTATTCCAATGCCTTTTCCCGTTTGTCTTCAAATATGTTTATATTTAGTTTTCATTTCGAATAACCTTGAAACAGGAAATCAATCTTTCACTTTCGCCTAAACAGGCTTCTGACGAACAATTCTACAAACCAATTTTAGCTGAGAAACTTCATGTTGATGAAGAACGGATTAAACTGATTAACGTCAAACGTAAATCGATTGATGCCCGCCAGCGTGCTATTCGGATTAATTTGGGCGTTGAAGTTTTTATCGACGAATTGCCTACGCCTGAGCTTATCGATTTTCGGTACGACCAGGTTGGACAAAAACCTGCCGTTGTTATTGTTGGTGCCGGGCCAGCCGGGCTTTTCGCTGCGTTGCGTTTGATTGAACTGGGCTTTAAACCCGTAATTTTTGAACGTGGCAGAAATGTGAGCGACCGGAAGCGCGATATCGCCAAAATTCATCGCGAACATTTGGTCGATCCGGATTCGAATTACGGATTTGGGGAGGGTGGGGCAGGCACTTTTTCCGACGGAAAATTATATACCCGATCGAAGAAACGGGGAAATGTCAGGCGTATTCTCGAAATATTTTATGCCAACGGCGCTCTTCCTGAAATTTTGATTGACGCTCATCCTCATATCGGTACCAATATGCTTCCCGGTATCATTACCAGTATTCGGAATAAAATAGTAGAGGCTGGCGGCGAAATTCATTTTAACAGCAGGGTTGCCGATTTTATTGTTGAAAACGACCGTTGTACAGGAATTATGCTGGCTGATACAACAATTGTTGAAGCCGAAGCGGTTATTTTGGCAACAGGCCATTCGGCTCGTGAGATTTATGAACTTTTATATGAAAAGGGTATTTCTATCGAAGCTAAAACCTTTGCCGTTGGGGTAAGGGCTGAACATCCGCAGGCTTTAATTGATTCGATACAATACGATCAACCACAACGCGGACCGTATTTGCCACCGGCAACCTATTCGTTTGTGGAGCAGGTTGAACAGCGTGGAGTCTATTCATTTTGCATGTGCCCCGGTGGGATAATGGTCCCTGCCGCCACTGCGCCTGGCGAAATGGTGGTTAATGGTATGTCGCCAACCCGGCGAAATACGAAGTTTGCCAATTCGGGAATGGTTGTTGAAATCAGGCCTGAAGATTTAAATGAGTTCAGGCATTTAGGCGTGATGGCCGGGCTTGAATTTCAGCGTAAAATTGAACGGTTATGTTTTTCACTGAACGGACAGACTCAGTTTGCCCCGTCTCAGCGGATGGCCGATTTTGTGGCCGATCGTTTTTCACAGGATTTGCCCGAATCATCCTATCACCCGGGTTTGGTTTCCGTCCCTTTGCACGAAAAACTTCCGAAACGAATCCGGACCAGGCTTCAGGAGGCATTCAAACTGATTGATAAAAAGGCTCATGGTTATTTAACCAACGATGCCATTATTGTGGGGGTGGAATCGCGTACCTCTTCGCCAATCCGTATTCCGCGAAAAGAGGATACGTTTGAGCATGTAAAGATTCGTGGTCTTTATCCGTGTGGCGAAGGTGCCGGGTATGCCGGTGGAATCGTCTCTTCGGCGATGGATGGCGAACGCTGTGCCGAGGCTTTTGCCGAAAATTACTTCCGGAAATAAGCTTTTTGTACCTATCTGCGCCTGAATTCCGAACAACAAATAGCGGTAGCAATAGCTACGTTTAACGATTCCGGCTTGTTTTTATCCGAAGAAAAAGTTGGGATTAATAATCTCCGGTTTACCAATTTGCTTATGGGCTCGGATATGCCGTTCCCTTCGTTTCCCATCACAATAATTCCGTTACGGGTAAGCGATTCCTGGTAGATGTTTTCGCCTTCCAGAAAGGTGCCGTAAACGGGTATTTGTGCTCGGTCAATCTCATTCAAATAATCCTCCAGGCTGGTGTACCAGGTTTTAGTCCTGAAAATGGCTCCCATGCTGGCCTGAACAACCTTAGGATTATAAGCATCAACTGTATTTTCAGAGCAAATAACCGTTTTTATTCCAAACCAATCGGCAATTCGCAGAATCGTACCCAGATTTCCGGGATCCTGAATGAAGTCAAGCGCAAGGAAAAGCTCGTTTGGTAAGTTTAGCTCGGGCCGTGGATTGACTGGTTGGGCCAGAATAGCCAGTGCATCCTGAGGATTCTGCTGTAAGCTTGCTTTCTGAATCGTCGCAGTATCTGTTTCTATCAGTTCGCCGGCCTTTGTGGCTGCTTCCGGATATTGTTCAAGAAACGTGGAAGTGCAGACCAACGTTTGGATAGGGCAACCAGAACGAAGAGCCTCTTCAACCATTTTAATTCCTTCGATCAGGAAAAGTCCGGTTTCGTCTCTGCTTTTTTTTCGGTTTAATGACTGTATTAGTTTAATTTTGTTCTTACTCAACATATCTCATGGATCTTCGTTCTAAAAATGTAAAAATAAAAAGGTCTGAAAGATTTGCGAACCAAATGCTCTGTTTATTTTTGTAAAAACTCAAAATGATGCGTTTATTTCTCCGGAACAACTGTTTTATTGCTTATTCAATCCTGCTTTTGGGCTGCATCTTCCTGCTGGGGTCTTGCAACTCAACCAGATTTGTACCGGAAGGAAAATGTCTGCTCAATAAAATTTCTGTAAAGGTTGACGATAAAAACCTGAAACGTGAGGAAATTAAAACACACATCAGGCAAAAGGAAAACCTGAAAATACTGGGCATGTTTAAATTCCACCTCGGGTTGTACAATTTGTCGTCGGCAAAAAAAGAAAACGACTGGCTAAAACGCATTGGCGAAGCACCGGTTTTGTACGATGAATTTCAGGCAGAGCGAACCAAAGGTCAGCTTTTAATTTATTTGAGGAACAAGGGCTATTATAACGCGGAGGTAATTGATTCGGCAACAGTTAACAACAGGAAAAAGAAACTTAATCTGTCTTTCTATATCAAGGCAAGGCAACCATACCGGATTCGTAACTATTCGTATTCGTTTAAGGATATGAATCTGCGGGATGTCCTGCTTCGCGACTCGGTGAACCAACTGATTAAGCCAACTGATATATTCGATGTTGATTTATTAAATGCAGAAAGGCAGCGGATTTCAAGGGTTTTGAAGGACAAGGGTTTTTATAAGTTTAATGAAGATTTTATAACCTATCAGGCCGATTCCAATTTTTACAGCAATCAGGTTGACCTTACCGTAACCATTGACGATGCCTTGTTGAAAAATGACGAGAGTGATGTTGTTCCGCACCAAAAATACAAGATCAGGAATTACCTGATAAATCCTGATTTTAAAACGACCGGTCTTTTGTCTGATCAGGCAGAGCAGCCGATGGATACCTTGGTTGTCGATAATTATATTTTTACCTCTTCAGGAAAGTTGAAATATAAGCCTTTTTTGTTTTCTAATTTAAATAGGTTAACGGATAGTACTTATTATAGTTTGCAGAATGCGGAAAAAACCTACAGGGCATTAAACCGGTTGAAGCAATTTAAACTCATCAATATCAGTTTTGCTGAAACGAATTTATATGCGGATTCAATCCCTTTGCTCGATTGCAAGATTCAACTGTCTTCATTGCCCCGGCAAAATTTCTCTGTTGATGTGGAAGGAACAAATTCATCGGGGAACTTGGGTGTTGCAGGAAATCTGAATTTTCAGCATCGCAATTTGTTTCGTGGTGCCGAGGTTTTTGATTTGCAACTTCGTGGCGCCAGGGAAAGGCAACAGACATCATTGGTCAATAACAGTAGTCTCAATACACAGGAATTTGGTATCGAATCGAGTGTTACTATCCCCAAATTCCTAAGTTTTATTGGCCGCAAAAAGATGTTCACATTTCAGATTCCTGAAACTAAATTTACGGTTGGGTACAATTACCAAAAACGGCCTGATTATGTCAGGACAATTACGAATCTGAAGTTTGGTTACAATTGGAAAACGACTCAATTTCAGTTTCATACATTGAATTTGGTTGATTTGAACTATGTCCACCTTTACGATCAGAATGAGGCTTTCATCAATTCTATAAAAGATTTATACATCAAAAGCAGTTTTACCGATCATCTTATATTGGCATCGAATTATAGTTGGATGTACAATACGCAGAACATCGGCAAGCGCGAGGATTATATATTCTATAAGGTTAATTTCGAATCAGCCGGAAATCTGTTCGGCCTATATTCCGGGTTGGTCAACAAGAATAGGACCAGCGTTCTGGATACCATTACCGGCCATATGAGTTCGTTTTATCAGATATTGAATACCCGTTTTGCCCAATATGTGAAAGGAGACTTTGAATACCGTTATGGCCACATGATTAATAAGTTGAGTTCGGTTGTTGGTCGCGCATTTATTGGGATTGGTGTTCCGTATGGCAACTTCGATGTTTTGCCGTTTGAGAAGAAATATTTTACTGGAGGAGCCAATGGCATTCGGGCATGGCAGGTTAGGTCGCTCGGGCCAGGTTCATACAAAGCTCCGGTTGATACTTATCCCAACCAATCCTCAGATATTAAGCTGGAAGCCAACCTGGAATACCGTTTTAAGTTAGTTTGGAGAATGGAAGGTGCTTTATTTCTGGATGCCGGAAATATTTGGGCAATTAACCGCAAAGATAACCGCTCTGGTGCTGTTTTTAAAGCAGATGAGTTTTACAAGCAGATCGCCGTTGGTTCTGGTTTTGGTATGCGGTTCGATTTTACCTATTTCCTGTTTCGGCTCGATTTAGGAATGAAAATGAGGGATCCTTCACTCCCTGCCGGGAAAAGGATTATCCCGGGTAATTATCCTATAAAAGGCGAGCATTTTAACCTGTCTTTTGCCATCGGGTATCCGTTCTAAAACAAAAAAGGGACAACCTAAGTTATCCCCTTTATTTATCGTCAATGCTTCAGATTAAGCTTTTCCGGCTGAACCCAATACGTTTTCGTTTTTGTGTTTGTAAAGTTCTTTCAACGCGTCACGAGCTGGTCCCAAATATTTGCGTGGGTCGAATTCACCTGGTTTCTCAACAAATACTTTGCGGATTGCTGCAGTCATCGCCAAACGACCGTCAGAGTCGATGTTGATTTTACAAACAGCAGATTTTGCGGCTTTGCGAAGTTGTTCTTCAGGAATACCAACAGAGTCTTTCAATGCACCGCCGAATTTGTTGATGGTGTCAACATCTTCTTGTGGAACTGATGACGAACCGTGTAATACAATAGGGAATCCTGGAAGTTTTGCTTCAATTTCTTCAAGAATATCGAAACGGAGTGGAGGTGGAACTAAAACACCTTTTTCATTACGGGTGCATTGTTCAGGAGTGAATTTGTTTGCTCCGTGTGAAGTTCCGATAGAGATGGCAAGTGAGTCACAACCAGTTTTTGTTACGAATTCGATAACTTCTTCAGGTTTGGTGTAGTGCGATTTTTCAGCAACCACATCATCTTCAACGCCAGCTAAAACACCAAGCTCGCCTTCAACAGTTACGCCATGAGCGTGTGCGTATTCAACAACTTTTTTGGTTAATGCAATATTGTCTTCAAAAGAGTGGTGAGAACCATCAATCATTACTGAAGAGAACCCGCTATCGATACAGTCTTTGCAAAGTTCAAAAGTGTCGCCATGATCAAGGTGAAGAGCGATTGGAATTTCGCATCCCAGTTCTTTGGCAAATTCAACAGCGCCTTTTGCCATGTTACGAAGCAAATTGGCGTTGGCATATTTACGGGCACCCGAAGATACCTGAAGGATAACAGGTGACTTAGTTTCAACACATGCCTGAACGATTGCCTGAAGTTGCTCCAGATTGTTAAAATTGTATGCAGGGATGGCATACCCGCCGGCAACTGCTTTTGCAAACATCTCTTTGGTGTTTACAAGTCCTAAGTCTTTATAACTAGTACTCATTTTGTGATTTTTAAATTGGTTAACGATAGTGATTTTTGGTGCTTTCTTAAAAAGCACCACAATATTAGTGAATAATCACTCACCGCCAGTTCAATTAACTGATTTGCTTTGGTGTTTTAAAAAATACTTAACACTGACTTGGGCTTGTTTTTTTACTCGTTTTCCAGATTAAAAACAACCCGATATCGAATAAATTATCCTGAAATTTTTATATTTTTTTAGCTTCAGATAATCAAATAGTTATTGTAATTTTGATCGAAAGGATTGAACAATCCGAATACTGGATAGTTATATTCAGACAAGTTGAAAAATGCTTGGGATAGAGTCGTTAAACTAAAAATAGATAAAATGACAAAGATTTCAGAAGTTGTAAAATACGGAGTTGTTTCCGGAGAAGATTTGCAAAAAGTATTCAAAATTGCCAAGGAAGAGCATTTTGCGCTACCTGCAGTAAATGTGGTTGGTTCTGATTCTGTAAATGCAGTTTTGGAAACAGCAAAGGTTGTTAATTCACCTGTTATTATTCAATTCTCTAATGGTGGAGCTCAATTTTATGCCGGGAAAGGCTTGAAACTGGATGGACAATTAGCGCCAATTGCCGGGGCTATTGCCGGGGCAAAATCGGTTCACCTGTTAGCCGAACTATATGGCGTTCATGTGGTATTGCATACTGATCATGCTGCGAAGAAATTATTGCCTTGGATTGATGGGTTACTTGATGCCGGTGAAAAACATTTTGCAGAAACCGGAAAACCATTGTTCAGTTCACACATGCTCGACTTATCCGAAGAACCGATTCAGGAAAATATTGAGATATGCAAGAAATACCTGGCTCGAATGAGCAAAATTGGGATGACCCTTGAAATTGAGTTGGGTTGTACCGGTGGCGAAGAAGATGGTGTTGATAATACCGGAATGGATAATTCCTTACTTTATACCCAACCCGAGGATGTAAATTATGCTTACGAAGAGCTGATTCAGATCAGTCCAAACTTCACCATTGCCGCCTCTTTTGGTAATGTTCATGGTGTTTATAAGCCTGGTAACGTAAAGCTTACTCCTAAAATTCTCGACAATTCGCAGAAATTCATCTCTGCCAAACACGGATTGAGCGAAAAACCAATTGACTTTGTTTTCCATGGAGGTTCAGGTTCAACCCTGGA
This sequence comes from Prolixibacteraceae bacterium, assembly GCA_019459525.1. Lineage (GTDB taxonomy): Bacteria > Bacteroidota > Bacteroidia > Bacteroidales > Prolixibacteraceae > Aquipluma. Next base: position 95,674 of record JAIBEY010000038.1, read on the forward strand.
AGAGATCCGTGAAGCAATTTCGTATGGTGTGGTTAAAATGAATATTGATACCGATACGCAATGGGCAACATGGGATGGTATTCGTAAGTACGAAGCTCAGAACCGGGCTTACTTGCAGGGACAGATTGGAAATCCTGACGGAGAAGATAAACCAAACAAAAAGTATTACGATCCGCGCGTGTGGTTGCGTAAAGGACAGGAATCTATGATTGAGCGTTTAAAGGTGGCTTGTAACGATCTGAATAACATGAACAGAAGCTAAGCGCATTATAAATATAATTTGTAAACCCGGTTGAATAAACCGGGTTTTTTATTTTCATAGAAATGAAGTAAATTAGTGAGACTTTTTTTCACCCTATGAACTTCAAACAATTAATACGGGATTATTTTACTTTTAGCAGAAATGAACGCAAGGGAATTACCATTCTAATCATCCTTATTTTCCTTTTGGCTATTGCGAATAAAGTTATTTTCTATTTCGAAACTCCGGGAAAAATAGATACAGTGCTTCTCGATTCTGCCAGTTATGAGTTGGGGATGTTTAATGATTCCCTCAATCAACAAATCAAGGAAGAAGGAACTCTTTTCCCATTCGATCCCAACACCATTGATTCCATCGAACTTTATCGACTTGACTTGTCCGATCAGGTAAAGCGGAATTTACTGCGTTTCAGGAATAAAGGAGGGAAATGGTTTTCAAAATCTGATTTTAGAAAAATCTACGGAGTGACTGACGACGTTTATATGCGAGTTGAGCCTTATCTGGTGATTGAAGACAATGAAAATAGGGTAGTTTCAAAAGTACAAAAGGCTGAGACATTTTACTTTGATCCGAATACAGCTACTGACGACGAATTTGTTCGTTTGGGCTTAACCGCGAAACAAATAGCAACAATCAGAAAATATCAAAGTAAAGGCGGAACTTTTCGCAGTAAAGAGGACTTTTTTAAGATATGGGGTTTGCGGAATGATCAGAAGAGTGAACTGGCAAACTTTATTCGCATCGAAAAAGCTGAAAAAAATCCTGAAGATAAAGCCCCCATTGTAAAGACGATCAGAATTGAGCTTAATTCTGCTGATTCAGTCCAGTTGAAAGCATTACCAGGTATTGGCGATAAGCTTTCAAAACGTATCGTAAAATATCGCGATTTGGTAGGCGGATTTTACTCCATTCATCAGTTGAACGAAGTTTTTGGTATGAGCGAACAAACGATTCAGGTTATCGCCGATAAAATTACCATTGATCCATCGAAAATCAGGAAAATAGATCTCAACTTTGCGGATATTTACGAATTGTCAAAGCATCCATACCTTCAAAAAGATCTTGCCAAGCTGATTATAAAGTTCAGGACAAAGCATGGAAGTTTTCGGGATAAAACCGTTTTACTCGATAGTATGATTTTAAACATAGACCAGTACAACAGAATAAAGCCGTATTTGTAGAACAAAATCAGATATTCAACGTTTTGTACATCAAGAGTATTAAGCAATCAGATGGTTTTAAAATAAATTTTTTAGTATAAATTTGATTGGTAAGGTTTAATTCATAAATTTGCGGCTCGAATTTTAACTAGAAAAATTATAATTGTATGATCGTTATTCCAGTAAAAGAAGGCGAAAATATCGAAAGAGCGCTGAAAAGATTTAAAAGAAAGTTTGAAAAAACAGGTGTTGTAAAAGAGTTGCGCGAAAGACAAGCTTTTACGAAACCGTCAGTCGAAAGAAGGGCTGAAGTAAAAAAAGCCATTTATATTGAGAATTTGCTGCGTCAGGACGACTAGAATTTGCTAGGAGGTTCCTGCCTAAGATGTAAATTATTTACTCATGTCCCATCAGGAATCATTTATTAATTACCTGAAATACGAAAAAAGGTATTCGCATTTAACTGCTATTGCCTATAAGAAAGACCTCGATCAGTTTGAAGAGTTTTTTATCCAAACGATCGGGGATTTTAATGTTGAAGGAATAAATGATAAGGTTGCCCGTCAATGGGTTATTCATTTGATGGATAGTGGGCTTTCAGCCCGAACAGTAAATAAAAAGATATCGGCATTAAAGTCTTTTTATAAATATTTATTGAGGTTGGAGGTAGTAAAAGAAAATAACCTGGTTAACGTTATTGTTCCAAAGGTTCGAAAAAAACTACCCTATTTTGTTGAAGAGAAAAATCTCAACCATTTGTTGGATGATGGTTTTTTCGGAAATGACTTTGAAGCACTTCGCGATAAGTTAATTTTAAGTCTGTTGTATGGAACAGGAATTCGGTTGGCTGAATTGATGCATCTTAAGGACGCTGACATTTTTCAATCAGAGTTTCTGCTTAAAGTATTAGGTAAGCGCAATAAGGAACGAATTATTCCTTACCCACAAAGCTTGAACTTGTTGATCGAACAATACAAGGCAGAACGAACACAATTGTTCGGTAAGCATGCCGAATCATTGTTGCTGACATCATCTGGTGATCCGGTTTACGAGAAGTTAATTTACCGGGTGGTTAACAAATATCTGGCTTTGGTTACTACAATAGATAAAAAAAGTCCGCATGTGCTCCGACATACTTTTGCTACTCATCTTCTTAATAGAGGAGCCGATTTAAATGCGGTAAAAGAAATGTTAGGTCATTCAAATCTTTCAGCAACCCAAATATACACCCATACCTCTTTAGAGAAGATTCAAAAAGTATATAGACAAGCACATCCACGATCGTAAAATTTAGGAGGATTAATTATGAACATTCAGTTAAACACTGTACACTTCGCAGCCGATCAGAAACTGACTGATTTTGTAAATAAAAAAGTAGCAAAACTTGATACCTACTTTGAAGGTATTATTGGTGCTGAAGTAATTTTAAAGGTTGTAAAACCGGAAACTGCAAATAATAAAATTGCCGAGATTAAACTTTCCATTCCTGGATCTGATTACCTTTTTTCTGAAAAGCAAGCTGACTCTTTTGAAGAGGCTGTTGACCTTGCTATTGATGCAATTCGCCGTCAGTTAACTAAGTTTAAAGAAAAGGTAAAAGACAAATAATGTCGAAAAATTTAATTGATTTTTGTGAATTCCAATAAAATATTTATACATTTGCACACCTTTTTCGGATAAGTGTTATTTCGGTGATATTAATCCAAAAAGAAATCCCCTGTAAACAGGAATTGGAGGTTTATAGGGGGTTTTTGACGTGATGTGCTAAGAATGCCGAATTAGCTCAGTTGGCCAGAGCACGTGATTTGTAATCTCGGGGTCCTCAGTTCGAATCTGAGATTCGGCTCATTGAAATAAAAGTTCTAAAATTGTATTGGGGAGATACCAAAGTGGCCAACTGGGTCTGACTGTAACTCAGATGACGTACGTCTTCGTAGGTTCGAATCCTGCTCTCCCCACAAAAAAGAATATTGGAATGGTAGAATGATGAAGATTAGAGTAAATTCTGACCTTCAGGATTTGAAATTCTAATCTTCGCAATTGCGGGAGTAGCTCAGTCGATAGAGCATTAGCCTTCCAAGCTAAGGGTCGCGAGTTTGAATCTCGTCTCCCGCTCAAAATAAAATAGTTGCTGATGTAGCTCAGGGGTAGAGCGCTTCCTTGGTAAGGAAGAGGTCGCGAGTTCAATTCTCGCCCTCAGCTCAGATGAAAGTTTAAAAAGATAATTTAAAATTATTACAAGTTATGGCAAAAGCAAAATTTAACAGGGACAAAGACCATGTCAATATTGGTACAATTGGCCACGTTGACCATGGCAAGACTACTTTGACTGCCGCTATTACTACAGTATTGGCAAAAAAAGGTTATTGCGAAATTAAATCGTTTGAATCAATCGACAGCGCTCCAGAAGAAAAAGAGCGTGGTATCACAATTAACACTGCACACGTTGAGTACGAAACAGCTACTCGTCACTATGCTCACGTTGACTGTCCTGGTCACGCTGACTATGTGAAGAACATGGTTACTGGTGCTGCTCAGATGGACGGTGCTATTATTGTAGTTGCTGCTACTGATGGTCCTATGCCACAGACTCGTGAACACATCCTTTTAGCTCGTCAGGTAAACGTACCTAAATTGGTCGTTTTCATGAACAAAGTAGATATGGTTGACGATCCGGAAATTTTGGAACTTGTTGAAATGGAAGTTCGCGAATTGTTGAGTTTCTATAAATTCGATGGTGACAATGCTCCTGTTATCATGGGTTCTGCTCTTGGTGCTTTAAATGGAGAACCACAATGGGAAGAAAAAGTACTTGAATTGATGGATGCTTGTGATACATGGATTCCACTTCCTCCACGTGATATTGATAAACCATTCCTGATGCCTGTTGAAGATGTATTCTCGATCACTGGTCGTGGTACTGTTGCAACTGGTCGTATCGAAACTGGTGTTGTTCACACTGGTGACGAACTTCAGTTGATTGGACTTGGTGCTGAAGGTCGTAAGACAGTTTGTACCGGTGTTGAAATGTTCCGTAAAATTTTGGATGATGGTCAGGCTGGTGACAACGTAGGTTTGTTGTTACGTGGTGTTGATAAAAAAGAAATCAAACGTGGACAGATTCTTGCAAAACCAGGTTCAGTTACTCCTCATACAACTTTCAACGCTGAGGTTTATATCCTGAAAAAAGAAGAAGGTGGACGTCACACTCCATTCCACAATAAATATCGTCCTCAATTCTACATCCGTACTCTTGACGTAACCGGAGAAATTCGTTTACCAGAAGGACGTGAAATGGTTATGCCAGGCGATAACGTATCAATTGAAGTACAATTGATCTATCCAGTGGCTCTTAGTGTTGGTCTTCGTTTCGCTATCCGTGAAGGTGGACGTACAGTAGGTGCTGGTCAGGTTACTGAAATTGTATCGTAATTCGAAACAAAATATTCTGATAGAAAGTCCTGGACTTTGGTCCGGGACTTTTTACGGATGTTACTCGGTTGGGAGTTTTGTTTTTATAGAATCAACGTAAGTTCGAGTCTTACCATCCGTTCAAATAATATTACATTTAAAAATGAAACTTAAAATCTATTTCGAAGAAGCTTATAATGAGCTTGTTCATAAAGTTTCCTGGCCTACACGAAAAGAATTACAAAGTAGTGCTTTCATCGTAATGGTTGCTTCCTTAATCATAGCACTAATAGTTTTCGTAATGGATTTCTCTTTTGAAAGCATTATGAACTTTGTGTACAGTTTATTTTATTAATTCCTTTAGGAGCACAACATGAGTGAAAACGTAAAAAAATGGTATGTTCTTCGGGCTATAGGTGGAAAAGAAAAAAAAGTCAAGGAATATATTGAAAACGAGATTGCAAATGCTGGTCTCCAGGAATACGTTTCACAGGTATTGATTCCTACAGAAAAGGTTTATCAGATTCGTAACGGAAAAAAAATCAGCAAAGAAAGAAATTTCTTTCCTGGTTATGTTTTGGTTGAAGCTTGTCTGGTTGGAGAAATTCCCCACATTTTGAAAAGTATACCCAACGTCATCGGCTTCCTTGGTGATACAAAAAGTGGAGAACCAGTTCCAATGAGGCAGTCTGAAGTTTACCGGATTCTTGGTCGGGTAGATGAAATGGCTGAATCAGGCGAAGAAATGAACATTCCATTTGTAGTAGGAGAAACTGTGAAAGTTATTGATGGGCCATTTAATGGCTTCAATGGAATCATTGAGAAAATCAATGAGGAAAAGAAGAAGCTTGAAGTAATGGTCAAAATTTTTGGACGAAAAACTCCTTTGGAGCTTAGCTTCATGCAAGTAGAAAAGGAGTAATAAATCTTTTATCGATTTTATTATGGCTAAAGAAATTGCTGGATTAATTAAATTGCAAGTAAAGGGGGGTGCTGCTAACCCTTCACCTCCGATAGGCCCAGCATTAGGTTCTAAAGGGGTAAACATCATGCAATTTTGC